>CAYRYR010000033.1:18449-25593 GCA_964428385.1 uncultured Methanoregulaceae archaeon
CCATAGCACTTCTGCCAGAGAATGGCTCCCTCTCTGTTTATCTTAACAACCCAGATGTCGCGTCCCCCATGGTTCCCGGTTACATTACCATCAACAGAGTTAGTATACCCGGCCAGGATGAAATTTCCGTCATCCGTCTCAAGGATATCAGTACCATAATCAAGGAGAGATCCTCCATAACATTTTTCCCATAGCAATGTGCCGGTTGCATTAAGCATAACTCCCCAGTAATCCCCGTTTCCATGGTTCCCGGTTACATTACCATCATTAGATTTAGTATATCCGTTCAGGATGAAATTTCCATCCTGTGTTCCGATAATTTTATTCCCTTGATCTGATTCACTGCCTCCATATGAGTTCATCCACTCGGTTGCACCGTTATTATCCTTTTTTAAAACCAGCACATCTCCCCAATACCCGTTCCAGATGGCACCGGTCTCAATAAAACCCCCATCTGTTGTCATGAAATTACTAACTCCTCTATCCATGATGCTCCCTTCAGTAAGGGATTTTGACCATACCAGGTTCGGAACCGGCAGTCCGGGTGTTTTAGTCCCTTGCAGCAGTCGTGCAACACATTCACGGTTTGAATTAGTACAGAAAAACCGGTTCTGCTCATCCACCCCGATTCCCTGAAAATTAAAATTACCTTCTGTAAGCATGGGTTCGACAGTCCCGTCTTGTGCACATCGATAGATTGTTGCAGAATCTCCGGGCATAACATGATCAATCCCAATGGCATAAAGGATTTTATCAGGACCGACAGCAGTGACATGATAATCGTATTTCCAGTTTGGCAACTGCCATTGTTGTACGAGAGTTTTGTCAGGTAAAAACTTATATATTGCATCTTGCCATAAACCGATATAGACAGCATCATCCTGATCGATTGCTATTGACATCGGGTAGAGAAAATCAGGTGGCATACCATTTGTTGTATTCCATGTCTCCTGGTACTGCCCGTCTGTGGTGAATATCTCGATACTGTTATTCATCAAGTCAGCAATATAGACATATCCAGTGCTGTTTACTGCGATACCGATTGGGGCAGAAAATTCTCCCGGTCCTGATCCTGACTCCCCGAAAGATCTGATAAACGAACCGGAAGACGTAAACTGCTGCACATGCTGAGCTTTACCGGAATCAACGACATAGATGCTCCCATCAGGGCTTACCGCAATTGCTTGCGGATAGAGAAACTCACCATCCAGACTTCCCTGCTGACCCCATTTCGTAATAAATGTTCCATTCGGGGTGAAGGCCTGGATATCACACCGGAATATATCTGTAATATATATTGTTCCGTTTGGACTTAGGGCAATTGCCCACGGCCAGAGAAACTGTCCATCTCCTTCTCCTTCAGAACCAATATTCAAATCTTCAACCAGATTCATCGCATCAGCAAGAACTCCTGCAGAAAGAAAAAAAAGACTGATACAACAAAAACACAACATAAATTGGCGTGTATGTAGCATTACAATGCTATTATCCCACGATTGTATAAGGATTGCGATAATCGGAAGGTTGTGAGTTTGGCAGTATCGGGATATTGTTGTCAACGACACTTTTTTTTCTCCCCACTATTCATATGAACTGACAATCCGGGGTTTCAGCGTTTTCTTATAAAATGGCACTGTCTGGATCTTTTATCGGTAGAAAATGCAATACTTGATGCTTTTTAGAATACTATGGGATGTAACTGGTGATAATGGCGTAGAAGGTCAGGACAACCAAAAGGAGAAGTGAATCAATTAATTGGTACCTTGTCTGAATACGTCAGGAGCAGTACCTGATAGCATGTATCGCAAGACATTGACGTGGCTATCATGCGGGTTTTCAGATTTCTAATCAGGAGAGAGAATTTTAGGTATCATAACGGAGAAAAGGTACACACTCTGGTAAAAGCATACCAGTCTTACGATAGACATATCACAACAAATTCGGTAGAATATCCTCTGTTAAATTATCTAAAATCTCATTTTGATATTTCCGATGTCAGGTAGTGAAAATACCAGCATGATTCGTTCCCTGTAAAAAAATTAGTCTTCCTCAGTCTCTTCATTTACTGTATCTGTCATTAATCGTGTTACTTCTTCCCTGACATCATTAACAACATCAGAATCAAAGTTATTTGTCAGGATAACAAGACTCATGTTAGTATCAGGCAGGTAATACATTGAAGACTGAAATCCGCCTGATGCACCATCGTGACCGATTAACTCGCCATATGGTGTCTGTATCACTGATATCCCAAGACCATATGTTTCATCCTCGTCATCTGGAACCGTGGTAAGCATCTGAGAAAGCATATCATTGCTGAAATAGTGATTGCTCAATAGAGCCGGCACAAATTTGGCAATATCTTCGGCTGTCCCGATAATCCCCCCGTCGCCAAGTCCAAGCCCGTCATTCTCCATGGTGACATCAACAAATCTGTCATTATCAGACGCATATCCTCTGATGATTCCGTCTCCAATATGTGCCGGATCTTCAAGATAACAGGAATTCATCCCTGTAGGATCAAATATTCGTGTCTCTAATTCCTCTGCTAACGAATTGCCGGTTACCTGCTCAATAAGGAGTTGAAGCAGGACATAATTGTTGTTACAGTAGACAAATTCACTACCCGGAAGATTATCTGCCGGGATATTATAACTAAAGGTCACCACTTCAGCAGCAGTCCAGGGATGGATGGGGTCTTGTTCTACTGCATCATCAAATGCATCTGTCATATAATCTGGAATACCGCTTTTCATCTGCATCGTCTGCCTGACGGTTGCACTATCTGTATTTGCGATGTGTGATGCAATATCAGCCGAAAGATACAAACTCAGTGGTGCATCCAGATCCACGAGTCCTTCTTCTGTCAGTTGCAAAACGATGGTTGCGACAAATGGTTTTGTTGCACTTCCAATACGGAACCGGTCACTCATGTGAACTGGTGTTTTTTTCACAAGATCTGAAAGACCACCGATAGCTGATAAGGTATTTTCTCCCTCACTGACATAGATGACCATGCCAGGTTCATCAGAAACGATATATGAATCAAGAATATCATTAAGGTAGATAGCGTTCTCATCAGCAAGAACCGTTACATCTATTCCCGACCATATTGTCACAATGATGAGAACAATGAATACTGGATAAAATACCTTTCTCATCTCTAAAAATAGTATTTCTCTATTTAAAAATACATACATTCAACCTGATCCAGGTTGTATAGTACTACTTATATGCACTGCAAACTTCGTGGAATAACTGAAGTGAAACAAAGGTTATTCCAAGGTTTAAAAGCTATTTGCGCTTCATAAATTAAGGTAAACGTCCAGAAAGTTTTCTATTAATGATATACTATACCGGTGGTGAATACATATGAACGGAAAGATGTTGGATCGTTTTTTTTGTACTAAAGGAGCTCTTTCTCCTTCTTTCAGTTCGCCAGTCCCTGCTGCTGAAAAACGGATAGTACTGATTCTGGCTATTTTAGCTGGATTTATCACTCCCTTTGACGGCTCTGCGGTCAATATCGCTTTACCTGTAATTAGTACTGAATTTCACATGGATATCATCACTCTTTCCTGGGTGACAACTGCATATCTTCTCTCCTGTGCTGTTTTTCTCGTTCCATTTGGAAAGATAGCAGATATATATGGGAGAAAGAAGGTCTATCTCTGTGGTATCGGGACATTTGCAGTTGCATCACTTTGTATGACCCTGATATCCTCTTCTGAGGCATTTATTGCTCTTCGGATTGTGCAGGGTCTTGGAAGTGCTATGATATTTGGAACTGCGGTTGCTATTCTCACGTCGGTCTATCCACCAGGAGAGCGGGGATCTGCTTTAGGACTTTATACCACAGCAGTCTATCTGGGCCTCTCTGTTGGTCCGTTTCTTGGTGGTTTTTTAACTACATATCTGGGCTGGAGAAGCATTTTTCTGGTTAATGTTCCCATTGGAATCGCTGCAATCATTCTTGTTCGATTTAAATTAAAAGGAGAATGGGCAGAATGTAATCAGGAGCGATTTGATCTTGTGGGGGCGTTATTCTATGGTATTGCACTCATGATGGTCATGTATGGCTTTTCTCTTCTCCCCGATGCATCTGGTCTGTTCCTGATACTAGCCGGTCTTTTCTGTACCTGTTTGTTTATCAGGCAAGAACTTAAAACGCGATATCCCGTGTTAAATATACGGATCTTCTCTGGAAACAGGATATTTGCGTTTTCAAATCTCGCAGCACTGATAAATTATAGTGCAACATATTCTGTCTCGTTTCTCATGAGTCTGTTTCTTCAGTACACCCATAATTTTTCTCCTGAATATGCAGGTTTCATCCTGGTAACCGCACCAGTAATGCAGATGATAATCTCTCCCTTCTCTGGCCGGTTATCAGATCATGCAGATCCGGGAGTTATTGCATCAGTTGGAATGGGATTATCCGGAATAGCCATTTTTCTTCTGACATTTTTGGGAGAAAACACATCTATCTGGTATATTCTGATAGCTCTTGTAATTCTTGGCGTGGGATTTGGTATTTTTTCATCTCCAAATACCAATGCAATCATGAGTGCAGTAGAGAAGAGATATTATGGTGTAGCATCGGGCACCCTTGCAACGATGCGGCTACTTGGACAGATGTTCTCAATGGGTATCGTCATGATGGTCTTTGCATTAGTCATTGGCAGAATTGAGATTGTCCCTCGATATTATCCGGAATTCATTGCGAGTGTTCATTATCTCTTCATCTTCTTCACCCTCCTTTGTATTGTTGGGATATATGCATCTCTTATTAGAAGAAAATCACAGAACAATACTTTTTGATAGGGATGAATGATTATCAGGTACTTATGTTTCAAAATGTATCGAATAAAAAAATAGGTTTTAATATGAATATACGCCATTTTTAGAGCAGATGCCCATTACAGGCCAATTTTGGAATACAACATTGACCGCAAGTAAAAGGAAGAGAACATCAAAAGATGTAATGATATAGACTTTTTTTACTGCATTACAATCTTGTGCATAAGCGCCATAATTCCCGGTTTTTGATTAAGCTTCGGGGATGTACCAAATCCTGGCATTCCCATTGGAGGTGATTCAAACATCTCAGTATTCATCCGATCTGTTATTTCATCAAATATTCGTTTGTATGCAGTACAGTGAGGATCAACTCCTTTTATCTCCCCGTTAGTAGGTGCAATAGCATTATACGGGCATCCACCCCGGCAATATCTGATATGCGAACAGTCCTTACAGGTGACATCAACAAAATCCTTATACGCGTGCATCAATTTCCAGGCATTCGATCTGGTGAGATCGTCACGTGTTGGATGGTCGTACACGTTTCCCATTACATATTCAGACATACCGACAAACCGGTAACAGGGGTAAATACTC
Organism: uncultured Methanoregulaceae archaeon; assembly: GCA_964428385.1. Classification (GTDB taxonomy): domain Archaea; phylum Halobacteriota; class Methanomicrobia; order Methanomicrobiales; family Methanospirillaceae; genus JAFGOM01. Next base: position 23,847 of record CAYRYR010000033.1, read on the forward strand.
CCATCAGGCCCGATTGCAAAGGTGCTTCCCATACAGTCAGCAAAGGTGCATACATTTCCCTGTCTGGTAAAGACACACCTGACAAGGTCATTGATATTCATAATATCGATATCACTGATATGTTCAAGTGCCTGGTCAAGGAGATACACTAAAAGATCCCCATATTGTTCAGGTGCAAGAGCCCATTTTTCCGGATTGGTATCCCGAAGTGATGGGAGAGCCGGATGAAGTTTTAAGGTAAATCCGTTATCTAAAAAGAATTTGACAATCTCTTGGCGGTGTTTGAATGAGTGATTGGTAAAGGTGCAGATAAACCTGACTGATAGCCCGTGTTTTTTTGCTATCTCATATCCCTTCATTGTTTTTTCAAAGTATCCGTCTCCCCGCTGCAGGTCATTTAATTCCTGTGGCCCGTCGATGGATGAACCAATCGGAACATGATACTCTGCAAATATCTCTGCGATTTCAGGAGTCATCCGCCAGAGGTTCGTCTGGATGGCAAATTCAGGTGTCATATGGGGTAATCCCTGTGAAATGAGAGCTAGAGCTTCCTGGTAAAAGTCAGGACCTGCAAGGAGTGGTTCACCCCCGTGAAAGGTGAAGGTTACCCTGTCTTCTTTGAATCCCTGCAGCCATGTGACTATTTCTCTGACGGTTTCCACCGTCATAATGGGAGATCCCTCTTCTGAGCTCCAGCAGTATTTACAGTTTGAAGGACATCCAAGGGTTGGGATTATCATGACATGGAACGGATTTTTCATTCTCATTTCTGTCGGTGTGAGAAGGGTTAATAATTGCTGTTCTTATTGAGAGAAACCTGGGTAATGATGATTTGAAGGTATGGAAAGGTCATGTAAAACATGTTTCAATCCATATCTGGATCTTCTGTAATAATTCAGAATAAAATTACATAATTACTGAAAAAAGGGATAGTGATACTATAGTTAGGGCCGTTATCAAAGGAATTGTCATATTATCATCAACCGGGGAGTAAAGTTCTGTAATACCGGCGATGCATGCTGTAATACACGCAACCACAGGATGGATAAATATAAGAAGAACCAGAAATGTTGCTCCGATTCCCGCCAGTGTCCCTTCTGCTGATTTATTTTGATATATTTTATGGTTACCAAAAGTTATTCCTACAATCGTAGAGATACTGTCAAGTACTGCAAGAACAAGAATAGACAATGCAGCAATCAGACCGGGAAAGACGGCTGTTAAAAAGAGAGCCGTTATCAAAAATACTAGTGTTCCTTTTCCGGGGTACTCAACATCACGTTCCAGATGTCCAACGATTGGAGAGATGAGTGGAATATACATTCCTCTGCTGATAGCATCAGAGAAGAGAAAACCTGCAAAAATACTTGATGATAAAACCGCTATGACCACAGGTGCGGATCCCAAATAAATGAAGATGGCAATCAGAAGACCAAATAGAAGATGACTCAGTTGTCGAACAAACTCATTCATATCCTCAGGTATTTTGATGAGATACTACATAGTATGCATGGTTTTTTATGATCTTTATTTATTCTGATTCTCGGTTGCAATCTCCTGGTACGTACAGATGTTTACATCAGCATCTATTTTCTGCTCAGGTTCCTCTAAAATTATTTCCTGCTTTGAGGAGATGACTGGCGGTTGAAGTATTATCAGATTTTTTATATTATTCATAGATTCTCTGCCAGTGGTTCTGTCTAAAAACCAAGTGATACCATATCATCATGTTTAGGCAGGATATAAT
>CAYRYR010000034.1:0-24977 GCA_964428385.1 uncultured Methanoregulaceae archaeon
AAAAGGTCGTCTCGTAATAAGATCCATATCAAGTACCGGATCATCTGTCCGCCGTTCCCATATGACGAGTGCTGCTGCGGAAACAAGAGCTGCTACACAGAGGGTCAGGGCGACTGGCAGTCCTGCAATGATTCCACTGGTAATGAAGAGGAACAATAGAATGGTCGTTAAAAAAATCAGCAACGCACCGAGATAATCAAAGGATAGAGATCTGAGTTCTGGTTTTTCACGGGGAAGAATAATATATCCTGCAATAACCGCACTGATACCAATTGGAATATTAATTAAAAAAATCCAGTGCCAGGTTGTGACCTCCAGGATAGCACCTCCAATAACCGGACCAATTGCAAAGGCAACTGCCGAGGATGCTGCCAGAATTCCAAACGAAACACCCCGTTTTTTCGAAGGGAGGTACAGGGCTATGAGCGCAGGGGAAGCAGCTGCCAAACAACAGGCACCTGCTCCCTGCAGGGCTCGAAACACAATCAGAAGGAATATAGAATCAGCAAGAGCACAGAGAAGTGATCCCACGGTAAAAATAGCAAATCCTACAAGAAATATCTGTGAGGCTCCAGTTTTTTCGATGATTTTGCCTACGATTAGAATGAATGAACAGATGACCAGGAAATAGATGAGAACAACCCATGAAGCAATATTAACACCCGCATTAAATGATTCGGTAATCTGTGGCAGGGCGATGGTAATGATGGAACCATCAATACCATCCATAAAAAAAGCTACGACTGCAAGTGCCAGAATTACAAACCGGGATCGTTCAGTTGTTGTTATCATTTTTTTGTGTGTCCGGAAAGTGAATTATCCATCTGCTAATTTGACCCGTTTATAACCGAAGTACCCTATTTTGCCCCCGATGAGAAACAGGATGATTCCCAAAAACTTCTTAATAATACTTACAATGAGAGGAACCTCAAATATCAATGATAATCTGGCAATTGTAAACAGAAAACCGAGTCCGATTAATCCTATACATAACCAGTCAATCATGATGTCACCTAAATTAATATAGATGTTATGCAGGTGAGTATTTATGAGTCATGATCAGATGGATAGATCATATACAGATAGAACGGAGAATTAAAAATTACTCATGATTAAAAGGTTCTCAAAAACCCGAGTGCAATATACCCGCCTATCTTTAGGAAGGATACATCTGTGGTGAATGCAGGCTACCATAGGAAGATCATGAATCACCATCATAATTAAAGGAACTACGCAAATGAGATAAAAGCTAAGTATGGAAACAAAGTTCGATATACTCAATGAGAAAATTGTGTTTGATTGGTTGGGAAAATTCCTGCCCTGCGTACCTCTTATCAAATAAAATACGATACAATCGTTTCAGGCATTGGGAATACTGTCAATAGATGGAACATATGGTTTGATATCAATAATATATGACCCGTCAAGTGCTTCCAGCCTGGTAACTTCAATCATCCGGCCTGATACCTTATAGATCCGTGCAATGCTAATGGCAATGGGATTTGGTCGATCCGGAGAACGTATGGTAAAAACAGGGCGTGGACTGCTCCAGTCAGACCTCTGAGCGCTGAGGCGTGTCCGGTCAGCTTTATCCATCCAGTAGAGAACATAGATATATTTGATACCATCCATGGTACCAAGACCTGATTCATACTCAGGAAATATCTCTATTATCATCTTCTTATCAGACCCTGCTCCCTGACGAGGTGCGTCTCCTTTCTCTTTATAAGGAGAATGAATCTGACCTATTGGTGTAAGTGTAATTTCAGTCATATTTTCATTTTAGTAATTTTCATGCAATACAGGTACCCTGGTGTTAGATGTGTAATTTGTATAACCTCATCAAATTTTATACGATATAACGATGATCTGTATTGTTATGAAGCTATAAGGGGTACAATAACCGGCTGACCTGCGATAATTCCAATTTCAACTGGCACATTATAGACCTGTTCTATTATCTCCGCGGTTATTTCTTCCCTGGTTCCTGCAGCATAGATTGATCCTTCTTTTAAAAAGATAAACCTGTCCAGGTACCGAAATGCCAGATTGAGATCATGCATCGTCATTACCACTGATACATCATGATTTTGTGTTATATATCGAATGGTCGCTAGAATATCGAGCTGATTTTTCAGATCAAGACTACTTGTCGGTTCATCAAGTAACATCAGACGTGGCTCCTGAACAAGGGCCCTGGCGATACCGACTTTCTGAAGTTCTCCACCACTCATCTGATCAAGGTATCTAAGCGAGAGTGTGGAGAGCTCAAGCCGCTCAATCGCTGCCTGAACAATTCGCAGATCTTTCTCTGATACCTGCCAACCCAAATGAGGTTTTCGCCCCATTAAAATAGCATCAAAAACAGTAATACGTCCAATTTCACATTTTTGAGGCACATATCCAAGTCTGCGTGCAATCTCATTTCGAGAAAGGGAATTAAGATTATCTCCTTCAATACATACCGTTCCCATATTCGGAGTCAATACGGTATTGATACATCTGAGAAGCGTTGTCTTGCCAACACCATTTGGTCCAAGAATTGCCAAAACCTCATGTTTCCCAAGATCAAAACAGACGTTATTAAGGACAGATCTGCTTTGATACAAAAATGATACTCCATCAACAGATAAAATCATTATGAATACCCCCGAATCAACAGGATTAAAAATACCGGAGCTCCTAAAAATGCGGTGATAATCGCTACCGGCAAAACATGAGGAGCAAGAATCAGTCGTGCGATCGTGTCAGATGCAAGCAGCAGGATAGCTCCGGTGACAACTGTTGCCGGAAACAAAAATCTGTGATCCTCACCGATGACCCTGCGGGCCATATGCGGCCCGACAAGACCAACAAAACCAATAACACCTAAAAATGCAATGATGAATGCCGTAACAGAGGAGGCTAATATCATACCAACAAGGCGCAGGCGCTGTACATGAACACCAAGTGTTGCTGCAGTCTCATCACCAGTATCAATAGCATTATAATCCCACCTGTGCCAGTAAAAGTAAATCCCGGTAAGCAGAACCACTAAGGTTATAAGACCCAGTTCTTCCCAGTCAGCACGTCCAACATCCCCAAAGGTCCAGAATAATGCTGCAGCAAGTTGTGTATCATCTGCAAAGTACTGTAAAAACATCGTTCCTGCGGTGAATAATGAACCGATTGCCACACCTGCAAGGATCATAACTTCCGGGGATGCACGTTTCAGGCGTGATATGAGAAGGATACAGGCAGTCGCTATCATGGAAAAGAGAAATGCCATCATTGTTGTTGTTAACGGACTTGTGATAGAAACTGCCTGTGCCTGAGTGCTCTGCATGGTTCCAGATCCAAGAACAATAACCGAAAAAGCAGCTCCAAAAGCAGCTGCATGGGAAATTCCAAGAGTAAACGGTGACCCAAGGGGATTACGCAGAATCGATTGCATGACAACACCGGCAGCAGCAAGCCCGGCCCCGGCTACAATGGCAGTCAGTGCCTGGGGAAGTCTGATGTTTCTGATGATGATATCATATTTTGTAGAGACTTCTGCTCCTATCATGGCTTTTATCACATCGCTAACCGGGATGGAAACAGCACCTGCTGCAATAGAATATAAAAAAAGGAGAAACAGTAGAAGAATCCCCAGGATAATAATCGCACACTTCTTTTTGGTATGCCTGATGTAAGCTGTTGGTAATGAACCATGATCCAGATGCATTATTCACATCCTGCATAAATCATACCGATGCAGGATCTATATGAGTAAATCCAAGACCTGCAATAGCGTTCTGATTTAGTTGTGAAAATACTTTTTTTCCAACGAGAAATTCATAAATTTCATCTGCTTCAGATTCAGGGTTGATATCTTCAAATTGTTTGGGATACAGGATTTTACCTACATAATACGCATCTGCAATGACACTTCCCTGGTTTGTATTATAGTAATTATAGGGAAGTAATCCAAATATCTCATGATTTGATACCGCATTTATAATAGCAAAGGAGGGATCATCAGCTATCTCAGATATCACATCTGCCCGCTCTCCCTGCAATTGTAGTGTGCCAAGATCAACAAAAAGAATATCAGGATTCCAGTCAATAACCTGTTCTTTTGCTACATCTACATGTCCTATACCAAGATTGCCTGCAAGGTTCTTTGCATTTACCATTAAAAAGGGCGGGTACCCGGCATCTGTTGAGACGATACCATGTGCACCTGCATATGAAACACCACCAACATATACGTTCTTTTTATCATCTTCAGAGATTTCAGCAGTGCGGGAGTTTAAATCCTCTATCCGCTCTTCAAAGAATGCTATAACCTCTTCTGCCCGATCAGAGGCACCGATAACATCTCCCATAATACGTAATGCCTGGTTCATATCGGTACGAAGTAAAAATAGATCTCCGTAATTTAAGGCTACAACTGGGATACCGGTCTTTGCTGCTAGTTCGTCAGCATCCTCCTCAGTTGTCATTACCTTGAAGATAACATCCGGATCTAACATGACAATCTTTTCAGGATCATCAATTCCCCGGAATTCTCCAAAAACAGGAAGAGTCGCCAGCTCCGGGTGAGCTAATGCATATGGGCGGGACTCAAAGGGAGAATTTTTAATCTCTATGTCATCAACACCAATAACCTTCTCCAGACCCTGCAGATAGGTAAGATAGCGCAGACATCCTGAACCCGAACAGATAACCGAGTCAGGATTTTGTGGAATAATGACAGTCCGGCCAAGGGCATCAGTGATAGTACGTGTAGAGTCGTCAGCATAAGATACAGGAATTAGGATGGCTATACATAACAATGCAATAATAATTCTTACATTATGATCTGATTTCCAAAAAATCATGTAATAGTGTTACATGATCTACATAAAGAATATTGTTATTATTATCTTTAAAAAAAAAGTAACATTATGTTCGCTACCAGCCACGTGAATAAGCAGAAAAGCAGGGGATACAGACAATCATCCCATTCTCTACCCGTGCACGTGATTCAGATACCATTTCCCCACATTTTGCACAGGGAACAGAACGAAATATACGTGCTTTCTGCGGGATTTTTGGAGTGATATGTGTATATGAAAAAATATCAGTCAGAGGAGCTGTAAGAAGAAATGTGATATCGTCCTCCCGACGGGATGCAAATAATTCTTTCTCTTCCTGTGTAGCGGTTCCTGCAAAAACACGGGCAGTCATATCCTGCATTGATTCTAATTCTTTTGTGACTTCTTTTGGGTGCTGAACAATTCGAACAGCATCACTCCCGTCACGCCGTACAAAAGTATAAACCTGTTTTCCATAATCATTAAAAATGAGATTGCCTTTTCCAATAGTGCATCCGGTTACAAACTGAATGCCATCAAGACCACATGCATCATTCTCAACAATAGCCACTATCTCTTCGTCTTCTGATCTGCCGGTTACGAGTTCTTGTAATGCCAGTTCAGAAACACGGTATCCAATGGCAAGACCCGGACAACTGTGTCCATGAAACAGAACAGCTTCTTCATAGGTAGGCATACTTTTTTTTATCATGGTAAATAGTATTACCATTTTTTAGATAAATACTATAGGTTGCTATTTGGCGAATTTTTATAAAAATAACTGTGTAATATGATGCAGATTAATGAATCTGTATTCTTTCCCAATTACATCATAACGGATTATGTTACCATAGAAGAGGTGATGATGTGCCATCCATTTGTGTGATATCCCACAGTCTTACAATATGATACTGTTCAATCTCACCTTTCAGACACAGAGCTTTTTTATGTATTCTTCTCCTTCAGGCGAAGAAAAGAGGGGCAGATCACGATTTGTCTGTATTATTCTCCTGGTAGTAACAATCTCTTTTTCAGTCTTTTTATTGTAGCCAGGTTTTTGTATTATTTCACGAGATACAAGAATTCCCCGCCGTTGCCATGACGGAGTCTGTGAAAGGTTGACACCCCGCTGAAACATCATTTCATGGAGTTTAGAAGCTGGCATCCCAAATAGCATACCTGCTGCTTCAGATGTAGAAAATCCTTCTTTCACCAGTGCCTGTTGACAATATGCATTGATATGATTTCTCCATGCCTCATTCTGCCGCCAGATAAGATAAGGATGTATAATATCCATCGTAATGGGAATAACCCGTGCATCAAATGCCACCGGGTGCTGTAACCGGGCAAGAATTGTAAATACAGATGCCGCATATGAGGCAAATGTTGTATCCAGTTTTTCTATCCTGCCATTAAAGGGGAGTGTATTTAAAAAAAGACTAATCTCATCAGAGAAAGTGTAAGCAAAGACTGGCGCCAGACCACTATCCCTGATACAATACTCACAGACTCCCGCCATTATTGATGAGAACTGCTCATCAAACGGTCTTTTTAGTTGCATTGTTTGTGCAAGCTGATGAAATGCCCTGCCATCAAGCCTGATAATTACAGGCCCCAGTGCCCGTATATCGGTATAGATCTCGCGTTTTTTGATCTCTTCTCCGGGCACCTGCATTATTACTCCATCTGAGTTCCCTTAAACATATTAGGAATATTACGAAGAACAACCACATCTGAAATACTCTTTACCAGCCTGTATGGAAGTTTTATCCCTTTATGTTTCTTTACATCAATAAGATCCTTATTTAATGTGCCTATTGCCAGGGCATCAATGCGCTTTGCATCGATATCCAGAATGATGTCTTCCACTTCACCAACATATAACCCACTCTCTGTGTATACCCTCAACCCTATAAGATCCGTTATCTGTGTCCTCATGATACCATTTGAACATTTATACCAGATAAGTAAAAAATGTACTGCTTATGGAGGGCTCTATTCGTATCGGGAATCTTTTTGGGATACCAATAATGATTCATTTTACTTTTTTGTTGATAATTCCCCTTTTTGCCTGGTTAATTGGGACAAATATTGAATATAGTGTTGCTTTTGTGAGCGATGTCTTTCATATTCCTATTGAAACATCCCTGATTACACTCCCTTTTATGCCATATATTCTCGGAGGTATTGTTGCCATTTCACTTTTTATCGGAGTTTATTTTCATGAACTTGCTCATTCACTTGTTGCTTTACGGGCAGGAATACAAATAGAGAGCATAACACTCCTGATGATAGGAGGTGTTGCTGCTATGGAAGAGTCAGAAATGCATCCACAGGTTGAAATCAGGATGGCTGCTGCCGGGCCTTTACTAAGCTGTGGAATTGGAATACTCTGCATTATTATAGTATTTCTCATCAATGCCATTGTCACAAATACAGCTGTTGCAGGTCTTCTTATCTATTGCATTGGTTATCTGGCTATTATGAACATCATTCTCTTCTTTTTTAATCTGCTTCCTGCATTTCCTATGGACGGAGGACGAGTTCTCAGAGCATATCTTGCAACAAAGATGCCACTTTACAGGGCAACTGCGATAGCATCAGTTATCGGAAAAGGATTTGCTGTCTGTTTTGCTCTAATAGGTATTTTCTTCAGTCCGTTTCTTATTCTTATTGCATTTTTCATCTATATCGGAGCAGGACAGGAGTCTGAAGCAACACGATATAATTTTCTTTTAAGAGATGTTTCAACAGGAGATATTATGTCAAAACCGGTTATGACAGTGAGTCCGTCAGAAGCTGTTACACATGTCATTGATCTGATGTATCAGACCAAACATCTCGGATTTCCTGTCGTCGATGCCGGTCATCTCATTGGCATGGTCACACTCACTGATTTATCCCGTGCCAGTTCAATTGATCGGGAAGCGATGCAGGTTAGAGATGTGATGAGTAAAGACTGCATTGTTCTTCCTCCTTTCGCTCCGGTGATAGATGCACTCAGATTAATGACGCATCATGCAATCGGTCGCATTCCTATCATTAAAGATGAGAATATTGTTGGAATAATTACCAGAACTGATATCATGAAGGTGATGGAACTTAAGGAGATGTAAATACATAATGAGAATCAGCAGGAGTTATTCCAACCAACGCCTCATATTCAGCAAGAGATGAGAACGGTCTTTTTACAAGCAATGATGAGAGTCGTTTCTTTCCAATGCCTGGCAGATATTTAAGAGCATGAACTGAAAGTTCATTAATCGATATAGGAGTCATAAAACCAGTCACAGAACGCATCCCATATCCTGTGATGACCACATCTCCATTAGTATTTTTTGGAAGAGACTGTGGGATTCCCACAAGGATAGGGTATGATCCCATCTGTCTGCCAAATGATGTAGTACTACTCTCTTCAATCATGACATCAGTAAGAACAGTACCGATAGGAAAGACCTTTTCAAGCATTGGACGGTCAAATTTAGTTCTGACCCATTCTTTAAAGGTCCTGAATAACCGGTCATACTTTAAAAGAGTATTATTAGTAAATGCGGGAGTACCGATAAATGGCATTAACTGCCTGATATTCACCCTTCTTACCAGAAGACCTTTGGAAAGGACATTCTCTAGAAATACCTGATTATGATGATATGTATCAGCTGACTCACCTGCAAGCCCGACAATAAAATTCAATCCAGGAAGCAATTCCGGTACCCCATTCCGACGTTTTTTACCTATATCATTGACAATCCTGATAGCATCCATAACCTGGTCAGCAGTTGCTTTCAAGTTATTTGCACTAATTACTGCGGGATCGGCACTCTCCATCCCAAATGCAGCAACATCTCCAGGCGTGTGGCCTGCAACAATAGCGGCCAGGGCTTCTTTTGAGGCATCAGGGTGCCTGGCAATGGTCCCTGGATTGATATTATCAATATGAAGTGTCCGTAGGTCTGGGGCTGCCTGTCTGAGAGCAGAGAAGAGTTTCTGTATCATGTCAGGATTAGGTTTTGGAAATTCCCCACCATGACTCTGATACGTTAAGAGATCAGGCTGTCGACCAAGACGGAAATGCCGTGCTCCTGCATCATAGAGTGCAGATACTTCTTCCGAAATAGCTGATATTTCACGAAAGACGGGTTCTCCATAGAGCGGTTCTGTACAGAAAGAACAGCCCCCGGTGTATGCATGTGAACATCCCCGTGAAGTCTCTAATTCACACATTATTCTGGGAAATGATGGATGCTGCCTGATGATAGGAGCACCGGTTACTGCCCAGGGATCAAGCAGACTATAATTTAGTTCTCCTGCCTCCTCATCACCAGCAAGCATATGAGAGAGTGATGTAGCAGGATTTCCGGAAAGGACAACATCATAACCATGAAATTCGGCACGGGTTGCAGGAACACCACCACCACTTGAATAACCAAATCCAATGGGTCCCCCGATGCAGGTTATGGGTGATGTTAAAATAGCCCCTATCTGCTGGATTTCAGTATTTGTAGCAGGTGTCCCTCCAAGGTAAGCGCCGGGAACGGTTACTCCGGCAATAACAATTACCAGATCTGAATCTGCAGGACCAAGTAATAGGGTAGGATCACTTCGAATAGTATCTATGGTGAGGTATCTGACATCATATGTCTCCTCAGTAAGAAGCCCAGCTACGGTTCTTATATAAGGAGAAATATAGGGGGGAACCCCAAGACATGCAGGCTCGTCAACATACCCGTCAATAATATATGCTGTTTTTTTCATCTCATTTTTTCACTCATCTCATTACAGGATATACCCAATATCAGCAAGAAGACGTCGCGCAAATATGAGTTTTCCTCTTTTTATTGGATCTACATCAGTATCATCTAAATCAAATCCAAGGAAGCGTATCGAAGATGCCCCAAGTGCATCTGCAAGGTATACTGCCCGGTCTCCGTCGGTAAATCCACCATAATTATGAAGATTTGCAAAGGGTTTTGCCTGGGTCGTGCAGACTAACGGACCGGTCAACAGTGGAATCCATTTTTGTAACAGGAAAATATTGTCACCATGGGCATGAACAACGACTACCGTTCCCTTCCTGTTTAAGTCTGCCACAATATCATCAGCTCCATCAAGATCAGTCACAATAATATCAGGAATGATTCCGTGTGCTGTTACAATATCAGTTGCAGCGTCGGCTGTGATAATGGTCCCATCAATATTTTCTGCAACGTCGAGCTCGTCAGACAAGACTGGAGCATTACCACAGATGGTAACATCCTTATTTTTGATAAGATATGCAAGTGTTTCCTCATCATCCCTGTCAGTCAGATGAGACAAAATACTCGCTGCGCGTTCGTCTTCAGTGCGATCAAAAGAGAAATATTCAAGGATTTCCTGATATACCGGTTCCCACCTGCTATAAGTCACCATTTTTATCCTCTAAAAGCCCGACAAGACGGTAAAACTTTTGAAGAATAGGATCTATGATGAGGTTTAAGAGTTCCTCTTTTTCTTTTACCTCAGAAAAGATACTCAAGGGAATCGATGCTGCAGCCATACTGATATGCCCACCGGCATCTCCCACTCTGCCAAAGGATTCACTCATGACATTTCCCAGATTAAGTCTCATATCCCTGTTTCTCCCTGATATAATAATGGCATCATCAGATATCCCATATACCAGGGCAGTACTGATACCTTCAAGATTAATTAATAGATCAGCAGCCTGGGGAAGGGCATCCCTGTTTCGGACATATCCGACATTTGAGAAGAGATATCCATTTTTTGATCTACGGTTCAGTATGGCTTTTCCAAGAATATCTATCGTCTCATGGGAAAACTGAGGAGACATTATCTTCTCCAGAAGATCGCTATCAATAAACGGAATGAGAAACGCTGATGCATCAAGATCATTATCTGTTACATTTCTTCTGAAATGTTTTGTATCAGAACGAATCCCGTACATAAGTGCTGTTGCGATACGCACATCAGGTTCAATCTGAAGTTCCTGCAGATAATGAGTAAGGATGGTTGCACATGCTCCAACTCCGGTTCTGACATCCCGAAATCGTCCCCAGATAAGTTCGGTATTTGGTTCCGGATGATGATCGATGATGATATCGACAGTACTCCTGGGATTAAGTCCATTATTAATGCCGGGCCCTGAGCTGTCCACAATGGCAATATGTTCACAGGTTGAGATTGTATCCGCCTCAAGACGCTCCATTTTTATGTTCAACAGGTTGACCAGTGCCCGGTTCTCCTGGTGACCGATGTTTCCATCATACAGGATTCGTATCCTCAGATCCGGGTTTACATGGGATGCTATCGCTTCAAGAGCCATGGCACTGGATATAGCATCAGGATCCGGATTTGTATGTGCTACAATACAGAGAGTCCCTTTGCATTCATTAATAGCCGATACGAGATTTTGAGAGAGCCGGTTTCTCTGAAATGATTTAAGGCACTTCACCGCGGTCTCTGCTACAACCTGTTGGGGATATAATACCAGGTCTGCTCCTGCATCACGCAGGATCCGCTCACTAATAGGATCAATGGCACGTGCTACCAGGTACACATCAGGATATTCCCTTCTTATGAGTTGTACCGCATTGTAGTTTGCCTCATGGTTGTCGCTGACGAGAAATGCAGCATCAAAAGGGGGAATTCCTGAGAGCATAAGAGGATCATTCATATCCTGCCGGACAGCTTCAAGGTTTTGTTCACGCAACTCATGGACACGTTCATCTTCTTTGTCCATAATAAAAAGACGGACATGATCTGTTTTGAGCTGTTCAACGATAAGATATCCTACACTTCCACATCCACAAATGAGATACGTCTTCGAATCAGATCTCCCCCGTGTGCCATGCTCAGGCATATACCAGTAGATATGAATTCATGAGATATTATAGATAATGGCAAAATTATACAAAATCTGCGATATTGAATGAAAGTGACAGGACATATAGTATAATGCACAGCAAAACTCCTGGGAATAATCAAAGTGATAAAGAGGATATTTTAAGATGTGCAACCTAATCGCAGTAAATAGATTAAGGCAAATTTTCAAAAGTTATGCAATTAACAATTTCATATTTCTTCTCCATACTATGATTGTCAAGGAGCATTTTTCTGAATGTCGATATAAAATCACATTCCGTTAGTTATATATTAAAGAATGATGAAGTATGTAGGCACAAGGGCTTGTAGCTTAGCTGGCAGAGCGACGGACTCTTAATCCGTAGGTCAGGGGTTCGAATCCCTTCAGGCCCGTACTTTTTTAATAACAGAATCAGATCTGAAGTTTTTAATTATCTGATGCATAATAGTTCCTGTTAGATTGTAATGACTGATAAAAGTAAAGAATACGAAAAAGTAATCTGTAACCATTGTGAAGGGGAAGGGTGTTGCTTTTGTGATACACTGGGGTATGTATTTGTAGAGCATCCACCCCGTATGTGTAGACATTGTAACGGAATTGGTTGTTTGTATTGTGGATATACCGGCTGGTCAAACTTAAAAGGGAAATACGACTGATTAATTTATTCTGCCTGATAGGTTCAGTAAGGCATATTCTATGAGGCACACAATTATCCAGAATTATCATAATTACCAACACTGAAATCAAACCGAAATCTGGGGCTACATTATTAGATGAAACGTTTATTCAGGCCTGATCCAGAAGCTATGCGCATGAAGGGAGATTATAACGGGCTCATCAAACTTGCCAAATCCCGAAAAGAGAGACCCCTTCGGGTTGAAGCACTCCTGGCTTTGGGCAATTTAAAAACCTCAAAATCTGTCCCGGTGTCAATTGAACTATTTTCAGACCCTGATCCAGTTATCAGAGATGCAGCATCACAGAGTCTGGCTATGGTAGGATCATATGCAGTTGACGATCTTATCGCACTGTATGCTACTGATACAGAGATTATAGCTGAGATGAGTCATCAGACGCTTGTCAGAATGGGAGAGATTGCAGTTGTGAAACTTATCCTATCACTCTCTGCCTTACCGATATCTGGAAAAGAAAGGGCAGTATTTACCTTGGTTGAGATTGGGGAGCCGGCAATCCCGTCACTGATGCATGCTCTCGGAGATAAAGACGAGACAATCCGGGATCTTGCTGAAGTAGCCCTTGATAAGATAGGTAAACCCGCAATTCCATACCTTATTCAAGGATTGCAAAATGCAGATACAGAGATACAGGCCCGGTCTGCAACTATCCTTATCCTTAAAGAACAGGATGTGGTTTCATACCTGATTGCTGCAATGCCGGATGATACTGAAGAAAACCGATCTCTCACATTTTTTATCTTACAACAGATAGGTGACACTGTCTTTGAACCCCTTCTCGAGGCTATTATAAGTCACAACCCGGTAACCAGATCCATGGGAATAGATGCGTTTATCGGATATGGACCGGCAGTTATACCATCTCTTCTCCATGAGCTGGTTCACGGGACTTCTGATAGCAGACATGCTGCCGGCACAGTTCTCATACGATTTGGTTCTGATGCGGTTAACCCTCTTGCAGAGGAGATTATTTCATCAGATACAGAGTCGCGGACGATTATTGCCACTATTATGGAGGATATTGGTGATGCATCGGTGCCGGTCCTCATACGACTCATACACCACCCGGATAAAGCAGTAGTAAAGACTGCATCAGAAGCTCTTGCTCGAATCGGTTCCCCTTCTGTCGAACGCCTTTTGCTGGATGGAATGGGAAAAGATGCATCCTATACTGAACCTATTAAAAATGTCATTCAAAAGATAGGAGAAGATGCTGTACCGATACTACAGGAAGTAATCAAGCAGGATGATGCTGACAGTGCCGTGTTTGCTCTTGGTATGATACAGAATATAGCTCCTCTAATACGTGAAGATATTCTGGTACAAGCGCTTCATTCTTCTTCGTATGATGTCAGGGATGAAGCAGCAAGGTCTCTTTTTTCAATGGGATCATCTGTCATTTCACGTCTGGTTTCACTCCTCTCTGATCCTTCTGATGATGTCGTTATGCGTGTACAGTCTCTTCTCATTAAAATGGGAAGACCGGCAGTTCCCTATTTATTACAAGAGATATCAGGCCCGATAAAACCAGGTTCTCCAGATATTGAATGGATTATTAAACAAATAGGAGATGAAGCCGTACCTGATCTTATTGCGTCCATCAGAAAAGATTCACCTGAGGCAGAAACCGCTATGAATATTCTTGCAGAGAGTGGTATTTCTGCCATCCCTCCTCTTCTCCCGCTGATAACAGACCAGGATAGTATTGTTCGCAATCATGCGACGACATTAATAAAAACGTTGTTTAAAAATTTCCCTGATGATACTATCAGAGAAATTGCCCACCATGCTTCTCCATCTGCAGCAGAAAATATCCTCAATATTTTATCTGAAGATACTACAGATTTGACATCAATCCTTTTAAGAAGCCTTCAGTCGGAAGACGAATTAGTTGTGAAATTGAGTACATCACTTCTCGTTGCATCTGGTGAAAAAG
Organism: uncultured Methanoregulaceae archaeon; assembly: GCA_964428385.1. GTDB lineage: Archaea > Halobacteriota > Methanomicrobia > Methanomicrobiales > Methanospirillaceae > JAFGOM01. The sequence continues at coordinate 14,314 of CAYRYR010000034.1, forward strand.
TAGTTCTTCCCCTCATAGAATCAATGCATTCCTGTGAAGAGTCCTACGGGCTTATTTGCACGTCAATTCTCGTTCAGATTGGAACACCAAGTATTGCCCCTCTAATTCATGCGATCGTAGATACTGATATCAGAATATATGCTATTGCAGCTCTTGGAACGATAGGAGAACCAGCAGTGGAACCATTACTTTCCCTGCTATCTGATCCTGATGAGTCAGTTGCCGCAATTGCAGGACTTGCATTAGGAAAGATTGGTGAACCGGCTCTTTCTTCTCTTCTTCCTCTCTTTTTTTCCAATAATACCCTTACAAAGGTCATCGGAGAAGTGTTACGGGAAATTGGCGCACCAGCAATACCCCCACTACTCTTTCGAATGAGAGAAGAACAGGATACATCAACACGTCAATATGCCATCCTTATTGCTACTATCATATCTATAGGATTATCTGAAAGGCAATCACTCTTTGAACTCTTTGCCATCCCTGATAAAAAAACCGCATATATTCTTGGAAACGCGATGAGTCTTCATGGAACAGACATTATAAACCCACTTTTAAACGCTGTTGCAGCACATGGAAAAGATCTGCCTTTCATTGTAGCAGCAGCTATTTCAAAAATAGGACAACCTGCTATTCCACTGATTCAAATAAAGATGGAAGAATATTCATTATCAGATGATCAGGTAATCCCATTCATCAGACTTCTCTCAGTAATAGGTGATCCAAAGGTAGTACCCCTTTTAAAGAAATGGTTTAAAAGCCCGAATGCGGATATACGAGCTGTTATTATCAGCAGTCTGAAACCTTTCGGATCAGAAGGGACTGATCTGTTTATTATGGCTATGAAAGATGAGCCTGTCGTTAAACTGGCGGGGGTTACTGCAATGGGATCAATAGGCCTTCCTGTCCTTGACCATCTCCTCCTCGCGATGAAGGACTCTGACAATGAAATCCGAAGTGCTGCAGTAGCGGCTATAGCAAAAATTGGACTTCCTGCTCAATATATGCTCATACAAATGCTAATAGACGCGAATCGTCAGGTGAGATATGATGCCTTTACACTCTTACAGGACATGGGATGGGTACCGAAATATACAACTGACAGGCTGGCTTACCTTTACGCATCAGAGGACTGGAACGGACTGATAGCCATCGGTGCTCCTGCTATTGACATTTTAGAACAGGGCACATATGACACAGATCCTGAAATTACCAGAAAAGCACAAATGTCTCTACAGTCAATTCAAAAGAATGCATCCCTTCAGCGGTGAGAGAAGTGAAACCATATATGCATAGTGAATATACAGCAGAAAAGATCTCAGAATTTCTGCGCTATCACGATGTGGTGTGATATGGTACAACATTTTATCTCTGTCAGAGACCTGAAACGTGATACTATTGATTCATTGCTGGATAAGGCAGATATCATTCAGAAAAAATGGCCTCATGACAATCCATTACATGATAAAATTCTGGGTTTACTATTTTTTGAACCAAGTACCAGAACCCGGATGTCATTTGAGTCTGCAATGCTGAGACTTGGGGGGAGTTGTCTCAATCTTGGAGGACCAGAAGTATCTTCCGTATCGAAAGGGGAGACACTTGCAGATACAATCCGTGTCATAAATGGATATGTCGATGCTCTGGTATTACGGCACCCCCGTATCGGAGCGGCACAAATGGCGTGTGAATTTTCTCATGTCCCGGTCATTAATGGAGGAGATGGTTCCGGCCAGCACCCTTCCCAGACTCTTATTGACCTTTTTACCATCAGGGAGACGATGTCACTTGATAATATTAATATCGGAATGCTTGGTGATTTAAATTATGGTCGGACAACCCATTCTCTTGCATATGCACTTTCCAAATACCAGGCAACAATTCATACGGTATCTCCGGAAGGGTTGGGATTTCCGTACCCGGTCATTCATAATCTGGAACAAATGGGAGTGAATGTAATAATACACCCTACCATCGAAGAAATTATTACCGAACTGGATGTCTTATACGTCACAAGGATTCAGCGTGAACGGTTCCCTGATGCCGCTTCATACCTGCATGTGGCTTCAAGTTATAAAGTAGTCCCAGAACTCTTTACCGATGTTCGTGAAAATCTCATTGTCCTCCATCCTCTTCCACGTCTTGATGAGATAGATCCACGTGTTGATGATCTACCCTATGCCAGGTACTTCAGACAGTCAGAAAATGGCATTCCGGTACGAATGGCGATGCTTCAGGAGGTTCTTTTATGAAACAACCCAAATACCGCCAGGGTCTTGTTATCAGAACTATCAAAAATGGTACAGTCATAGATCATATCAACGGCGGAGAAGCACTCAATGTGCTGCGTATCATTGGTATTACCGGGAGTACAGATGAGATTGTCAGCGTTGCTACACATGTGAAGAGTACATTGATGGGCAAAAAAGATGTAGTCAAGATTGAGAACCGGGAGCTCTCACATGAAGAGGTGGATCGAATAGCACTTATCGCTCCAAAAGCATCAATTAATATTGTCAGAGATCACGATGTCGTTGAAAAAATAGGAGTTACCGTTCCTGATACTATCGTTGGCATTGTCAGATGTCCAAATCCCGGCTGTATCTCCAATGCCGGAGAACCGATACAGACGAAATTTGTTATGGAATCACGCGGACTTGTCTGTTCCTACTGTGACTGGGTCCTAGCATCTGATATTACAAGTCATTTTCTCTAAACTTATCCATTTATCCCTTTTTATCGCAGTTTTCACTACTAAAAGACAACATCAGAACCATATCCTGAATACACCATAGGAATGAATGTTTCAAAATTATCTGATAATAAGAGAATCATAGAGTAATACAATTTTTTATCCCTTTTCATTTCCAAGTATTTTTCCGTGCTTATCAATTTCTCCACGATAAATCCGGGTGCTTGATATCCATTTTCCATCTTCTGCAAGCACACACCGTATCTGATGAATCTCAACACAAGGAACTCCATTATCATGCCTGATAACGTTAATCTCCCGTGCTGTCTGAAATGTCTCTTCACTCACGATTATAGCATCAAATGTCGTGTTTAACGTCGAACCAAACCGGTCGTGGAGTTCTTCCACTTCCCATGTTGCAGGCAATGTAGATTCCTTAAGAAATTCGGTAAGTTCCCTGAATCTTACATTAAAGGGACGCACCGGGTGTTTTTTTCGTGCCGCAAACGCATCGCCCGAAAGCCCGATGATGACATGTCCACCATCTCCTGCAATATCAAAAGCCCGATTCAGGAGCAGACGGTGACCGTCATGCAGGGGGTCAAATGTCCCACCTACCATAACCTTCATAGTCCTGAATAGTTAAGTTCCTATGCTATTATGAATTTTCATGTATGTACTATTCCAGACAACGTCTTTGTTGCAGATACCGCAACAATTATCGGTGATGTGACACTGATGAAAGATGCGAATATCTGGTTTGGAGCAGTCATCAGGGCTGATAAAGCAGCGGTAATTATCGGAGAAGAAAGCAATATTCAGGATAATTGTGTTGTTCATACATCCAGTACTTTTCCGGTAACCATCGGGCGCAATGTTTCTGTCGGACATGGAGCAATACTCCATGGATGCACCATCGAAGACAACGTACTCATAGGTATGGGAGCGATTGTTCTAAATGGAGCAGTCATAAAAGAAGGATCTATTGTTGGTGCTGGTGCTCTTATCACTGAAGGAAAGGAAATTCCTTCCCATTCCCTTGTCATCGGTGTTCCAGGAAAGGTTATTAGAGAGGTTGATAAAGAACAATATCAGGGTATCATCAAAAATGCACACGAATATACAAAACTGGCAATGAGGTACAAAAATGAATAGTGTTGTCGTTGTTGGAGCCGGTATTGCAGGTATAACCGCAGCCCTTGATATCTCAAACCATGGCATCCAGGTCCATCTTATTGAACGAGAGCCTTCCATCGGGGGTCATATGGCAATGCTTGACAAGACATTTCCAACAAATGACTGTTCTATGTGTATCCTCTCCCCAAAGATGGTGGATGTTGACCGGCATGAACTGGTTACTATCCATACCTGCACCGAAGTTATTGGAATAACCGGAGAGGCAGGAGATTTTACGGTTCAGTTAAGAAGGCATCCCCGTTATATTGATATGGATCGGTGTAATGGATGTGGGGACTGTATTTCCGTCTGTCCGGTTGAGGTCTACAATAAATTTGATGCTGGTATCGGAGTCAGAAAAGCAATATATAAACCCCATCAACAGGTTGTTCCTGATCGCGTTATCCGTGATAGTATACACTGTATTGACTGCGGGCTGTGTTATGATGTCTGTGGTACAGAGGCAATTCTTCGGGATGATGAAGATTGTGAAGAAGAGTTTACTATTTCTGCCAGTGCTGTAGTCATAACCACTGGTTATGATATCTTTGATGCGACAGAGAAGAAGCGATTTGGGTACCTGAGAATCCCTGATGTTATTACCAGTCTTGAGTTTGAACGGATGATAAATGCAAGCGGACCAACAGGGGGGAAGCTTCGCCGTCTCTCAAATGGAGAGACACCAAAATCCATTGTGTTCATTCAGTGTGTAGGGTCCCGTGACATGAGTGCAACTGGCAATCCATACTGTTCCTGCGTCTGTTGTATGTACGCGATAAAAAATGCCATCCTCATCAAAGAGAAGGATCCCGATATTGAAGTTACGATACTCTATATTGATATTCGTGCGTATGGAAAAGGATATGAAGAGTATTATGAACGGGCGAAAAACCTTGGGATACGTTTTCTCAGAGGCATTCCAGGTGACTTTTACGATACTGGTGAGGCGATATCTATTCAGGTTGAGGATACTGAGACCGGAAAGGTTGAGATTCTGCATCCTGAACTTGTTGTCCTTTCGGTTGCAATACAACCAGTTTGTGATGCTCACAAGATAGTAGAACGATTCGGGATATCATCTGATGAGTATGGGTTTTTTACATCTCTGGAGGCAAAAACAGATATTGTACAGACGATTAAACCAGGCATTTTCATTGCAGGAACATGTCGTGCACCAAAAGATATCCCTGACACTGTGGCAGAAGGTGGCGCTGCAGCGATGAAAGCCGTCATTGAGACGTTAGAGGCGGGTTCTTCGTGAAGAAAGCTAAAGAGCATTACACTCTCTGGTTTGATTCTGATATCCCGGAAATATCCTATATCGATCAGACACTTCTTCCTGAGACATATCTCATACAAAAGGCCGGTTCTGTACAGGATCTCGCTCATGCAATACGGTGTCTTGCTATCAGAGGGGCGCCCGCACTCGGTGTTGCCGGAGCGTATGGGGTAGCTCTTGCAGCATGTCTATTACATACTGATGATTACCCTACATTTGTGAACCAGGTTCTGCAGGATGCAGATTATCTCAAAGAGACAAGGCCAACAGCAGTTAACCTCTTTTATGGTATTGAGCGCGTTCTTAAGAGGATTGTCAGTGCTGATACGGTCGCTCTGGCACAACAGGCAGCAATAACAGAAGCCTATGCGATTGCAGAGGAAGATGAGATGATGTGCAGAGGAATAGGAAAGACAGGTCTCTCTATAGTCCCAGACAATTGCACCATTCTAACGCATTGCAATGCAGGAGCTCTTGCCTGTTCTACCTGGGGAACAGCTCTTGGGGTAATCAGATCAGCAGTTGCTGCAAGAAAGAATATACGTGTTTTTGCCTGTGAAACCCGTCCGCTCTTACAGGGAGCACGGCTGACAGCATGGGAACTTGTTCGTGAGGGAATTTCTGTGACGGTTATTACTGATTCAATGGCTGCTATGCTGATGCGCAAAAAAAAGATTGATCTGGTTATTGTGGGGGCTGACAGAATAACAAAAGATGCTGTTTTCAATAAAATCGGAACATATATGCATGCTGTCTGTGCTTCTTATCATAGTATCCCGTTCTATGTTGCAGCACCACTCTCCACCTTTGATATGGAGTCGTGCGAAGAAGATATTACTATAGAAGAGCGTTCACGCGATGAAATCGCGACCTGTAACGGAAAAATAACTATCCCATCCGGAGTACCAGTCTACAATCCTGCATTTGACGCAACCCCTGTACAGATGGTAACCGGCATTATTACCGAGTTTGGCCTGTTGCATCTGCCTGATGACTGGAACCAAGTACAACAACAGATAATCAAAAAAACCTCTGACGGAGAACAAGAGATGACGAATGATATCTGAATTTACGTTCACATTTCAATCATTATTTACCATTGTCGGGATTGTAGCAGTAATTTTTGTTCTGCTATCTCTGTTAATCAGTGCAATTCTTGTGCTATTACTACTCTATGCCCTTAAAACGGGCACTGTGTTATTTCCCAGGTTTTTAAAGGCAGGGATACTGTTTTTTGAGACATTTATGATGTGGCTCATCAGAGTAGCCGGTATTAATGATACTGATTTCTGGCGATTTATGGCAGGATTGCAGAATAACCTGAATCGACAGGCTTTTTTAGAAATACCTCTTGAAAAACGTGCTATTTTTCTACCCCAGTGTCTTCGATCAGCAAAATGCCCGGCTCATCTTGGACCAGAGGGGCTAAAATGCCGGTCATGTGGATTATGCACGGTAGGTCATGCACTAAAGGTATTAGAAGGTCTTGGATACCGGGTTTTTATTGTTCCCGGATCCTCTTTTATCGGACGAATGATAAAAAAATACCAGATAAAAGGAGTCATCGGCGTCGGATGTCTGATAGAGATTAAAGAGGGTCTTGAGATGGCAGACAAGGCAGGATATGTTGCTATGGGTGTTGTCTCTGATAAAGACGGGTGTGTAGAGACGTCAGTGAACTGGGATACAGTTTTTGAAATCGCCATGTTAGGACTCGATCCTTCATTATTTCCTGAATCAATCATAGAATATCTTCCTAGTGAAGATACAAACATATGATTCCAAAAAAAAATCTTTGTATCCATCCGCGTCAACGGTTCATGTCAGCAGATATGCTGATATCGTAAAGACCACCAGTGATGCAAACATACCTGCTTTCAGAATGGTTGTGCTTTTTTTCTTTTTGATACAAAATGGATCCCTGCAATGGATAATAACAATACTTCCTGCAAGTAATAACAAGTCTACGGGAATAATTCCCATTATATACCAGATCCCCCACCTAAAATAAAGATAGAAACTTGTTGCAATACCAAGGAGGGAGAAGATACATGCAATGATAATACAGGAGGGTATCCCAATCTGAATCGGAAGTGTAACTGCACCTGCTGCGGCATCACCAGTTACATCCTCACAGTCTTTAAGAATCTCCCGTGTCATCATAATAAAAAATGTTGCCCCGCTGACGGCGAGGTTGGCAGTAACTCCGGGAAGGCCTGCAAAAGCGCCTCCAAAGATGAAGATGCTTGCCGAGAGATAGGAAACAGCAATATTTCCAATAAGTGGCATGGCTTTGAGCTTATTAGCATACAAAACCAGGATTGCTGAATTTACAAGAGCAATACAGAATGGTATCAGGGAATTCGTGTAAATACCGATGAGATTACCAATGAGAAAGAGAATGCCTGCATACCATAATGCTGCATTTGCCGTTATTTTTCCTGCGGGAATTGGTCGTTCCGGGCGGTTAATAGCATCGATAGCAACGTCAAAATAGTCATTGATAACATTCCCTGCAGCGGTAATGAGAGAGATCATGAAAAAACCGGCAAGGGCAGACGGTATTATTGTACCGGTAGCAATAAAAAAACCCAGTACACCGGCCAACCCTGCTACGATAGCATTAATTGGTCGTGTAATTGTCAGGTACGCAGAAAGAATCATCTTACGTTCCAGAGTATGATAGATAGTAACGGGCGTGGAGGGATTTGAACCCCCGGCATTCAGCTTAGGAAGCTGACGCCCTATCCTGACTAGGCCACACGCCCTTCCTTATGCTATGTGAGAGAGATAGGTATAAGGGTATCGAAACGCCACATATGAGCCGTAATATGGAGTTAGTACCTGTTTGTGAAGGAAACGTACGAATTCTGGTCTCAAAGACAGATACATCGCTTCATTTTCCCCCTGGAAGCGGACCGGTTTTTTACAATCCCAGGATGGTTTTTAACCGTGATATGACTGTTTTAATGACAAAAGTCGTACACCCGGCATCGTATCTTGACGCAATGGGAGCTTCTGGTATCCGTGGGTTTCGGATTGCAGGTGAATGCAGTGTTCCGGTTACGATAAACGATCATAATCCAATTGCCATTGATCTTATCAGACAGAATAGGTCAACTGCTACCGGCGAGGTTGAAGTCACCTGCCGTGATGCGAACGCACTGATGCAGGAGAGACACTTTGCAGTTGTAGACCTCGATCCATTTGGATCTCCGGTACCGTTTCTTGATGCCGGGGTGACCAGTGCATTACGATATTTATTTGTTACCGCTACTGATACGGCACCACTCTGTGGAGCACATAAAAAAGCGGGAATTCGCCGTTACAGTGCCAATCCTGTTAATACTGAATATCACACAGAGGTCGGCCTTCGTATCCTTCTAGGGTGTGTCGCACGAACAGCAGCACGCTATGACCGTGGCATAGATCCGTTGTTCTGTTTTTGCCGTGAGCATTTTGTAAGATTACATCTCTCTATGACAGATGGGGCAAAGAGAGCAGATAAAAGTCTTTCTCATCTTGGATTTGTACACCATTGTCACCATTGTATGTATCGGGAAGAAGAAAATTCTCTTTTTCCTTCCTCTAAGGTGTGCCCGCATTGTAATATTTCACTTGAACCCATCGGTCCTCTCTGGATGGGCTCTATCAATAACCTCTCAACACTTGAAGAGATAAGGAATATGATTGGGACATCCTCGGTTTCATCAGTCACCCGAACTGAGCGTTTACTTTCTCTCTTGCAGCAGGAATTACCGACATCAAGTTTTTATGATTATCATCACCTGGCACGAAGGATTCGGGTTTCACCAGCGCCAATTGAGCATGTAATAGCAAAATTAGAAAAAAATGGGTATGCTGCAAGCAGGGTTCATTATACAGGAACAGGAATTAAGACCGATGCACCACTTACTGAGGTCTTACAGAATCTTACCGATCAATGATTATCTGAAGAAGATCCTCATCTTCAAGCGTATGAAGAATTCCCACCCTCTGCGCTTCATGCTTGACAGATGTTCCCCAAATCCGTGCATATCTGAACCGGTCAACAAAATCACGGTGGAGTTTTCTGCAGACATCTTCGACGGTTGCATGTTCCCTGATGATGAGTGGTTCTTCTAAGTCGGCAGGACCACTCTGAGGTTTTAAAAAGACCCTGATAAAACGAAGACGGTCAAAGATATCATCTTTCAGTTCTTCCATATGATACCCTGTTGCAGCAGATATCATGATGGGATCCTGATTATATCGTTCTTTTAGATTCTTCTCAATGAGAGTTCTTTCTTTATCAGAGATGAGATCCACTTTGTTTACGGCAAAGACTGCAGGAATGTAGACCCTGCTGCCCATCAGACTGTCAATTAATTCATCCTGCGTTGCATTTCCCCTGATAAGAATATCTGCACTTGCTATCCGGTGTTCAGTGAGAATAGACCGAACTTCATCAAGATCGAGATCAAGTGTACCAACTGCATTTAACCGGACACCTCCCCGTGAGGTCTTCTTGATAGTGATATCAGGTTTTGGCGTATTTACCCGAATACCAGCATCATACAATTCTTTTAGGAGAATATCCACATGTTGCTGGTTAAAGACATCAGAGAGCAGTACAATGATTTCTGCGGTTCTGACGACTGCAATGACCTCTTTTCCCCTTCCTTTTCCAAGGGCTGCCCCAGCTATGAGTCCTGGTATATCAAGAATCTGGATCTTGGCACCTTTATATTCCATGGCACCAGGCACGACAGTTAACGTGGTAAAAGCATAATCTGCAGTCTCACTTTCTGTGCCAGTCAGGGTATTCATGAGCGTGGATTTACCAGTAGACGGAAACCCGACGAGTACAACGGTTGCATCACCGGATTTTTTAACCGAGTATCCCTCTCCACTTCCCCCTGCTTTAAGAGCACGGTTGACAGCATCATCCTTTAATTTGGCTAATTTTGCTTTTATTCGCCCAATGTGTTTGGAAGTTGCTTTATTGTATGAGGTACGCTGGATCTCGTCTTCTAGCTCCTTTATTTGATCTTCGATTCCAGCCATTCCTTATTACTTTCTCCGGGATAGCTCATATATGTGTGGTGTGAAAAGAGAATTGTCTAAAATTTATACTAATTTAAGGCCTGATTTAAGTTCTTTAATACATGATGTGGATTATGACACTGAAAGATCGCATGCTAATCGTCAGTTTTAACTAGTTGCGGTACGTAAGTATGTAGGCACCTGCTGATATAGTGTAGTCGGTCAATCATGTTGGACTCTCACTCCATCGACTGGGGTTCAAATCCCCATATCAGCATATATAAAACGTGTTCAAATCTCAATGCAGTTTTTGCATGAAAGAATTTGGCTCTGTGCGACACCTGTTTTTTTCGTGAGCCCGTTTCCATTACCCTGATATATTCCTTCTGCAGTTGCCAGGTATTAGAAGACTTTTTCAGGACCTTTATCCATATCGATACCAGGCTGATTTCCCATATTCTAAATATACAGATTGTATGGAGATCATCTTAC
>CAYRYR010000035.1:0-10240 GCA_964428385.1 uncultured Methanoregulaceae archaeon
ATCTATCATGCATTGTCTGATAAAATAATGATCGATTTCGAGTATCCCTGCAATTTCACCCTGATACCTGCAAAACCTTACAAATCACGACCTCTTTTTGGTAAACATTTATATTTGGAAATATGGTTTTATCCATGAAGAGCAAATAACACCTTGTTGTAGTCCAAAAACAATACTTATTAGGGGGAATCCAATTATGACTGCGAAACAAAATCAAATATTCGAGGAAATTCTGGCAGTTTTTTCAAAAGGAAAAAATGTTCTCAGTATCTCTGATATATCAGAAAAATCCGGACACCATCGTCATACCATAGCAAGATATATGGATAGTCTGGTTCTTTCCGGAAAAGTGGAGATGCGACAACACGGACAGAAAAAAAAATATTTTCTCTCCTCTCTTCAACCTGCTTCCTCTCTTCTCAATTTTTCAACTCATATGCTTATTATCTTAAATACAAATCTCACCATCAGATGGGCTAATGAAACGTTTATTAGAATGATTAATTCCACCTATCAGGCGATTAAAGATCTTCCTATTGAAACTCTTCATCTCGACCAGATTTTCGGAGAAGAACTCATCGAAACAATTCATTTAGTGACTTTTAGTGAGACCAGAATAATTGAGTCAAGTTTTACCTATGAAGATAAACCAGTAACATATCTTTTTACTATCTCATCAGTCTCCTTTTTTCAGCAACAGCCGGCAATTGTAATCACCGGTGAAGATATCTCTGAAAAACGATCTCTTCAGGAAGCTATTCGTATAAATGAGATAAATCTCAGGGTAATAACTGAAAGTGTCAGGGATATTATCATCAAATATGAAAAAGATGGCAGAATACGGTATGTTTCTCCTGCATGTGAATTGTTGACCGGTTATGTATCAACTGAACTTATTGATAGCGATATTTCAACATTTATTCATAGTGATGATCTGCAGAAACGCAACTCGTTGTTCGAAATAGATGTAGAGAATAGTTATCTCCCTCATACAACATTTCGATTTCACACGAAGACTGGAGACTGGATCTGGTTTGAAACAACAACAACTCCAAGAATGGGAGAACATGGCTCAATTGAAGAGTTTATATCTGTCTGGCGGGATATTACTGAACGACTTGAGGCAGAACGAATCGTTAAAGAAGCTCATCAACGCCTGGAACATATTCTGGAATTCCTCCCGGATCCTATTTTTGTTCTCGACAATGCAGGAAAGGTTACTACATGGAATCGTGCAATTGAAGAATTAACAGGAGTTATAAAACCTGATATCTTAGGGAAAGGAAATTATGAGGTTTCAAATGTATTTTATAACAGACGAGAGCCAATTCTTATCGATTATATATTAACCCAAAATCCTGCTATTTTAGAAAAATATACCAATTTTGTAATGGATCGGGATATTGTCACGGCAGATGCACAGATTTATCATCCGGTCACCGGTAAGAAACTCTGGTTATGGATTAAATCTGCTCCTATCTATGATCTCAATGGAACTATTATAGGGGCTATTGAAATTCTCCATGATATCAGTAAGCGCAAATTGATGGAACAGGAGATCAAGCGACAAAATGTGATATTAGAAGCGGTAAGTACCGCAGCAACTGCCATTCTTAATTCCCCCTCATTTTTGGAAGGTGTACAATATACCCTTCGCCTTATCGGAGAAGCAACAAATGTAAACAATGTATGCCTGTTTGAATATATTGATACAAAATGGGCTCTCCCTTATATGAAATTGAGAATGCAGTGGTCGTCTGAATCCAACTCTCATCAGGATCAGGAAAATGAATTAGTCATTCCATCCTGGGAGGAAAATGAAAAATCAATCCTTAAAGAATTGATAATTGAGAGGCAACCTGTGTATCGGTTAGTAAAGGATCTTCCATTATCTGATCAGGAAGTATTTACCTTAACTAATACCCGTTCTCTTCTCTTTGTTCCTATCATCCTTGAAAAAACCATATGGGGGGTGGTTGGTTTTCTTGAGAATACATACGATCGAGTTTTCAGTCAGAAAGAAATTCACGCTCTTGAAATTGCATCTGCTCTTATCGGAAGTGGCATGATGAGAATGAAAGCAAATGAAGAGATTGCGAAAAGCGAGCGCCAATTTCGAACACTCGCCCAGAATATTCCTGGAATTGTTTTTAGGTTATCACTTGCCGATTCTGCAACCGAATTCTTCAATGATAATCTGGAGTCAGTCACGGGATATACTATGCATGAGTTAGCGAGCGGACAATTTAGTTCACTTATCCCGTTGGTTATTCAGCAGGACAAAGAACGCGTTATTCAGACAAAGAAAAATGCAATCACCCTTGGTAAGGCTTATGATATCCAGTTTCAGATAATTGATAAAAAGGGTAAAATCCGGACTCTGAAAGAGATGGGCAGACCCATACTTGATGATGCCGGAAGAGTTTTATCGATTGATGGGATTATTCAGGAAATATCATAACAAGGTTAATACCTGATTTCTCTCCGTTTTTTTAAAATACATATGAAACCCTGATTATTTTACTATTAGATATGTTCAGAAAGCATTACAAACTATAGACTATACAGAGTCACCCATCATGTAACGATTCCCATCAGAGAGTTTTAAGGAGACTTATACTGATATACAATAGTTATAATGCTGTTATTAATTTTCATTCTGTGTCCAAAAATTCAACAATTGATTTACCACGGTTTATGATTATAAAAAACCTTCAATCATTCTTTTTTTACGTATTTATGATAGCATAGCTAAATGCATTCCTTGTTGCAGGTACTTTCTGGCATTCCCATGTACATGAAAATTCATCAATGTATAAATATGAGCATCAATATACATAATAGTGCACATTAGATGTACTACTAGACCTGTCTTATGTGACTGGATATTAGAGGTGATGCCGGTGGAATGGATACTAAATTTAAACCAGATGCTATGAAACTCAATTATTCCCCTGAAGAATTCAGGGATATTGTTATGTCAGGAAAAAAACCGATGGTGGTGCCACTCTATACAACCATCCCGATGCCGAATTTAAAACCCTATGAGATGTTTCAAACATTGTATGGCAGAGAGGGTTTTTTACTTGAGTCAATGATGGGTGAACCACGAGAAGCGTCCTATTCTTTTCTGGGTGGAAAACCTCGTGCCATCATCAATATCGGGAGTACTCTGTCAGTTGATGGAGAAGAAGATCTGGTTTCCCTGTCTGGGATAAAGACAGATGATCCCCTGCAGTCCCTTCGTGATATTCTCTCCCAATTTGTATCGGTAAAGAATCCGGGTCAACGGTTCCTTGGAGGATGTATCGGGTACTGTTCCTATGATCTGGTGTATCAGTTGTATCCAACAGTCAGACCGTGCAGAACAGAGACGAGTGATTCTCCGGTTATCAGAGTAATGATTGTAACCGATGGTCTTGTGTATGATTACAAAAATGAGTCTCTTCTTTTATATTCAAGCCCTGTCATTTCTGATGATACAGATTCCTCAGTAATGTATAATGCTGCATATGATGCGATCTCTCTTTTGTACCGATCTATCATCACAAAAACTACCGGTAACACAGAGAAAAAACACAACGTACGGGAAGTAGAAGAACCGGTTATTCTGGAACCACAATCTGAATCGATGTCACAGGATGAGTATGAAGATGCAGTCTGCAAGGCCCGGGAATACATCCGTGCTGGTGATATTTTTCAGGTCGTTCTCTCCCGTCAGGTGACCTATCACTTCACCGGTGATCCTCTCATTCTCTATGAAGCTGTCAGGAGGATAAATCCCGGTCCATATATGTTTTACATCGGATTTCCTGATCAGTATATCATAGGTTCGAGCCCGGAGATGCTTGTCAGGGTTGAGGAGAAGACCATCACGACTGTGCCAATTGCCGGAACCCGTCCCAGAGGTAAGACTAAAAAAGAAGATGACCATTTTGCATCAGATCTCTTATCTGATGAGAAAGAACGGTCAGAGCACCTTATGCTCGTTGATCTTGCACGAAATGATATCGGTCGGGTATCTGAATTCGGAAGTATCATGGTTGATGATTTTATGAAGATTGAGAAATTTTCTCATGTTCAGCATATTGTCTCATGTGTACATGGAACCCTTGAGGAAGGGTATGACTGTATCGACGCTCTTAAAGCCTGTTTTCCGGCGGGGACACTATCTGGTGCTCCAAAAGTGAGGGCAATGCAGATAATCGATGAGCTGGAACCAATCTGCCGGGGATTGTATGGTGGTGCGGTTGGATATTTCGGATTTGATGGGAATATGGATATGGCGATTGCTATACGGACCGTGATTGCGAAAGATGGTTTAATGATCCTTCAGACCGGAGCCGGGATTGTAGCAGATTCTGTCCCTTCTCATGAGTATGAAGAGACAGAACATAAAGCAAAAGCGCTGATAACAGCATTACAAACCGTTAAAGGTGAATCATGAATCTGCTTATCGTTGACTGCTATGATAGTTTCAGCTATAATCTCTACCAGCTTGCAGGTGAGCTTGGTGTCAGGGCCAGTGTCATCACCTCTGACAGACCCCTCAAAGAAGCAGAAGATCTCGGACCTGATCGTATTATCCTTTCACCAGGACCGGGAACCCCTGAGCAGAGTGGAGTATGCCAGGATATTGTTACTGGATTGAGTCATGACGTCCCGACTCTTGGGGTCTGTCTTGGTCATCAGACGATATGTGCAGCTTTTCATGCCCGGGTAGTTCGTGCACCCCATCTTATGCATGGAAAGACTTCAGGTATATTACACACCAATAACGGCATATTTGCTACAATTCCCTCTCCTTTTCAGGCTACGCGATACCATTCCCTGATTGTGGATGAATCAACCCTGCCACCTGAACTCATTGTAACTGCCAGGAGCACGGATGATGGGTATGTCATGGGGGTTGAACATAGCAGGTTTCCGATATATGGGATTCAGTTCCATCCTGAGAGTATCCTGACACTAGAGGGCAGGAACCTTATCAGCAATTTTCTCTTTGGTGAGGTGAGGGCGTAATGATGCAGGACGTGATCGCCAGCCTCCTTGCAGGTGTTGATCTCTCTCCTGATAAAGCTAAGGCGGTAATGCAGTATATCATGGATGGCAACGCAACAGATGCCCAGATTGGCTCTTTTCTGACCGCTCTTCACATTAAAGGAGAGAGTATCGAAGAAATCTCCGCCTTTGCAGAGGTCATGCGGGATCATGCCATTCTCATCCATCCGGGTTCCTGTGGTATGCGTGTAGATACCTGTGGAACCGGGGGCGACGGAAAAAAGACTTTTAACATCAGCACCGCAGCAGCGTTTGTCACCGCAGCAGCTGGAGTCTGTGTTGTGAAACATGGCAATAGAAGTGCATCCGGATCATGTGGATCAGCAGATCTTCTTGAGGCACTTGGTGTCAGGATAGATATCTCTCCTACCCGTGTCACAGAAATTGTAGAAGATATCGGAATAGGATTTTTATTTGCCCAGGTTCATCACCCGGCGATGAGGCATGTAGCAGCAGCACGTCGTGAGATAGGGTTTCGCAGTGTCTTTAACATTTTAGGGCCTCTCTCAAATCCGGCTTTTGCAACTGCCCAACTCCTTGGTGTGTACTCTCCTTCCCTCTGTGTTCCTCTTGCACACGTCCTCTCTGCTCTTGGAGTACAGCAGGCGATGGTAGTGCATGGAGACGGACTTGATGAGATGACCATAACAGGAAAAACCGTGGTAGCAGAACTCAATAACAGAACGGTAACCTCGTATGAACTTGACTGTCGTGAATACGGTTTTTCCTATGCTGACGGAAAAACTCTGAGAGGAGGAGATCCTGCAACAAACGCAGCGATTATCAAGTCTGTTTTTTCCGGAAAACCGGGTCCACAACAGGATATTGTTGCTCTGAATGCAGGTGCTGCCATTTATCTGGGGGGAGGATCCCCAAATATCAGTGCGGGTATACAAAGGGCACTTTTGATGATACAAACCGGAGCAGTAGAAGAGAAACTGGATCAATTGATACAGGCAACCGGGCAGGCATCATGATACTTGATGAGATAGTACAAAAAACCAGTGAGCGTGTCTCACAACTGCCAGGCACGTTTTCGCTTCAAAAACCTCTGGAAAAGAGACATTTTATGAAAGCTCTGACTAGTGTCAGACATAAAAAAGCTGTTATTGCTGAGATGAAATTTTCATCCCCTTCCAAGGGGTGTATCAGAAAAGAACCTGATATCAGAGCACTTGCACATGCATTCGCAGACGGAGGTGCCAGTGCCATCTCGGTTCTTACCGAGCCATTTTACTTTGGTGGGAATACTGATACCATTGCCATTGTTAAGGAAGAAGTTTCCTTACCGGTTCTTCGAAAGGATTTTATTATTGATGAACGGCAGCTCCAGGAGACACAGTTACTTGGAGCCGATGCAGTTCTCCTGATTGCAGGAATCTTACATAATCGGCTCAAATCCTTTGTACAGCGTTCGATTTCGCTTGGACTTGAGCCTCTTGTAGAGGTCAGGAACAAAAAAGAAGCTGCATGTGCAGTTGCAAGTGGTGCAAAAATGATTGGAATAAACAACCGGGATCTTACCACCTTACAGATTAATGTATCAACAACTACTATGCTCGCTCCGATGATCCGGGAGGCAGGAGTTGTGGTTGTATCTGAGAGCGGGCTTGTCTGGCCATGTGATATTCGGTACCTTGATGCATACGCTGATGCATATCTTATCGGTTCATCCATCATGGCAGCAAAAGATCCAAAAAAACGCCTGGAGGGATTTGTATACGCGTAAAGATCTGTGGGATAACCCGTCCGGCAGATGCCCTTGCGGCAGAAAAGGCAGGTGCTGCGGCAATTGGTGTTGTGGTATTTTCAGACTCAAAACGACTCATATCTCCTGACCGTGCACGTGAAATCTTCTCATCAGTCGGCCCGTTTATCACGAGGGTCTGTGTATCACATACAACCTCAGAAGAAGAATGGAAAAAAATCCTTGCGATAGGTCCTGATGTAGTCCAGATATCACATCCGTTTGTGATTCCAAAATCAGCCGGAGTCAGGGTTATACGGGTTATTCAGCCTGGCTCTCCTATTCCAGAGGACGCTGATGCTATCATTGTTGACGCGAGCAGAGGCACCGGGCTGGTATATGATGAGGAGTTTTTTCGAGAGATTCAGAGCAGGACAAAGATCCCGGTTATCCTTGCCGGAGGTCTGACTCCTGATACGGTTGCAGAAACGGTCAGGCAGCTGAGACCCTATGCAGTAGATGTTGCATCAGGCGTTGAGTCAGCTCCCGGGATCAAAGATCATGCATTGATACAGGCATTTGTGAAGAATGCACAGGAAATATTATGACTGAGACTGAGATGATTGCCGGTAGTAATCGTGAAAGAACCCGTTTTGGCTCATATGGGGGCCAGTTTGTTCCTGAAACCCTTATGAATGCACTGATTGAACTTGAGAAAGCCTATCTGCAGGCAAAGATGGATCCTGCCTTTGTTAGGGAATTAGACTCTCTCTTAAGAGATTTTGCCGGCAGAGAGACTCCGCTCACATTCTGTCCTTCGATATCAGAAGATCTCAAATGCAGGGTCTATCTGAAACGAGAGGATCTGCTCCATTCAGGTGCACATAAAATAAATAATGCACTTGGTCAGGCCCTGTTAGCAAAATATATGGGAAAAAATCGTCTGATTGCAGAGACCGGGGCTGGACAGCATGGGGTAGCAACTGCCATTGTGGGTGCAGCTCTGAACCTCTCTGTCGATGTCTTTATGGGTGAAGTTGACTGCACCCGTCAGGCTCTGAATGTTGCCAGGATGAAGATGCTTGGTGCACGGGTTATCCCGGTCTCTACAGGGACGAAAACGCTTAAAGATGCGACAAATGAGGCGTTACGAAACTGGGTTGCACGGGTAACTGATACCCACTACCTCATTGGATCGGTCGTCGGCCCTCATCCCTTCCCAACAATTGTGCGTGATTTTCAGTCAGTCATCGGAATTGAGACCCGAAAACAGATAATATTGAGGGAAGGCAGACTTCCTGATTGTATCATTGCCTGTGTTGGTGGTGGTTCGAATGCGATAGGGATGTTTTATCCGTTTTTAGCCGATGATGTGGCACTCTTTGGTGTTGAAGCGGGTGGCGAGGGACTTGATGCCAGGCATGGAGCAACGCTTTGTAAAGGTAACCCTGGTATCCTGCATGGTGCATTCTCCTACCTGTTACAGGATGAGTATGGGCAGGTATCTGAGTCCCACAGTATATCAGCAGGGCTTGATTATCCAGGAGTAGGTCCTGAACATGCGATGCTCAAAGATACAGGCAGAGTGCACTATGAGGCTGTCACTGATGCAAAAGCACTTGAAGCCTTTTTATACCTGTCTCAAAAGGAAGGAATTGTTCCTGCTCTTGAGTCATCCCATGCAATTGCGTTTGCCCGCAGATTGGGACCTGATTTGTCAGAAGATAGTATCATGATAATTAACCTGTCAGGTCGTGGGGATAAAGATGTTGAGACGGTTGTGGCACTCATGGGAGATCGGTTATGATGGTACAAGATACAGGGAACGGTAGTATTGCTGATGCTTTTGCCAGAGGCAGGCAAAAAAATCGCCCGCTCTTTATTGGGTTTACGGTTGCAGGTGATCCTGATTACACGAGCAGCTGTATGATTGTCAGAACGATGATAGAGGCAGGAGCAGATATCATTGAGCTTGGTGTCCCGTTCTCAGATCCGGTTGCTGATGGACCGGTGATTCAGCGGGCAGATCAACGGGCTCTCCTGGCTGGTATGAATACAGATCACCTCTTTGAGCTGGTCTGTGATATCAGAAGGGAGTCTGATATTCCGATTGTCCTTCTTATGTATGCAAATATCATTCATCGTCGGGGTATTGACCGGTTCTATAATGAGGCAGCAATCGCAGGAGTGAATGGCATTCTGGTAGCTGATCTTCCGATAGAAGAAGCAGAGGAGTATATCACCGCAGCATATGCGCATCAGATAGATCCCATCATGATGGTCACCCAGACGACGACTGAAGACCGGATGGATAGAATTCTCTCGTATGCACGCGGATTTGTCTATCTGGTGACGATTTTAGGGGTGACTGGTGCACGAGATGATTTTGACAAGGAATCGATGGATATCATTACTGCTGTCAGGAACCGTACAATGCTCCCGCTTGCCCCGGGATTTGGTATTAGTACTCATGCACAGTCAGAAGCATTTTATTGTGCAGGGGCTGATGCAGTGATTGTCGGATCTGCGATTGTTCAGCGTATAGAGGGTAATATTGGTGACATATCAGCCATCTGTTCGGCTGTTTTTTCCTATATCGCCGAGATGACTGCCAGTCCGGACAACTGATCTTCTGGTGCGTCTTTTATGGTATCAGTGAATCAGTCACGCCTTTTTTTATCCTGAAAATCGGTTCTCTGCTATTATCAGGGTTCATTTCTGAAAAGCTACAAATAGTAGCAGGAAAAGATAAGAGTAGATTATAGCGGGGGAAATAATGAGAACAACAGGATTCAGGCATTTTTTCTATGGATGTATTATTTTTATACTACTTTCTTTTTTTCTGTGCGGATCTGGTATGAGTGATCCGGTAATCATGACAAATTACACGATTCAGACATCAGGAAGTACTGATGCGGTTTTTACCCTTATTGGCAGTGATATGCCGGTATATCCGAATCAGACGTTTATGGGCACGGATCTTTTACCTATGAATCAGTCAGAATATGGAGAAAATAACGCTAATTTCGATTTATCTGTCATCTATCCTGATGCGATACCTGATGAAGCCGGAGAGACTGAATCAGACGTTTTTAGTGCAATTGAAGATGATATATCACCACTGCCATCAGAGAATGGTTCAACCGGTTCAGCATCCATCGTTCCGGTGATACCATTAGAGATAGATCCCGAGGTTGTATTCTCTCCTGAAATGTCCAATCCGGTTCCAACAGAGAGCGCAGATATTAGTTCTGGTTATTCTGCAACCGAAATTGCGTCTTTACTTTCTGTTCCAGATTCCATAATACCAGTCTCTCCAACTGCCACATCTCCCGGATTAATTGAGAATGCATTTGTATCAGTTGAGCCGACCCCCGTTTCTCTCTCGTTCTCATCAGTTCCAGATTCCACAATCCCGGTCTCCCCTGAGGCTGTGTCTCCCGGTTTAATTGAGAATGTATCTGTATCAGCCGTGCCAACCCCTGTTTCTCT
>CAYRYR010000035.1:10340-24750 GCA_964428385.1 uncultured Methanoregulaceae archaeon
TCTCTCGTTCTCTTCCATGACAGAATCACCAATACCATCATCTCCTGATGCCCTGTCTCCCGGATTAATTGAGAATGTATCTGTATCAGCTGTGCCAACCCCTGATACCCTGTCTTTCTTGTCAGTGTCTGATCCTACAATTCTAATCTCTCCTGATATCCCGTCCCCTGTCTCTTCTGATACTAATCAGGCATTCATATCACAACCAGAATATCAGATAGTATCCACGAACTCTATCGAAGCACCGGTATTTACTACAGAACCAAACAATCTGAATAGTGATATACCATCAGGCATGGAACCTGGAATCGAAACGGTAAATTCTACGCTTATTCCAAATGTGTTTACTGATCTATCAGTAGTTTCTTCTGTTGCATCAGGCACTTCTGATCTATCTTCATATACCAATTCCATACAGCCATATGAAGATAATCCGAGCGAGATTGAGGCGGCATATGCAGATGGGGAAGTCATTGTCTGTTTTGCAGAGGAAGAATCAGTGCCACTGACAGAAGCGGTATATATCGCAACACATGAAAAGATTGGAGCAGAGATGATCGAGAGTCTATCTGCCTTTGGACAGCCGCAGATACAACTTGTCCGTCTCCCTGTTGGTATACAGGTTACCGATGCATTAGCCTATTATGAGGCTGATCCTGCTGTTTCATATGCAGAACCGAATTATAAAGTAACAGCCAGTATAGTCCCGGATGATCCTGATTACGATCAGTTGTGGGCCATGAATGAGGTCAGTGCACCTGAAGCATGGGATCGAACAACCGGTTCTTCTGATGTCATTGTGGCCATTGTTGACTCGGGTGTCGATTACACCCACCCGGATCTTGCAGCAAATATGTGGGTGAATACAAACGAAATACCTGACAATGGCATTGACGATGATAAAAACGGGTTTGTCGATGATTACCGTGGATGGGACTTTTTCAGCGAGGATCCTGACCCGATGGATGAAAACGGTCATGGAACTCACTGTGCGGGTACGATTGGAGCAGTTGGAAACAATGGCGTCGGTATTGCCGGATATAACTGGCAGGTACGATTAATGCCCCTCAAATTCCTCGGTCCTGATGGAAGCGGGCATACCTTTGACGCAACGCAGGCAGTGCTGTACGGATCATTGATGGGTGCACAGGTGATGAATCATTCATGGGGTGGGGGGGCCTACTCAAAAACGCTGAAGGATGCTTTGGGAGCGTCATCTGCGGTAATGGCTGTATGTGGAGGGAATGACGGGAAGAATCTCGATCAGGAGTCATTTTATCCGGCATCCTATGATTGTGAAAATATCATCTCTGTTGCTGCGACAGATTCGAACGGGGATCTGGCATACTTCTCAAATTATGGAATGAATTCGATAGATGTTGCCGCTCCCGGGGTTGCTATCCTCTCGACCGTTCTTAATGGAGGGTATGAATATTACAAGGGCACCTCAATGGCTACACCCCAGGTTTCAGGTCTCGCCGCCCTCATCTGTGCAGCAGATCCTAGTGCTTCCAGTCTGGATATCATTCGTACAATTATTTCCCACACCACTCCCTCCTCAAAGGTTGCAGATAAGGTAAAGAGTGGCGGAGTGATTGATGCATATGCCTGTGTAAATGCGGTATGGCAGAACCCTCTGCATGCAGATGCAACGATACAACCCCTGGAGGGAAAAGCACCTCTCACTATCAACTGTACCGGATCTGCCACCGGCAGTCCGACATCATGGATGTGGGACTTTGGAGATTATACCCCGTCTGTCGAGGGGCAGGTTGTTACACATACCTATGAGAGTGCCAACAATTACCCTGTTACCCTCCAGGTATCTGACACAACCAATTCTGATGCGGTGACAAAACTGGTGACCGTTAACCCGGCCGCAGCATTCACCGCGAACGTGACCACCGGAGACATTCCGCTTACTGTATCCTTTACCAGTCAGTCAACCGGTGGAACACCTGACAAAATCATATGGAAATTTGGCGATGGTATACTAACAGATGAGACTTCTCCTGTTCATACCTATACTTCTGCTGGTACTTATACGGTGACTCTCCTCATTGAACGCAGGGGATTATCAGATCAGCTGATAAAAACCGGCTATATTGTTGCGACTGATCCACAAGCCCCGATAACTGCAGCATTTACTGCAGATCCACAGTCAGGCCCTGCTCCACTCAGTGTATCCTTTACTGACCGGTCGACTGGTCCTGTATTTGCCTGGCTATGGGATTTTGGCGACCAGACTCAGTCTGATGAACAGAATCCGACTCATCTCTACTCCTGTCCCGGGGAGTATACTGTTATCCTGTCAGTCTTTGGTGCAGGAGAAGAGGACAGTGCGATGAGTACTATCCTGGTCACTGACGAGAGTGAATATTTCCTACCTCTGGATTCTGGATGGAATCTTGTTTCAACACCAAAAAAGCTTGCATCAGGGCATAATACAGCAGGTATCTTTGCAGATGTGGATACAGGAGGTCACAGCATCCTGACATACGATCCTTATTCATCTGACTGGGTAGTGCTCACTGCTGATTCTCCGATAGACCCGCTGTACGGATACTGGATATATGCCCGGACCGCAACGTCTGTTCCCCTCATTTTTGAATCTGATCCTGTTGTGGTGCCACTCTCACGCGAACTCATTGCAGGCTGGAATATTATCGGTTTTGCAAAGATAAATCCTGCAACTGCTCATGATACCATGCTTTCTGTTCAGGATGCATGGATATATGTAATCGGTTATGACGGTGGATTACAGAGATATGAGGAGACCATCATCAATGGAGGATCCGGAGCATTTTCTGATACCCGTCTTATGTATCCCTCAAAGGGATACTGGACATATATGAATCAATCAGGCATCTTAGCAGGAATTGGTTTATAAACCTCTTTTTTGTAATTGTTATTTTATTTTTCTCCCATTCTGGCATGTGAAGTATGTATCTGCCCTATCGGCTCTCAAATATATATACCGGGCAAAAATTTGGTACCTAATGATATACACTCGTTCATACGCTGACATAGCAAATTGATTATATATTATAAACAATATATGTCCACTGACAAGTGAGATTATGAGGCTCAAGGCGTTTAGAATTCAGAACTACAAAAAAATAGAAGATACCGGGTGGATTTTATGTGAAAATCTGATGATCTTTGTTGGGAAGAACGAATCAGGAAAATCAGCAATATTCCGTGCTCTCTCAAAGATGAATGCATCAGATGGTGAATCTTTCGACGGCCTTCGTGAGTTTCCACGCCACCGGTATGCCGAGGATTTCTCCTTACAGGACTGGCCGGTTGTATCCGGACTGTTTATCTTAACATCAGAAGAGAGGGAACAAATAAGTTTAGTCAGTGAAATCTGTACCGACGCCACTGAAGTGACGGTAACCCGTCATTATTCAGGGATGTACTCAATCAGCTTCACACCTGGTATCGGGGTGGAACAGGTTACGATGCAACGATTGAGAGGAGAACTTGAGGAGGCCATTACAGTGCTTCGGGATCTGACAGCACCTGAAGGAAAAGGAGAAGATCTCGGTCGGATAAAACAGGTACTCATCAGGTTTTTTGATGAAGAGCTAGAGCGTCTCCCCATTGAGGGACGTGCAGATAAACGGCAGCTGGCTGAAATAGTTAACCAGGTAGCTAGTCATGCCAATGAAGAATGGCAAAAAGAACTCTTAACGCCCCTTTATGAGCCGGTATATCATTTATTGGATCAGGTACTCAGGAATGAATCATTTGCCCTTGGTAAGAAGTTTGTTATCGACAATCTACCCCGGTTCATCTACTTTGATAAATATAATGTTCTTGATAGTGCAGTCCATATTCCCACATTTATTGCGACATTAAAAGCAAATCCAAACCATCCAGGTCTTCGGGCAACAAACTGTCTCTTCCGTCATGTCAACCTGAATCTTGATATGATTGAGGAACTGGGTTCTCATAAACACTCACATGAAGATAATCCACTTATCAGGCGGCAGGTGGATGAACGTGCTATCCTTCTCTCGACCGCTTCAAACCGGATGACAAAAAAGTTTCAGGACTGGTGGGATCAACGTCTGCACCGATTCAGATATGATATTGATGGTGATTTTTTTAGGATATGGGTATCTGATGATATTGATTCCAGTGAGATAGAGCTTGATCAGCGCAGTGCCGGTATGCAGTATTTCTTCTCATTCTTTGTGGTCTTTCTTGTTGAGGCAGGAGATCTCTTTTCAAACAGTATTATTCTTCTTGATGAACCTGGAGTTTCGTTGCATCCCTCTGCACAGAACAAGGCGGTAAAATTTCTTGAGAAGATAGCACAAAAGAACCAGCTCTTTTTTAGTACTCATTCACCCTTCATGATAGATTTTGATACTATGGATAGGGTAAAAGCAGTCTATGAGACAGAAGAAGGCAGAACAAAGATCTCAGAAGAAGAATGGCCGCTTGACCATGATTCGCTCTTTCCCATCCAGGCAGGTATTGCATTCCGGCTTGCTCAAGGCCTTTTTGTCGCAAAACAACAACTTATCCTTGAGGATATATCTGATCTCTGGCTTATGCTCGGGCTAAACTATGCAATGGATTTTGCAGGCAGACCGATGATATGTCCTGATCTCAAGATAATCCCGTCTGGTGGTCTATCAAACATCATGCCACTGGCGTCTCTCTTAAAGGGATATGACGTGGATGTAGCTGTCCTCCTCTCTGGATCTGATCCCGGCAGGTCGTTTCCAAAAAAACGCATAGAGCACCTTTTTTCGTCAGAAAACGGAAGATGTCTCTTTATTGGGGATTATTTAAATAATCAGGAAGCCACCCTGGAAGATATATTTGATGAAGCATTGTATCTCTCCTGTGTCAGAGATACGTATCCTGAGGTTATGTTACATGTAACCCATAATGAGGAAGAGATGAGAGGGATGGTAACCCGGTTGCAATCTGTCTTTGCACGGACAAATTCTGGTCCATTCGAGAAGTGGCGGGTTGCAGAACGTCTCTGCAACCGGATATTTGATGATCCGTCAATTGTCGGGCATCAGACACTAGAACAGTGTGAGAGAATGTTTACTGATATCAACCAAATCTGCAGGTGATACTTATCTTTCCTGTGATAACGAAATAATGTTATTTTTTATCACCTCAGCATATGTATATGTGGTATAATTCCCTCCCTTATCAGCTGTTGTACATCCTTGTTCAGCAGCGGTCAGGATAGCAGTCCTGATATTTTCGGCTCCTTTCGTGTCTCCTGTATAATCAAGAAGCATAGCGGCGCTTAATATCGCTGCTGTCGGGTTTGCCACTCCTTTTTGTGCAATATCTGGTGCACTGCCATGAACCGGTTCAAATAATGCGTGTTTGTCACCAATATTGGCACTGGGAAGGCTTCCCAATCCACCGACCAGGTATCCTGCAGCATCTGAGAGAATGTCACCAAAGAGGTTGGTGGTAAGAATCACATCATACCGTTCTGGATGCATAAGCAGATCAAGGGTGAGTGCATCAATATATCGCAGTTCACATACGAGTCCTGCCCTATGAATCTCCTCACAGCATATTTTTGTGAAAAATATATCTGACTGCAGAATATTGGCTTTGTTTCCGATAGTGATGAATCCTCTTCGTTTTTTTGCATGTACAATAGCAGTCCGTGCGATTCGTCTGCTGGCTTCTTCAGTGACAACACGCAATGAACAGGCTCTGTCTTTTTCCTGCCATTCGATACCGGAGTACAGGCCTTGTGTGTTTTCCCTGACGATGAGGATATCAAAATAATCACCGGTTATAGGCCGAAGATTAGCATACAGATCCAGTTCTTTTCTGAGGGTTACAATCACACTTTTATATTCCGGTTGTGGAGGTGTTGTGACCGCTCCAAAGAGGATTGCATCAGCGCTTTTTAGAGCCGTTAGTGAGGATTTTGGGAGTGCCGTTCCGGTCTCAATAAAACACTGGTATCCAAGAGGAACATACACATAATCCCAGTCCGGATGGAGAAGGGTGAGGATCTCAACTGCTATTGGAATAACTTCCTGTCCAATCCCATCACCGGGTGCTACTGCTATCTGCATGAGATTTCACATCCCGGGTTCTAAGTCAATCTGATTGTGCATTTTTTCTCTCTCTTTTCTAAAGGCAGCAACAAGATCATATACCGCATCACAGAACTGTTTGGGTGCATCTCCCCAGTGGACAACGATACCGGTTTTTCCCTGTATTTTTTGTATTCCTGTCCGTTCACTTCGGCAACATCGTGCAATAAAAGGTTCATGCGTGACTGCATTTGCCGGACAGATATCGATAACCGGAAAGTCAGATCCATAACATTCGGCAAGAATCTGGCGTGCTGTCATGCATCCGGCAACTTGTTCGCCCCCAGTGAGGAGATCAGTATCTATCGTGCGTGAAAATCCCCCTGCCCTGCAGGGATAGACATCAGCTCCGATTGTTCTGATATCGTTGATATGATACACAAACGCTATCTGCAGTTCACCAAATATACCGGTTGCTTCAAGAGCACGAAGAGTATCAGCAAGATGGGGGCGTGGCGGCGTCACATCATAGACATGAACTGTGAGAAGTGCTGATAGATCGGGATCGCAGATAAACGTCATATGTTCATCGATCCCGGTAAAGATGGTGCATCTGGTTTTACTCTCTGATGCCCGTTGAATAAGATCCCCCCGGTTATGCAATATTACCCGTTCTGGATGCATGGTGACTTCATCAGGGGTAGCGATGAGACGCACAGATACAACGTCCCGCATCATATCAGTCCCTTCAGCAAGGGTCACTTCGAGCACTTCAAAGCTGTCACCGCTCTCTTTTAGGAGATACCGTGAGAGGAAGTATACCTTCTCTCCAACGGGTCTGTGTGAAGCATATCCGACATACTTGCAGTACTCAGGAAATATCACCTGACGTTCCCCCGCCTGATAAAGGGTACAAGACCTCCGGCGGATATAATTTCACGCATCCGGGGTGAAAGCTTATGATATGCAGTATCTTTTCCAGCAATGGTAAGCTGTTCTGTATCTGGATTATATACAACTACATCACCATCATTGCAGGTGAATTCTGGTGCGATACAGATAATAAGCCCTACATTGATACAGTTTCGAAAGAATATCCGTGCACACGAAAGTGCAACCACTGCCTGAACACCAGCTTCTACAAGAGCGATGACTGCCTGTTCGCGTGATGATCCACAGCCAAGGTTTTTTCCGGCAACCAGAACGGCACCGTGTAACCGGGAGGCGAGAGCCGGATCCAGATCTTCAAAGGCATGTGCAGCCCATATACTCCGGTCTTTTGTTCGTAAGTACCGTCCCGCAATGATGAGATCGGTGTCGATATCGTCACCAATACATACCGCAGGTCCCTGTACCGTTGTCTTTGTCATAAAAACTCCATAGGATCTGTTATCTCTCCTGCAATGGCACTGCAGGCAGCGGTTGTGACTGATGAGAGGTAATACTCTGCGTCAACTCCCATACGGTTCTTAAAGTTCCTGTTTGCTGTTGAGAGGCCGACTTCACCAGGTCCTAACACTCCCATATGTGTTCCAAGACAGGGACCACATCCTGGAACACCTATCGTACACTCTGCCGTAACAAGTGTCTGGATGACTCCGGAATCAAGAGCCTGTTGTAGTACTGTCCGTGATGCCGGGACAACAATGGTCCTGACTGCTACCACTTCGTCAGAGAGGATTGCTGCAAGTCGGGCAAGATCTTTATATCTGCCGTTTGTACAGGTTCCTACAAAGACCTGATCAAGTTCTGTTCCTGCATATTCTGATACCGGATGAACATTGTCAACCCGATGGGGTGCCGCTACAACAGGAACCAGTTCATCAAGTGATATCGTTATCTCGTCTGAATATGAGCACGGCTCCTGCTGTTGGGGACGGATGTATGTGCCATAGTTGGCAAGATAGTTGGCAGTCACGGTATCAGCATAGCAGAGACCGGTCTTAGCTCCGGTCTCGACAGCCATATTGCAGAGAGTGAGCCGGTCAGCCATATCAAGTCCAGGCATTGCATCCCCGATAAATTCAATTGCTTTGTATGTTGCTCCATCCATGCCAAGTCTGCCACAATAGGAGAGGGCAATATCTTTTGCTTCAACATGTTCAGATAGAGAACCCGTTAATATGACTGCAATCGTCTCCGGGACCTGGAGCCAGGTACCACCGGTAGCCCAGATGCCTCCCATCTCAGTTGCTCCGACACCGGTTGCAAACGCTCCGAACGCCCCTAATGTGCATGAATGAGAGTCGGCACCAATGATTATCTCTCCAGGCAGAGCACACCCTTCACTCATCAGCTGGTGACAGATACCTCCTCCGATGTCAGAGAAGTGCATCGTCTTTTCCTTTGCAAAATCTCTCAGTTCATGTTGCAGTTGTGCACTTAACGATGCATTTGCCGGAGCGATATGGTCAAAAAGGATGTAGTTTCGAAATGGCTGTTTAATCGTAGGGGATCCCATCTCTTCCCAGGCAACCTTTGCAAGAACTCCGGTACCATCATGGCAGAAAGCACGGTCTGCTGTTACATCAATATATTTTCCTGCATTTTCTTTAAGAATTCGTTCTGACAGTGTTGCCATTTGTTTGTTCCTCCTGAACAGATTTGATTATCGTACATAGTACTTTTGGCGTTATTCTACATTTACCCTCACTCTTTTTCTTTATCTCATTGAGAACCTCGTGTATCTGGCCATCACTGAGTTGTATCCCAAGCGTACTGACAATATGTGTGAGAGCTTTAGTTCCTGTGTGTTTTCCTAATATGAATTTTCGTGTAAGTCCAAACAATTCAGGTCGCACATATTCGTAGGTATCAGGATCCTGAAGAATTGCAGCGATATGTATCCCGCTCTCATGGGCAAATGCATTTCCTCCGACGATTGGTTTGATGACCGGCATACAGATGTTTGTACTCTCTTCCACATACCTCGAGAGGCGTGGAATGACGGTCAGGTCATAGCGGTCAACTCCGCCCTTCATTAAAAGGCCGGTCAGTACTTCTTCGAGCCGTGCGTTTCCTACCCGCTCCCCGATTCCGTTGACCGTGGTATGAAGCTGGAATGCTCCGCAGGCTGCAGCTGTCAGGGTGTTTGCTGTTGCACATCCCATGTCATTATGACAGTGAATCGCCATTGGGATAGGAATCTGGGGCTGTATTGTCCTGACAATATCTGCTATCTCAAGTGGTGTATTATAGCCGACGGTATCTGCATACCCGGCATATCCTGCCCCATGCTCTGCTCCTTTTTTGTACACTGAGATGAGGGATTTGACGTCAGTACGGGACGCGTCTTCAGCAGCAAACCGAACCACGAGACCATGGTCGCGTGCATACTCAATAACCAGACATGCTGAATCAATAACTTCATCCAGGGGTTTTTTAAATTTCAGTCGCAGATGCAGGTCAGAAGTAGGAACAAATATGCTTACAATATCGACATCGGCATCAATCGCTGCATCAACATCTTCCTGCCGTGCCCGGGCAAGAGCACACGTCCGTGCCTTGAGTCCGAGCCGTGCGACAGATCGTACACAACACTTTTCATCATCTGATATTATCGGAAATCCCGCTTCAATCACCTCAACACCGACTTCGTCAAGGAGACTTGCGATCTCCATCTTCTCGGTACAGGTAAATGATACCCCCGGGGTTTGTTCGCCATCCCGGAGGGTTACGTCACATATCTCAATATGCATAGGTTTCATGGTGGATAACCTCTGGACAATCTCCCTGTACAACCACCGTACAGGGTCGTCTTGTAGTTGTAAGCACTTCTGAGAGTGCAGCACTGTCATCTGCAGAGATAACAAGTGGATCAGCAAATCTGATGTACGGCATCAGGTCACAGACCGGCTGGCCTCCGGTCATTCCCATACAGCGGTTCTGCATGATGATACAGAGCAGGGGAAGGTTTTTCTCATATACATCAATCAGAGCAAGAAGTCCTGAATGAAGGAGGCCATAGTCGCCGATGAGTGCGATGCCGGTACTGGTGGCTGCAACTGCGATGGCACTCCCCATACCGTAACTTGCATACCCAAAGTGATAGGGAGGATTCATGGCAATAAGGCTGCACCCGGTGTCACAGATAACACGGTCCCCCTGTTTCTCCAGAATATCATAGAGTGGGCGGAATGGACAGGTGGCACAGAGTGTCATGTTGTACCCCCTGGCCTTTCTGGACTGTTTTTTTCTCTCTCCTATAGGTTTTGGATACTGTGATCCCGGTGGCATCATCCCGCAGTCAGCAATAGACTGGTTCATTGCTGCGGCCTTGACACACCTGCCATACATCGTACAATCCGTATCAGTAAGTCTTCCCTGTTCATGCCCACTCGCAGATATGGTATGATGAGTTTCATCTCTTTGGATACTGGTCTCTTCTGCAAGGTCATGAGGTTGAACGGTGACCAGTGCAACTCGTGAAAACCGTTCAGATGCTTTTAAAGCGGTATGAATAACGTCGATATCATCAGGTTTCCAGGCAATTACCGGGATGGCAGCGACAGATCCATATGCAGCCGAATTCTCTACCACTGTTGAGCTTACTACTGACGGGTCATCGCCTCCGATAATGACGACACCACCGATGAGACCCTGATAGGTGGCATTTACCATCGGGTCGGAAAGGGTGTTGAGACCTACGTGTTTTACGATGACTGCTGCCCGTCTTCCTGCGAGTGAATCACCAAGGGCATACTCAAGAGCCACCTTCTCATTGATGACTGAGATTGCTTTTGTTCCTGAAACGAGTCTGGTAACAGGATATCCGGGAATGCCGTATATTCTGTCTGCTCTTCTCAAAAGGTCGTGTATCAGCAGATTTTCGCCATTCATCAGTCCACCCCCGGGATCATGTCACACCCGGCACATGCCGGGCACATGGTCATGGCAACTGAAGGGAGAAGATGGTATTTTGCAAGAATATCATGCTGTAGTAAAAAGATCTTTTTAATCCGTTCAGGAGAGGGACGGGAGTAGGAGGCTACTTCAGCGGCAGGGTGTAAGGGTCGTAAGACTGCGATTACTCCTTTTTGTGCAAGATTTGTGATGCAGGTTGCAAGTTCCTCATCGGTCTCCCCAAGGCCGAAGATGATGTTGGAAAAGACATGTCCTCTGCCAAATAGGGGGACCGATGCGACGAGGGCATCTTCGATATCTGTCCTTACGAGGCCCGGACACATGGTGGTAAAGAGATCCCCTGTTGCCGTCTCCAGATTAAACTTAACCTCGGCAACACCAGCTTCTTTGAGGAGTGCAGGAGTATCAGGTGTTGGATAGATAGAAACTCCGATTGGAAGGGAAAAATGGCGTATTTGGTGTATCACCGAGAGAACATAGGCCTCTTCTTCTTCTATTGTTGTTAATACCCCGCTTGTAAGTGAGATGGCATCGATATCCGGGAGAACGGATGTTATCATTGTTTCAATCTCTTCAAGGGTTTTTCTGCCGGAAATGTTTGGAACACTACAATATTTGCAGTGAAATATACACTGTGATGTAACAGTGATGTATGCCTGTCGTGGGCAGTGAAGACCTGGTTTTTCCAGCATCGCATGGACAGTCTCACCGGCAATCGAACAGGTTACCGCTCCCTTACCCTGATGGACGCATATGATCTCTGATAGGGGATCAATAGACATTCTAACCCGTTTTCCTGTGAAATTCAGGAAAAAACTACCCGGGCCGCCAGCACCAGGTCCTGCAGTGGATTTTGATATATACTCGTCGGCAGGGGCTCCAGTAAGATTTGCACTTCCTTTGGCAAGGAACAGACTCTTTATGTCTCTCCAGTTCATGATAGTCTTCCAGAAGGGATACACATAATTTTTATATCGTGGATCATTTTGTTACCGGGAATTTCGTTACCAGAATTTTCGGCATCAAAAGATATGAATCATTTGGTTCGTTACAGAGATCTGTATCATAAAGATATAACGAGGTAAAAACAGATGCGGATAATCAGAGGTATCCTAAGTTTGTGTTTATATACAAATCTCTTATTATAAAACTATCTCCGGAATAACAAAAAAATAAGATAGGTTTGTCAAATGTTTCCTTTTTTGACGATATTGGTTTAGGCAATAAAGTGTACTAATACTCATCTCCCTCTTTTTCTCTCTCTTCTATTTACCCGTGGTGACAAGGGATGTTATGCATTGTTTAAATACCCGTGATTTTCACTATTACATGCACCATCATGATGATACATAAAAAATCCACTCCATGCTCATGTAAATAGCAAAAACATATACAATCTCGTATAGTATAAGCTAACTGAATATGCAATGAATGTCTCTCTAGAAGTACTTGATGGTGTGCGTGAGTTGATTACGATTGGGGTTGGTCGTTCGGCAGGAATGCTTAACCGGCTTACCAAGGCACATGTGACCCTGACTGTTCCTGAAGTTCGTATCTCTGATGTTGCTTCTGAGTATTATCTGAGATCTGCATTATGCACGATGAATCCGGAGGATACCTCCCATGTTATTCTGAAATTTTCAGGAGAATTAACCGGCTCTTTGAATCTGATAATACCCCATTCGAGTGCTCTCAATTTAGTAATTATTCTTACTGGTGAAGATGGGTCACCTGATGAGATGGATGCTCTTCGTGTTGAGACTCTTTTGGAAGTGGGAAATATTATTATCAGTTCGGTAATGAGTGCTATCAGTATTGTCTTAACGTCGCGTCTCTCATTTCAATTTCCCAGTTACCAGACCGGAAAATGTGACTCAACAAGTCCTGTCATAATTACTCAATCAGATATCGGTATTATTGCCAGAATCTGGTTTCAATTGCAGCAGAAAGAGATAGAGGGAGATCTTTTCATTCTTTTGAATCGTGAGTCATTTGAGCATCTCGATACCTGTATCCGGACTGCAATGGAGAAGGGGCTATAATGTGGGATGAGAATAAGACACTTGTCTCTCTCAATCTTAACACCCTCCCGGTGGGTGTCTGTATTATCAGAGAGAATTATACCGTCTCTACCTGGAACAGGACTCTTGAGAACTGGACCGGTATTCTGGCTGATGAGGCACTGGATAAGCTTCTTTTTGAGGTGGTTCCTTCATTTGCGGATCCTCTTGTTAAAGAGCGGGTAAAGGTGGTTTTTAGCGGTGGTGGTCCGGTTATCTTATCTTCCCGGTTTCACCCACGCATCTTCCCACTTCTTTCTGAAATCCAGAATGAAGGGAAAGTTCAACGAATCACTATCTCTCCCTTTGAGATTCCAAATGGAGAACTCCGGGCAATGATAGCAGTTGAAGATGTGACTGCTATTACCGAGCAGGTTTTCAAATACCGGTTAATCAAGAATCAGATTCAGTATGAACTTGAAGAAAAGAAGAAGACTGAACAGGCACTGGCTGTAGCTATTAGTAAATTAAACACTCTCGCTGCTATAACCCGGCATGATTTGAATAATATCCTGACTGCATTTTTGGGTTATCTTACCTTTGCACAGAATGAAAAACCCGAAGGGAAGATTGCTACGTACCTTGAAAAGATGAGACAGGCGGCCGGAGTAATGAAGAATCAGATAGCATTTGCCCGTGATTATCAGGAGATGGGTAATTCACTGCCGTCCTGGTTTAATATTCACTCTCTGGTAATATCTTCAGGAGTCGGTCCCAAATTCTCCGGGGTAACCCTGACGGTAGAGACCGGAACACTTGAGGTGCTTGCAGATCCGCTGATTGTAAAAGCAGTGTATAATCTGCTGGAAAATGCAGTCAGGCATGGGGAACGTACTTCGGTGATAACGGTTCGTAGCCAGGTAATAGAAGACGGGATTATAATAATCATCGAAGATAATGGGAAAGGAGTGCCCCTTCAGATTAAAGGGAGGATATTTGAACGGGGATTTGGTTCAAACACCGGACTTGGTCTGTTCCTGGTTAAGGAGATCCTCGGGATCACCGGGATGCAGATCATTGAGACGGGTATTGAAGGGAAAGGAGCCAGGTTTGAGATCCACGTTCCTGCCGGTTATTTCAGATATCAGGATTCATAATCATTTTTTCTTTGTTATTTCTGCGGGGAAAAAGGGAAAATACCGATGATAGATTAGTACACTCAATTTATGGCATTTTAACACTTTGGGCTCTGTCTGAAAAACAAGTGATACCATATCATCATGTTCAGGCAGGATGTAATTCCCTGACATTCTGACTTTGTCATTGACAATTTTCTACAGCATTTAAAATTCCAACCGCAGAGGGACGCAGAGGGCGGAGAAAGAGGTTGAAAATAATCAGGTAATTATAAGATGACTATATCATATCACCTGAAAAATCGACAGAGCCCACTATGTATAGTCAGTAACATAACTTTCTTAAATTAAATTTGCCAATTTGAGAGAT
>CAYRYR010000036.1:0-24622 GCA_964428385.1 uncultured Methanoregulaceae archaeon
CCGGTCAGTCAGGGTATCATCCCGTTCTCCCGTGACAGTCAGTTCGGTCTTCTTATGGTCATTATGGCCTTTCAGGTTCTGGCACTTGGAAAAACTCCTCTCGGCGTTTATGAACGTTCATATCCCCTGATACTCATAGGCCTGGCCATCGTCTCCATCGGAATTTACTCATGCATCATCCCGGGGCTTATAACCGGATGGGTACTCATTCCTCTCGGAATCTGGAACATTATCACGGGAAGTGCAGGATTTTTCAGATTTTCTCTGCCCTTACTCCTACGAGCCAGCCGCCATTCTGATGATACACATCATCCTCCGGTCAAAAAACTGCTGATCACAGTGACACTCCTCCATCTGGCAACGATATTCTTCGGTATTAACCTGGTAAACCCGGGGCTCATCCCGGGGATAGCAGTTCTTGCAATCCTCTTCTTCCTCGGTCTTCTCTTCCTTATCCTGGCATACATCCTGCTGAACCTTCCTGCATCCGGAAGAGAGAATAGAATTGGTTAAGCATGAAGGAGGGAATTATATCATACGGATGAGAGATCCGGGCATTTGACGAAATGAGGAATAATCATGGTTGATAGTAATCAGAAAAACACCCTATTCGCGGATATAGGGGACGATAAAGAGTTCAGGGAACGGTATGGCGAACAGATCGGCGCCGGAATGAGTGCGGTGATATACGCCCATAACGGAATCGCTGCAAAAGTCTTTCGGGAAAGCCAGTATCGGAGACAAGCATTCCAGGAGGCTTTTACTATGGCAGTGATCGAGACTCTGAATATTCCAGCACCAAGAGTCTATGGAGTGGAAACCTTCCAGAACAGGCCTGTTCTCCTCATGGATCATATCAAAGGGGTATCCCTCCTTGATATTAGCATGGAAAACCCGGAGAAGACCGGGGAGTGCATCGGCAAGGTCGTAGAACTACAGGCTTCCATGCATCAGACTGTCTCAAATGATTTCCGTCCGCTCAGAATGGTTTTGAGTGGAAACATTATCGCAAGCCCCAGCCTCTCCCCGAAAGAGAAGGAGCGGCTTCTTACCATGCTCTCAGAATTACCCGACGGCAATGCACTCTGCCATGGAGATTTCCACGGTGGAAATATCCTCTTTGACGGGAAAAACTACACTATCATTGACTGGGCTGAGGTAGCCTGTGGTGATCCTGCTGCTGATGCCTGCCGGAGTTATCTCGACTACAGTATGGGTCAGGCGGAGTATGAAGAGATCTATCTTGATAAGTATTCTGCTCTGACCGGCAGAACCCGGGAGGAGGTACTGACCTGGCTTCCCGTTGTTGCAGGATCTATCTATGGGTATCTTTCTGAAGAAGCTCAGAAAGTTACCAGAAAATATTTCTAACAACGAGACGGTGATTCAGAGATATGTCCATACCTATTAAAAATGAGTCAGAACTCTCGCTTGAGGTTGTCATCCTGCTCATCCTCGGGATATTTATGCTCCTCTTTGGTATCCTTCTCTTCAGTATCCATACCGGAGATCTGCCGTATTCACCAGATAGTATGTATGGGCTTCTGCTCGTGTTGGTCTCATTTCAGATAATTACAATGGGGAAGACTCCATTCGGGGATCTCCGCCGTTCATGGGCGGTCATCATCATCGGGATATGTACGGCAGTTCTTGGAATGATCGCCTGTTTCATCCCCGGATTTGTTACCGATCTTGTGAGAATTCTGGTAGGAATTATGCTGCTGGCCGGAGGAGTTGCTCTCCTTTTCCAGCTTTTCATCTCAGAAGAGAAAGCTAAAAAATGGGTGCATATCCCGGGAATAGTTCGCAGACTCATCGTAGCCTGTGGCCTCGTGTACCTGATATCAATCCTGCTCGGTATTGTTACCCTTGTCCCCGGTATCATCACTGATCAGGAGACTGCGATGCTGCTCATCCTTTACGGGATCAGCATTCTCCACCTCTCCTGGTGTATTCAGCATGCCAACAGAATATATCCCGGGGAAGTAGTGTCTGCTGGAGGAAGAGCATGAATTCAGGTTCTTTTGCCGGACGCTACAGGATATTCAGGGATGCCACCCTCCCCCTGTCCCTCGCTATCCTGCTCATGGTCGGAGTCCTCCTGGTGGTCTTAGGATTACTCCTTTTTCCAGTAAACATCGGATTAATCCCGTTCTCTCCTGATGGCCAGCTCGGCCTTCTACTGGTTATCAATGCGATCCAGATGATGTCTCTCGGGGAGACTCCGCTCGGTCAGTATAGGCGTTCATGGCTGATAATCATCATCGCAGTCGGATTTGCCACCATGGGGATTTTTTCGTGCATCGTCCCGGGTATCCTGACAGATATTATCCGGATTCTTCTCGGGTTACTCAACATCGCCGGGGGAGCACTTCTCCTGGCCAGGCAGCGTATCCCAATGATGCACAATCTCATATACCCGCCAGCAGAGCCAATTGAAACTCCCCCGCTGCTCAAAAAGATGCAAAATACTCAGACGATACTGTATATCGTCTCGATAGCCTTCGGGATCACAATGCTCCTGCCCGGTCTTGTTTCAGGACTGATTATTGCAGGGATAATCATCATAAACGGGCTGCTCCTCTTTGTACTTGGTTCCATCCTGATGAAGGTCCTGTAACAAAGAGATGGCCCCTGTTTTTTAATAATCCACAGTTATTTTGTGTAACCGGCTCAGCCGGTGACACGCTCCCGCCATTTATGCAGGCATTCAGGACGATGTGTCAGCTCTGGAAGTCCATGAAGATACCATGGATATCCGCAAACGAGAAGAGAACACAATTCGGGAACTCTCCCTTGTGCCGGGAGATCCTGTGGTATACTCCATCGATATATGTACCACCTGTTCTAACCCGCCAGTTATCCTCATAACCAGTCATTGTGATTGCTGAATCGGTTTTACCGACAGCGAAGAAGACCGGGTAATATCCAATCTCCTTCTCCAGCCATTCATACGCGAGGAGAAAAAACGGATATGATAACCTTCGATCCGGTTTATCACTTCAGGGTATGCAGATTCTGTCGGCATGCAGTGATGGAAGAGGAGTTCGTCTACCAGGTTATTGCGAAGGGAGCGAATTACAATATCACCGGGGTACGGGTATGTTCATTGTTATTTGTGATGTTTCCGGTCAACCCCTGTGGCGCAAAACCCTTTCGTGCAAGCAGGTCGGCCGGTGATGACGAAGATTGCATCAATATCTGTCTCTACCATTTTATACTGATCCTCGGGGAAGATAACAGGAAAGAGAAGTTCCTGAAGGAATCATCATCAAATCATTCGTTTTTTGGGGAAAATTGTAAGGCAAGATATTTGTTTTGAGTGGTATTTGTGAGTTTTCCCGCCTCCTGTACGCGAGTAGTACAGGGGTTTACTATAACCTATGCAATCCCCCCTGTTTCCTTGTGCATTACGGTTGAAGTGCTGGTGAACATTACCAGGTCAGACCTGACAAATATGATAAAAACCCTCAGCAGTTAGTAACACAGAAGACAGGACTGAGACATATCAGTACGGCGAAATAACAGAGCAGGAATAGATCAGGTTCAAAAGTATAGGTGCTACCCTGATAATATTCATCTGTTCAGCCGGTGATGTAAAAATTACCGCAGGTATGGAAACAGAGTGGAGGGATATCGGTGAAACATCACAATAAAAAGAGAGGAATACGAAATAACTGGATAAGATATCTTTTACTCATCTTTCTCTGGACAGCAATTTTTATCGGGGACGGCATAGCAGAAGATTCAACCTCTGATACTAATACTACAATTCGTATTGCAATCTTCCAGATGTCACCGGAAGAGGGAAATTTCACCGCAAATCATGCAACAATTGAAGAAGCCATCAACATTTCCCGAGAAAGAGGAGCAGACTGGTTCATAACCCCGGAGATGGCAGAAAGCGGGTATGAATTTATTGAGTATATCAAACCGGAGCAGGTGCCAGAGTTTCCGTCACCCTGGTTCTCCAGACTTGCAGCTATAACCCGTGAGAAGAATATTACCCTTTTCATCGGATTTCCAGAGCGGATTGAGACGGATTATTATAATGCAGTAGCCGTCATTGACAAGGAGGGAAATATATCAGGCATACATCAGAAAAACGTTATTATTCCTGGTCCTATTGAAGGATGGGCAACTCCGGGAAATTCTACCCCGCTGGAAGTTGACGGCCAGAGTGTTGGTTACTATATATGTGCTGATGCAACTGATCAAAACATTACAAACACCTATATCTCATATAATGTGGATATTTTCCTTTCCTCAGCTGCCTGGTATCCGGATCCGACGATGGGCCCGGAACAGTACTGGGAGAATATTACCACGATGTCTGATGCCCCGCTTGTGATTGCAAATACCCTTGGAAAAAAGGGAAATATAGATTTTACACACGCAGAAAGCGGAGTTTATCAGAATGGAAAGGAAGTATACAGAGTACCTGATTCAACACAGGTTATTGCATTTGTGGACTGGAATTATCTGACCGGAGAGATCATACCGGCTGGAGAACCAGAAATAGTTTGAGGTTACGTATGATTTCTGACTGAGTTTTCAGATGTTGCTGGTTTTCTGCCTGATATCCATCTTTTTCTGCCTGATTGGCATGTCTTCCAATGCTGTGATGGAGAACTCAAACATGATAGACAAACCGATCTACCTCCGCCAGTCAGGAGAATTCCTCCTTACAAGGCTGGAAGAGATCCAAAAAAGGGCATCACCATGTATGCTCTGCCCCCGCCACTGCATGGCAAACAGGAGTGCAGGGGAAGTTGGCTTTTGTAAAACGGGTCTTGCTCCCAATATTGCATCTTTTGGCCCCCATCATGGAGAAGAAGAGCCGATATCAGGGATATCGGGTTCAGGGACGGTTTTTTTTACCGGGTGTACCATGCGGTGTGTCTTCTGTCAGAATAACGATATCAGCAGGGGTAATTATGGGTACCAGGTTTCAGTAGGGGAACTTGCAGAAATATTTATCAGTCTGCAGTCTCTCGGGTGTCATAATATTAATCTCGTAACCCCGACACACCAGCTTCCCTCAATAATCGGAGCACTTATTCGTGCCATTGATAACGGTCTTTGTATTCCCCTGGTCTAC
Organism: uncultured Methanoregulaceae archaeon; assembly: GCA_964428385.1. Classification (GTDB taxonomy): domain Archaea; phylum Halobacteriota; class Methanomicrobia; order Methanomicrobiales; family Methanospirillaceae; genus JAFGOM01. Next base: position 5,102 of record CAYRYR010000036.1, read on the forward strand.
AATACAGGGGGATATGAAGATCTCGCAACATTGCGTCTTTTGGATGGCATTATTGATATCTACATGCCTGATTTTAAATTTTCAAATGAAAAATCAGGTCTGATCCTTGCAAAAACCCCGGGTTATCCTGAATATATAAAGGCAGCAATTCTAAAAATGCATCGCCAGGTTGGGGATTTACAGCTGGATAATGGGATTGCAATCCGGGGACTCCTTGTACGGTATCTTATCCTCCCGGGGTTATCGGATGAATGCAAACCGATATTCCGCTTTATTGCAGAAGAAGTCTCGAAAAACACCTGGATAAATATCATGGATCAATACTATCCTGTCGGGGATATCAAAAAAGGGTGTTCTGATGAATATCCCACTCTGTGCAGGAGGGTGAATCAACAGGAGGTGAGGCTGGCCTACAAGATCGCCTCCGGATACGGACTTAGTAGAGGTTTTATCGGGATTCGGTAATTCACTCATTCATCTAATTATTCCCTTCTTTTTACATGAAATAAGTTATAGGACTCAATTTGTTGACTTTTATTTGTCAAACCTGATGCGAAGCTTCATAGGGGTTTTCACCCTTGAAAATGAGATTTAGTGCAGAGAAGGGAGACGTAGAAAACAACTGTGAAGATTTTACTACTATAGTCAACCCAGACCGGAGCATGGCAAGAGCCATGAAATCCCTCAAAATAACCGGCATTTCAGTCTCCCTTTTCCGGTTGAACACGTTTCGAAACACTTATCCCTTGCTGAATGAGAATACATCATTCTGAGTGTGAATTCATGAGAATTATTCCGGTAAGAGAAGTGATGGTAGTGCTCATTCTGTTGCTCCTCTGTGCAGGATCGGCAGCACTGGTACCTGATGCAGAGAACATGTGGAACGGGACATGGACAGATGAAACGTATACGATCTTTATCCAGCAGAACGGCACAGAGATTGCAGGAAATTACATTCCTTTTGATCTTGAAACATATGACGCCGGCCTGTTAGAGGGAACCCTGTCAGAGGATCAAAAAACATTTTCAGGAGTATGGATTGAATCAGGGCTTCAGGAGGCTACCCTTTCGGAGGATGGAATGTCCTTTTCAGGAACCGGATCGACCAATCCGGTCGGAACCTTAACTGAACCCCGGACATATGAGGCCACGGGAACCCGGGTTGGAACACCCACAGATCCTGACAACCTGTGGAGCGGGACCTGGGAGACCCCGAGAAAGATATACAATCTGACTCAGGACGGAACAACCATCAGTGGCACAAATGAGCCATTGCCTGAAACCGATGATGAACCGGGAGTATTTAAAGGAACGGTATCGGAAGATAAAAATACCATGTCTGTAGAATGGGTCGAATCGGGGAACTTTACCTTCATCCTGTCGGATGATGGTATATTCTGGAACGGAACCTATACTGATCTACTGGATCCCTCTGCAGAACTGTTCCCCTGGAACGCGACAAAAATGCAGTAATTGTGTGAGAAAAAAATACTCATAATCCCTCTTTTTCAGTACTTTTTTCTGTCAGGACTTGTAGGGCGGATATCCATCGAACCGGTTTAAAACCTGCATTGTAATGTCCACGTATTTATATGGTATTAATCTGCCCTACTCTAAAGCAGTGACAATCACCCGGATATTGTCAGGAACCGACACTCGGCATTAACAATAACAACATCACCAGGTACGACCGGGTCAGCCACGGCCGTTTCTATCCCCCCCATCCAGACGCACCTTTGCAACTATCTCCATCATCCTGTTGAGTGCAGCAACACTGGCTACTGCTGATGCCTCCTGAAGATATCCAGGCGATTCATTAAAGCGTATCAATATAAGAAGACTGAGAAATATATGATGTTCTTCATACAGGGTCAGAAAAAAGTTGTCTTGAAAATCCATTAAAGGAAAAAATACAGGTTTCATCAGGGGGATGAAATCACAGATACACGGGTTTACCTTTTCAATAAAAAAATCCGCCATGGAGTTCCATGGAGAGAAACTGTTGTCCAGATTACATCCGTTTTTGCAATATCCTCTGTATCAGTCCTGTAATATGAGTATTGGTCAATTCCGGCTTTAGCATTCTGATAATGAGCCGCCCAGGAATGAAGATCAGGGAACTCGGCAAATATAGGATTATCCCACATCTCCTGCCCATTCATATCAGGATGGCCATCATACAATATTGTTCCATCCGGTTCTGCAACCATGAGTTCATAATTCGTTTCGTTCAGGAAAGGAAGGGAGTATGTCTCGGTCAGGTTGACAGGATCAAAAACTGCCGATACGTATCCAGTAACCTTTTTATCTTTAGAAAATACCGGATAGGCCAGGATGACGGCATCCATCCCTTCATTCAACGTGAAAAAATCGGACATCCCCGGAACAGGGTACGAGAGAATACCAGATGAAAAATCCTGACCAGATACATCCTCCCCTTCGAACCGTTCATATTTATCCGGGACTATTACAGTAATCTTTCCGGTTGTATCCATATATGAGATTAAATATACTCCGGGTTCATCAAGCCCACGAGAGAGTATACTGTAGAGTTCTTCCTTCACAATCCCGTTCCCGGTCAGGTTTTGTGCAATGGATGAAACCTTTTTATCAATCGCATCAAGCCCGGTCTGCAGCCCTGAAGCTGCCATAACTAGGTATTCAGCCTGATCTTCACTCATGACAACCGTCAGATTATTTTCAGGTGCATACCATGGCTGAACAAATGGATTCTCTTTATTCACCGGATTAATTGATAAAATCGTTATCGGTTTCCCCCACATCTGCATTGTCACCGCATCAGGAGCGTCTTTCCCGGTGATATCCACTGTAACTCCGTTATATTGATAATCCTCCAAGAGATTCAGGGGCAGATACGTTGTGCCATCTGGAGTGATTATACCATAGAATCCTCCTTCCAGATCCTGCCAGGTGACCTGCCCGGTAAAGGTTAATTCCGGGTTTTGAGGTGCTGCAGAACAATTACCAATTATAATCAGAAAAATTACAAGTCCTAAGAAAATAGTATATAGACTACCAGGATAGTTCATGAATTACCTTCTACAGAGGAATGGATTAATATTTCTCTCTCATTCATACATGATACCAGTCCTGTCGATTTTTCAAGTGATATTGCCAATCATGTTTTCACTCTTTACATCGATCTTTCCAGTTGAAAGGACATTCGTTTAATGATTGAAATGATGTAACTTAAGAGGACGCAGATTATCTGACACCTGGGTTCCCCCTTCTGCAGTTGGAATTTCAGTAATACATGAGTTTTGTTAATATGAAAGTTAGAATATCAGGTAATTACATCCTGCCTGAACGTGATGATATGGTATCACTTTCTTTTCAGACAGAGCCAGTTTACCGATTCTAAAAGGTACATAATATTCAAACCCAATTTAGGAAGATGATAAATTGAAATTTCCTAATACACAATATTGAGTACATACAAATATCCCGATAAATTGCATATAAACCGGTTTTAAAAAGGAAGGGGATGTATATTCCCCTGATTCAGGGATACCCCTATCCAGCCTTCACTGTGTATTCAGAAAGGTGCAGCGTGGGCACTGGATAGTGCAAGGTATGCGAATATAAAGAGTACAATAATAAATATCCCGGTATTTAGAACACTTTTGATAGCTCGTGCCCGGTTATCACTGACAGAGAGTGCATTATATACATGCAGAAGTAGTGTGCAGAGAAGGTACATCCCATAGATAAGCAGCGTCATTCCACATGCAAGAGAACCCCAGTTCAGACCAGCTGCAAAAAACGCAGAGATACCTATGGCGAGATTTGCATACCCGACCTCAAGCTGGAACTCAGGGTGATCCTGCCGCCATCCCATCCGTGCCTGGTCTGACCGGTAAAACACTGAATGCCGAATGAAACTGATAACCCCGATGAATCCGACGAGGACTGCTGCCGCAATCCTGTAGGCAAACTCTTCATCAGTAAAGAGGAAGAAGATTGAAACAAAAATGCCTATCAGCGTTGCGATTATTGTTGTTGTAAACAGTAGTGATGCAATTTTGGGATCGTCTGTGTCTCGTATCATACTATCTCCCTTATGGATAATTATGTATCGGGTGGCCTTTCATTTGATGTATAACTATCGGATCACCACCCACAATAGAAAAGCGGCCTTCTTGTGAAGGATTTACACATTTATGAAAATTTCTTCTGCCCATTTCAATACCCGTAATTACATGATTCCATCTCCACCCTACGGGAGAGTAGTATCGGTTCAGTGAGAAGATCTATGTTTTCAGGTCTGAATAGATCATTTAGCCGAAGGTATCCAGATGTAGAACACAGAATGGTGAATAACTATAAGACTCAGCATGGGAGATCGTATGAAACCAGGAATATACTGGCTGATCGGTAAGCCGTTATCTCATCATTTTTAGGGATAAAACGTATTACCCTTTAACCGATCCCTTCTGTAAGCCACGAACCCGGATAAGATCGTACCTGATACCAAATACGCTTGTGCCAGGTTTGACAGGGGCGAGGATATCCCGGTCACCTGCGGCCACTCCAAAAACACCACATCCTGTCAGCATTTGATATATGACCCACGTAATGTGTACCCATTTTTAATCCGGATATTTAAAAATTGTATATCCAGGCAGAGACAATACACAAAAATAAAAAAAATGTTTATGCTAGTCTGATGCTGAATATACTATATTCAGATTATCTATATACGAGGAAATTTCATGGAGTACAAAGAATATGAAATAAAATGCGCAGAGATTAAAGAAAAAAACAGAATTCTGCTATCAGGATTTGAAAGATGGCTCTCAAAAAAGGGATTTACAGAAAAAACAATCCGGAAACATATTTTAAATGCAGATCTTTACATAAATGATTTCCTTTTATACACTGACTGCATTAAAGCCAGGGAAGGTGCCCCTGAAATAGGAATGTATCTTGGCTACTGGTTCATCAAAAAGGGATTGGGGTCAAGTAAAGTGGCGATAAAGGAGAGTGCTGCAAGCGTAAAGAGATTTTACCAGTTTATGTATGAAATCGGTGAAATATCAGAAGATGATTTGTCTGATCTTAAAATCAGGATTAAAGAAGAGATGCTGGAATGGGTTGATACATTTGAAAGATATGAAGATCCTAACATAACTAATATGGAGGAGGTATGGGGCTTTTAGAGATGGCAGAAAGAAAACTTACATGGAAAGATGTAAAAGCCATTCTGGCTGATAAAGATAAATCTGAACTCCTGAAGCTGATTTCTGATCTATATTCATTGGACAAAGGCAATAAAATATTCATTCACACACGATACCTAAACGGAGAGGGAATACCTGAATACTACCGCACAATAATCTCTGAGGCACTTTATCCTGATGTCTATAAGAACGGGAAGATCCGGTTTTCTGTCGGTAAAAAGGCAATCTCTGACTATTATAAAGCAACAAATGACAAAATGGGCCAACTTGAACTTATGATCCATTATGTTCATATGGGCACTAAGTTCACTGCCGAATATGGAGATATGGATGAAAATTTTTATACAGGGCTTGAATCCATGTTCAAACGGATAATTGATGAATTGTTGAAACGGCCTGGAGATAGTTGTAATCAATATATCGCTGAACTTGAGGATATTGTTCTCCTTGCCGGGGAGATAGGATGGGGATATCAGATTACTATATCTAATATTCTGGAGAATTACCAGGATATTGCCAGAAGATGGAACAAATAACATTTACTTTTTTTTGGTATAAATGACTCTGCCGGTATCAACTGAAACGCATTCTGTTTTCATCATCCGAACTACAGAGGTACCATTCCATCTCCTCAAACAGCGGTTCAATAATCTCTTCCATCATCTCCTAGGCGTTTTTGTTCGGATCTACGGACCCATCATAAGCACCCTCTGATTCCTGCCATAACAGATGAACAAAAAGACCAGCGAAAGCACTACAAAACTCGGCGGATATCTCCTTTTCAATAACTCCGAATACAAGATCCCTTGCAATTGAAGCTGCCAGACAGATAAGGGATGAATTGGATCTCAACAAATGAGAAAGAACAAGATATGCCTGATTTTCAGTTAATGTAGAGATAAAATTCATCTCATTCTGACTCTTGTGATCCCTATATACCAGTTCTACCAGTTCAGTTATAAGAAAATGTTCTCACAGCTGAAAAACTCCATATCATCATAGCACATTACATCTCTCATAGATCTGGAGCCATCCACCTTTTCCAATGTTACATGACATATGAGGATTGACATAACTGAAGAAGACACTTTTACGGTTAACCTGCATAGAATTTTTCAGATCATGTGTTTTTAACCAGGGATACTTATTTCCATTTTCTAACGGGTGCTTAAAGATACCACATAGCACAAAAATAGAGTCTCCTTGCAGTGCCCGATTCGCAGATCTGAATGATAAGGAAATGTACTGATAAAAGGCAGTACAGGCATTTGATTATTTATTCCCAGCGGTGGAGTAGTATTATACATAAGGTGTATTCGTATGACAAAATTGGAGGAACAATGACAGAAAATCTGCAAATCAGGCGGGATCTGACAAAGGATCTGTTACAAAGGCTTGCTCATCCTGATGAGGATGTCAGGGAAGCAGCTGTTGAGGCACTGGCAATGAATGCATCTGACGAGGACTGGAGGGCTGATGAACTCATCAGTCAGCAGGGGATTAATCTCATCATCGAACTGTTAGATGAGGATAATGCTCATATTGTGAGTTCAGCTCTTGATATTATCATTGCGGTTGCAGGAACCGGTGATCAGGAAGTATTACTCACCCATGGAGTAATTGAGATTCTCTACCGGCTGGAGGATATGGATGATGGTGTTATCCGAAAAAAGGCACACGAAGCACTCTGGCTGTTGGAACCGGGAGTTGAAGACGTGGTAACCGCAAAACCTCATAATGGATACTAACAGTTCATCGTGTCATGAGTGTAAAAAACACACTCTATATGCAGAAAGGTGAACGTACTGGGAAAGTGGCTTAATATCCGGAATACACTCAGTTTCATCTGCTTTAATAGGATTATTATATACGTAACTAGCAGAAATTATTCCCCTACTCCCTAATAAAAACTTAAATTTTTGACTTTTTTTGCGCTATTCCTAAAATCGTGGCAAAAGAAGTGGTTGTGATGTATCTTAACAAGGGTTATGTTGAGAAGTTTTTCCGTGATGTCGAATCTAAAAATGTAATCACACCGGTACGACATCAATTAGAATCAAGAGTTTGTGCTTTAGTGTTTGTTGGAGTACTTGCCAATCAATTGAAAGCAGCTTTAAAATTTAAGACAGAATGAACGGATTCACGTGATATCACTCTATCCTAATCTAATTTTCTTAAACAACTTAACCGGGTTGGAAAGTTGGAGATCTCAGTAAATGATTTGAAAGATTTCTTTTTTGTTAATATCACCAAAAAGGTAAAAGAGCAGGTAATAGCACTAAATATGAAAAATTTGTTCCCTTTACGTGACCTATAGGGCCGTAGGGGGACGGATTTTTGCTAATCAGTTGGTAAACCTCATCTTACAGGTATAGTAATCACTGTGAATATAGGTCTTTGGATAGCCGGAAAAATAAAAATCCTCTCTTTAACCAGTGGCTCTGTGCGATAATGAGAATCGTTGCAGGGTCAGATACTCCCTGTTTGCCAGGGAGTAGACCCGACCATTATTTTTCAAAAACACTTCAGATCAGAAAGGCCAGTTTAGGATAACAATCGCTGCATTAAGAATGGTTGCAAATGCGGTCCAGCAGAGATATGGAACCAGCAGGTAGGCTGCACGTGTTGATACTATTCTGAATTGACGAATTGTCATCACAATCAGGGCAATAAGGATCAGGATAGTGACAAGACCCCCTAGGGGAGATCTCATTCCAAAGAAGATGACAGACCAGAGGAGATTTACCAGGAGTTGAACCAAAAAGAGTATGATTCCCTTACGAATAGGTTGCTCTCTTATCCCATCTTTGATAACCAGCCAGAGGGATATTCCCATCAGGATATAAAGAATAGTCCATGCAGGCCCGAACAACCAGTTCGGTGGAGTAAACCAGGGCTTTGCAAGAGTTACATACCAACCGGATATCGAAGCCATAGTAAAGTATGAACCAAAAGCACCAATTATCAGGGGGAGGGCGATACAGCCAATAAGGAGCAGAACATAGTGAATAGTCAAACGGGTCATAATAATACTCAGTGTATCCTGGATTTTTATTGATATTATCTGTTACGGTCATTGAGAATATCTCATCTCTTAAACAGTGTTTCATTTTTATTGTTTCAGACCTGGAAACGATGTTCTTATAGAGAGTATATTAGTCCATCTGACAAAAATGACACCATTATCCAGTCCTGTCTTTTTTGAAAGATGCACAACCATTGCAACACTATATCCATGTATCCGGAGAGAGAATAATACAAAAAAAGCTATTGCATTGTACGACTTTTTCTCAGTGTTCTGGTGATCCTGATGGTATCTCAAAAACTTCCCTCACTACACGGAAATAATAAAGAAACAGTATCCAATGACATCCTGGACCATACACCGGTCCGGATGATGCATCTTGAAGACTGCCAGATAGCATATCGTGACATTAGCACAGGGTATCCACTTGTTCTTATTATGGGAGTTGGAGGAACCATGTCGGAATGGGACAGGGAATTTCTTGAACTGCTCGCGTCACAGTACCGCCTGATCATCTTTGACAACCGGGGGATTGGCGACTCTGCCAGTGAGGATGGTAATTGTTCCATCTCAACCATTGCAGAAGATACGTTCCAGCTGATTCGTGGAATCGGGATAAAAGAGGCACATATTCTTGGCTACTCCATGGGTTCGATGGTTGCTCTTGATCTAAATGAAAACCACCCGGAAATTGCCTCATCTCTTATCCTCTATGCTACTGCAATGAATGGAAAAGAGACAGCTGATAGAATCTCTCCCTATGTAGATATAGCAACACCGGAAGTTATCAGCGTACATGCTCTTTTTCCTGAAAAATGGATCGCATCACATCCGGATCTGATGACTATATTCCCACCACCGTCACATCCGATAAACGGACCTGCAATACTTCGCCAGATAAAAGATACGAAATACTGGAAAACAGATTATGAAACCCTCTCCTCTATCAACATTCCGGTTTTTATCATAGTCGGCAGTGAGGATGTAATAACACCTCCTGATGCAGTAGCAGAAGTTGCAAATGCCATTTCAGGCTCAAAAATGATGAAAATACCCGGTGGTGGTCATGGAGTACTCTATCAACAGCCGGAAAAGATGGCACGATGTATTCTGGATTTTTTATCTGATAAGGTGCCTGAGAACTCTGGATTTCTAAAAAGGCTCTGAAAAGAGAGCCTTTTATGTGCATTAATTTGTAAATGGACGTCAAACTGAATTATCAAAATAAGTGATTTGCCACTCTCTCAAAGCCTCCCAGGAATGCATCAGGATAAGAAGAGATAATAAAATGACAGGGAAAAATACATCTGCACTAACCAAAAGTATCTGAAAACCTGATACTAATTCAAAAAAAGGGACTACATCCTTTCCTGTAGAAAATGTATTTCATCTCCCCATCCACAAGGCTTCAATATTTTGGACATTACTTACGTGAATTCAGGCAAAAACATTCTCCTCTTTTGAATCACGGCAGAAAAGACAGGTGGAGCGACTTGCTACTACAATTTCTTCTACCTCAGAAAAATCTAACTTCTCATCAAAACTGAAGATCGAGAGGTCAGCTTGTGTTGCCGTTTTAAAATACTCATGCATCGATGCAGAAGTGACTGATAAGCTCGTAACCACTATCCGGGCATTATCAAGAAGATCCTCCAGAGAGGCCTGTATCGCCGCATATGTCCCGGCATCTCTAAAACAGGCCACCAAATGAAGCTCTGCACTCCAGTTTATCTTCAGTTTATACGCGATGAGAAGCGCCAGATCAAAATTCAGCCCTTCTGGATAAGATTTCCAATCAGAGTAAGACTCAGGAATAAAGAGTTGAATAACACGTCTTCGCCCAAGACCGGCACGGGGATGGCTTACATATACGATAATACCCATCTGACGTGACAATTCATCGGTAAGGACTGCTGATATTTCATCCTGCTCTGCAAGATTTGCAGGTTTTCTTAAAAAGAGGGTGTTTGGCCCGAAAAATGCACTTTTCATTGCCTGTATACTAATGAGAACTCCCTCCCTAAGGTTCGCTGACCTGACTGCTGTCCATGAGGAGTGAATCCCTTCTTCACGAAAATCCCTGACCAGTGAAGCAGAGCTTTGATCAAGCCATTTTTCATCTCCTTTTCTACCAATACCAAGGATACTCACCGATCCGCTTGGAAAGGTAATGTCATGTAAAAACTCATATACCCCTCTGACATCCTGGGGATAATCTACCGGGATGAGTATATTCGGCCGCCATGCACGACCATGAGAACGGGGAAGGGTCATGGATTTCTTCGCAGCCCATTCGGCAAGGGAAACAAAAAGACTGCTCCTCATATCACCTTCTGGTTCAGATCGTATGAAATGACGTGACATGAGGATGTAATATAACGCGACTACCAACACCAACGCTACAAGACTAAACGCCGGATTGATAACAAACATTGTAAAAAGGGTACCAACCGTTCCGATGACAGGAATTATAATGGGAATCCTGATGAGTGGCCGGAAACTGACCAGATTGAGTTTTTGTTCAACAAGAATTACGATATTGATCATTGCGTATGTTATCAAAAAAAACATCGTTATCAGTGGTGCAAGGGTATTGAGATCCCGGAGCATCAAGGCAAAAAACGCAATAATTGCTGTGAAAAGAATGGCATTGCGTGGAATATTATGCTGTCCGCGAAATGCAAACCATGAGCTGTACGGCATGATGTTATGATCAGCCATCGCCTGGAGGATTCGTGAAGCTCCGATTACCGAATTTATTGCTGAAGAGAACGTTGCGGCAAGCAGTCCGGCCAGTGCCAACCCCCTGAAGAGTGCGAGATCAAACATAATGGTATAATTTCCAACCAGCATCTCCGGTGACGCTGCTCCAGCTAGCCAGTACGTAAGAGCCAGATACACCAAGAGGGAGGTACCTATCGTTGCAAGGGTTCCGATGGGAATACTTTTTCTTGGGTTTACCAGTTCTCCGGACATATTGGCTCCTGCCATAATGCCGGTAGCAGCCGGGAAAAAGACTGCAAAGACCAACCAGAACGACGTACCGGAAGAGACCCCGGTAAAATCAAAAGACGGAACTGAGGACATTCCTGAGCCAACAATAGAGATGAGAGAACCGATAACAATGGCAACAATCAGATACTGCAACCGAAACGCAAAATCAGTACTAAAGAAGACAATGATAAAAACAACACCGAAAACAATGAGATCCACCAGGAGGTTCGGGAGAGAGGGAAATAACATGAGAAGACCTTCCCGAAACCCGAAGATGTACAAAATTACTGATAAAACCATTGATAAGTAGAATGGAACCCCGATACTTCCCCCTATCTCAATACCCAAAGACTGGGTAATCATCGAAAACGCTCCTCCCGGACCAATTCTGATATTGCTGATAATGGAAGCCATCGAAAGGGTGGTGGTGGTCGTGATGGTATATGCAATAGCAATAATAAGCCAGGAACCAGCAAGGCCAACACTCCCAACCACCCACCCGAGACGAAGATACAAGATGACACCAAGGACAGTCAGGAGCGTCGGGATATAGACTCCGGTAACCATTCCAAATCGAATCGGTTCCAAACCCGGCGAGGAGGTTTTATCACGGGAATCAGATTGCCTTAAGAATTTCATACTGATGTATACCTTTTGATTTTCAGAGTCGGATTTTTATGTAGGTAACGTTATTCTATACTATTCTGAGTATGAATATCTATGCTCTGCCTCCAGATGAACAACTTGAGGTTATGTACTCGTCAGTTGATGGGTTAAACGAAAATGAAGTTGAAATCCGTCAGAAAAAATACGGACTTAATGAGATAGAAAAACGGCAGGGCAAGAATTACATCGTAGAATATCTTATCCAGTATGTCCAGTTTTTTGCCATCCTTCTCGAAGTTGCAGCTGTCCTCTCTCTTATTGCCAACCGATACGCTCCTGGAGAAGGATATGATATTTTAGGATTTGCCATCTTTGCAGCAGTTATCATTAATGCTACTTTTGCCTTTTGGCAGGAGTACAGGGCCGATAAAACCGTAGAAGCCCTCCGCAAACTCATTCCCTCATCAATTACAGTCAGACGAAACGGGAAGAATCAGAAGGTTAAGGTCATATCACTGGTTCCCGGAGACATTCTCATTCTGGAAGAAGGAGATAGGATTGGTGCTGACGCGGTTGTAATCAGCGAAAATTCTCTTTATGTCAATAATGCAACCCTCACCGGAGAATCACGCCCTGCACGAAGGACTGCAAAGCCTTCTGATTCTGAATCAATTCTTGATGCGAAAAATGCCGTTTTTGCAGGAACTACCGTTACTGGTGGAAATGCGGTTGCCATTGTAATCACAACAGGAAAATATACAGAATTTGGAAAGATTGCTTCCCTTGCAAGCACTATTCAGAAGAGGCAGACGCCGATGCAGAGAGAGATAATCCGGATTACAAGAATCCTCACCATTGCTGCACTTATCATGGGGGCAGTCTTTCTGGTTCTGGGCTATATATCAGGAAAAGGGATACTTATGGCCGCTATCTTTGCCCTCTCTCTCGTTGTAGCGAACGTTCCGGAAGGGATGCTCCCGACTATCACTCTCTCCCTCTCGCTCGCAAGTCAGAATATGGCAAAACGGAATGCCCTTATTAAAAATCTGGATTCTGCCCAGACACTCGGGAGTGCTACGGTCATCTGCACTGATAAAACAGGAACACTTACCCGCAATGAGATGACAGTGAGAGAAATTTACCTTACCGGAGGTGAAGAGATAACCGTCAATGGTGACGGATATTTCCAGGATGGAACTTGCGAATTTAGTTCTGGAAATGAAACATCAGAGGGACGACTGGACCATTTTTTAACAACCGGGCTCTTAAATTGTCGTGCCCATATTACTGATGGGGAAACTTTTGGTGATCCGACTGAACTGGCTATCGTTGCAGCATCCAACAAAAGAACGTTACATGTCGACGGTTATGACAAAATTGCAGAGATTCCCTTTACCAGTGAGCGGAAAATGATGTCATCTGTCTGGATGCATGATGGAAAAAGGTATCTCTTCTGTAAGGGTGCTGTTGAGGTTCTGCTTCCCCTTTCTACCCGGTACCTGGATACAACCGGAAGACCAGTTTTATATGATGAATCTGCCCGGAGAGAATTATTAGAGAAATCTGAGACTTTTGAGAAGAAAGCCTACCGGGTTATGGCAATTGCCTACCGGGAAGGGGAGATCGAGGAAGATCTTATCATGCTTGGGCTTGTCGCTATCATGGATCTGCCACGGGAAGAGATTTTTGAAGCGATAAAGAAGTGCAGAAAGGCTGGAATCAGGGTTATGATGCTCACGGGAGACAACCCAAACACTGCACGTGCCATTGCAGAGAAGATAGGTCTTACGGTGGATATCACACTTACCGGTGATGAGATGAGAAAAATCCCGGATGAGGAACTTCAACAGATAATAACTACAAATAACGTTCTTTTTGCCAGAATGCGTTCAGAACAGAAACTTCGGATAGCGACACTGCTTCAGACAAACGGTGAGGTGGTTGCGATGACCGGAGACGGGGTAAATGACGCACCTGCCCTTCGAAAGGCAGATATTGGCATATCCATGGGGATTAAAGGGACTGAGGTTGCCAGGGAAGCATCAGATATGATACTATTAGATGACAACTTTGCATCTATCGTCGCCGCAATCGAGGAAGGAAGGACCGTTTACTTTAATATTAAAAAATTTGTTACCTATATTCTCGCATCAAACATCCCGGAGATTGTACCCTATATCCTCCAGTTCTTCCTGAGAATCCCCCTTCCCCTTTCAGTCATCCAGATCCTTACCATCGATCTTGGGTCAGACATGCTCCCCGGCCTTGCACTTGGGAGTGAAAAACCGGAACAGGACATCATGGACAGGCCACCGGTTGGGAAAAATGAACGTATTCTGGATGCCGAGGTATTTAAACGGGGCTATTTCTTTCTCGGCGCAATCGAAGGAATGGCTGCAATGGTTGCTTTTCTCGGGTTTCTCTTCCTCTCAGGATGGCAATATGGAGATCTCTCTATCACAAACAGCACACTCCATTACCAGGCAATGACCATGACCCTGCTTGGGGCTATTACCTGCCAGCTGATGAACGTCTGGACGCTGCGATCCTGGGAATACTCAGCGTTTAGCAGGGGACTTTTCACCAATAAGCTCCTCATAGTTGCCATCATTGTGGAGTTTATCTGGATTTGGATGCTGCTCACTGTTCCGGCAGTCCAGTATATCTTCAATACGGCATTCGTTCCGCTGCCCTATCTTATGATCCTCATACCCTTCCCCATTCTCCTATTTGTCTCACATGAACTCTATAAGTGGTGTATACGTACCAAAAGAAAGGAAAGAGCTTCCCTTACCCCATGACCAGCCAGCATCCCTGTCCACAGGGATGTACCCTTTTTTGATGTGAGGCAAATAAGATCTTCAGATACAACTTTCGTCTCTGTGGATTGGTACTAAAGTTAGAAATCTTTTCACTGCTTGTTATGCCTATTCATCCGGAGTGTGAATCTCATGGTGACTGAATGTTATTTGGAGTTCTGATTCGAACACCGATACATACGTATTATTCCTGTTTGAGAGTAATCGTAGAGGTTGTAGAGGATATCTCCACATCATCCCGCGATTCTATCCAGTTCATAATCGAAACACTCAGATCATTTTTTATCTGGCGCCGGTTCCTGACTTCACTGATATACCGCGCGTCAAGTTGAATCCAGTTGTCAGTAAGGGAGATATATACTGCAGGTTCTGTCGCTCGTTTCAACACAAGATATTTCTCCCCAAGGGAACGCATCTCTTCTTCAGCGACGGGGATGAGTGGATTTACTTCTTCCCGGATGAGATCCTCGATATGTGATATCGCAAGCTGCCAGTTGCTGTCATAGGTTAACGGCAGAGAAATTTCATCCCAGATAAAAGAGTGATCTCTCGTGTAATTTATGACCGGCTGGTTAATAACTGAGGCATTGGGTATTGAGATCAATCTCCCGCTTACCTGATCCCCATGAACCCAGCCACGAATCTCCATTATCATTGTATTCATAATCCCAATATCGATAACATCCCCGACATTTCCATCAATCTCAATCCTATCTCCCATACGATAGGTTTCAGATGAGAGCAGGATAAGTGCTCCAACAAAATTTTTAAACACATCCTGAAGAGCAAAAGCAATTCCAGCACCTATAATGCTTGATGTGACAAGAAGTGATGTGGACTCTTCAATCCAGATAAGTGCCATTATACCGATGAAAAAGACTACTGCAGAGATATTTAAAATTTTTTTCAGATTGTATCGGGATTTTGGATCTGATACTTTTTGGGAGATAAGTATCGGAAGAATGAGCCTGAAAATACAGACAAAGACCGTGAGAGCGATGAGGGTTACCACAATCTTTTCAAGATAATAATATGGTTTATAGAATTCTAATATCGAAAAACCAGCAGTTATCCCAATTAAACTTAAGAGAGTGAGAAACTGCCGGTATATTTGTTTCATAAGGTATTGCGTGAATATAACGTAAAAAGTTGGAGATCTTGTCTATCAATGGAATGTATCTGAATAAACATCCAACATCTGATGAAGCTATGAGAAAATCTTTGTTATCAACCTTTATTATTTACGATATGTTGCTGTATCAGATAAACTGCTTCCTTAATCCTCTTCTTCATCCTCATCCCAGTCTTGTTCATCCGGGGGTGAGTCATATCTGCCTCCTTCAAACCCACACAATCCGGTCCTCGGAGAGTTACAAATCGGGAGCAGATAACATTCATCTACCTCCTCATCTGATGCACAGGTTTTACAGAGTAGCTGCTCATCATCCCATTCACCATAATGATAGACCGCTGGTTTCCCACACTCTGAACAGACAGCCTCGGGTTTATTGTTCATCCCGACAACAATGATACTTTTCTTTGGTTCATCCATGATGATAGAATCAACAATTTTAAGCCTGAGGAGGGTGGTGGTCCCAAAATCGTATTCATACTTAAAAGCCATTCCGGGTTCAAGAATGCGTTTTATCTTGATACGCATGGATTCTGACTTGCTAAAACCATCATCATCATCGATATCCCCATCATAACTTGTGAGATATTCAACACCGGAAATTGTAAACGCACTGAGATGTCCACAACATTCAACCCATACATCCCTTAACATGTTATCGAGTTCCCGAAGCGTGGCATCAGGAGATGCAATGAGGGCCATCCAGTATGGGGATGCATACGGTGTGTCAACCATAATAATGAATTGTGTACCACCAGACTCTTCCTTATGATTTTTCAGCAGATGGGTTACAAAGGTGCGTTTGGTTACCGGTTCCTCACAGATAAAACAGGTTCCGGGAGCTGCAGTCTGTCTTGCCATTAGTACTATATTGATTGTGAGTATCTTAAGAATATTTTTAAGTACGTTCATCGTGAAAGGGCTGTTCCGGCTCTTTTATTTTTCACGTGATAATGAACAACGCCAGAAATTCTAATATACCATATTGGGGATCCCTGACGATAAAAACATGATTGAAAACCCGAATGAGTTTTTTTATGTTTCTCTTTACCCATTATACCCTGAAATTACCTGGTATAAAGAGAGCTTATGGGATACTATCTTATCAAAGATGAGAACACAAAAAATTCAACATGAAGACAACACCTGTAAAAGGAGAACTGAATTCTCATACATTAAACGGAATTTAAAACATGATAACAACAGTAATGGAAAAAATGATTGATTACTTCAAGAATGATGTCAGACGAATCAATCATGCACTAAAAGTGCTTACTTTTGCTCATATAATCTCGCAAGAGGAATTAGCCGATGAAAAGATCCATCAAATACTATGTTTTACAGCGATTCTTCATGATATTGGTATAAAGGAAGCTGAAAGGAAATATCATTCATCAGGTGCGAAATATCAGGAGATTGAAGGTCCTCATATTGCTCGTCACATACTTACACAATTAGATATTTCACAGGGTTATATCGAAAGAATCTGCTTTATTATAGGAAATCATCATTCGTACGCACAAATTGATGGCATGGATTTCCAGATGCTTGTCGAGGCAGATTTTCTGGTAAATATGTATGAAGATTCCATGAATCAGGATACTATAAGGAATATAAGAGACACCATATTCAAAACAAAGTCAGGGAAACGATTACTGGAATCAATGTACCTAGAGGAAGAATCGGGTGTAAAAAGGCATGAATGAACCAGATTTCATGAGATACCAAAAAATAAAAACATAAAAGCACAGGTTAACATGGCGATAATTCACTGCTGATACTTCTCGATTTCCCTAACGTATTTCACCAGTATCAGGGAAATACAGGTCCGGTTTTAAAGAAAGACAATTCATGAGGAGATGTTCATTTGTCTCTCCTGGAAAAAAATCTTATGAGAGAATCATCAGGTTACGAGCAAAGAAATAGTAAATACATGATGGGTTAGTTCCATTATGGCAATATACCGGGTATTTCTATGATACAGGCATAGATACGAGAATAGATACCCAAAATCCTAAAAAATGCATCAGTGTATAGTCATGATGCATGAAAAAAAGGAGATACCGTCTTAAAAAGTATCCCGGATCTTATCCCCTGCTAATACAGGCAAAATCGAGGTATCCTTTATAGGGATCGGCCATAAGAAGGCGGACTCTGACTTTTTGCCCGACCATAAGACCGTACTCGCCCTGCATGACCCTTCCCTCAACCGGTGGTGATATCAGACGTACATAGGTTCCTTTACCGGAAGCTCCGGTTACCAGTGCATCAAAGGTCTCACCGATTCTTTGCTCCAGGAGAACAGCAGCAGCAGCTTTGTGCATAAACCGTTCGACCTTCTTGGATCTCTTTTCACAGTCGCTCAGCCAGTCAGCCTTTTCTGTAAGTTCCTTTCGCTGGTACGGACTCTTCTTCCCGTCAAGGACTGCTTTTATGAGTCGCTGTATAATAAGATCCACATACCGCCTGTTTGGAGCAGTTCCATGGGTGTAGTCTGTGACTGCAAGGGCAAAGTGACCAACAGGAATGCCACCAGGAAAAAGGGCCACATATTCCCCGGGTCCCATGAGTTTCACAATCGTAAGGGAGAGATCAGGAAAACGCTCGGGATCAGCTTCCCGCCGTCGTCGCAGGAATGCAGTAAGAGCCAGTGCATCAGGTTCTTCTGGCAGGCTCTCACCATATTGAGCAGCTGTCATCACAATTCCCTCCCAGTATTTAGGGATACGTACAATTCGCTGTATCATTGGCATTTTTGCATCGCCCAGGTAATTCACAATGGTCCGGTTCGCTGCAACCATGAACTCCTCTATCAGGCACCTGGCCATATTCTGCCGCTGGACCACAAGATCCCTAACGCTGCCTCCTTCCATAACTGCTTCTGCTTCAATGGTCTCAAGGACCAGAGCTCCCTGTTTGAGTCGGTTCTTTTTCAGACGTAATGCTGCCTCATTCTGAAGAAGAATCTGTTCAGCAAGTCCTGGATCCTCCTGCAATTTCTGAGGTATTACTCCTGTTCCCTCGAGCCATTCACCGACTTCTTCATAGATGAGCTTTGCTTTGTTTGTAACGACAGCCCGATATACATCACCGTGACGGGTGGTTCCATCAGAAAGCACCGAATATTCAAAGACAACAACCATCCGATCCTCTCCGGGAAGAAGTGATGTGATATCCTGTGAGAGCTGGTCAGGAAGCATGGGAAAAGTCTCGACACCGGTATATATCGAGGTTCCGTTATGGGCTGCATGCTGATCAGCAGGTGACTGTTTTCTTACGTAATAATCCACATCAGCAATGGCAACCCGTACCAGTATCTCTTCATTATTACCCTGTTCACAATACTCCAGCTGATCCAGATCCATTGAATCGTAGTTGTCGATTGATGACCAGAGAAGAGTGCGGAGATCCTGTGTACTGGTGGTATTAATGTTTTGTATCTCATCGTGTATGTCGTTGACCTGTTTCTGTACAGATGGAGGAAAATCAGGGGCAAAACCATATTTCCGCATAGTATTCCAAGCAATGGATTTTAGATCAACACTGTGATGTTTTTTCATGGTCAGTTGTTAGAGATTTGTTTGCAGAGATAAAAACTCTGGCATTTTATAAATCAGATGCTTTCATCTCTTCATCGGTATCCCTATTTTATATGATAGGTAAAGGTCAACATGACCGTAGAAACGGATATTTCTTCTATTTGCATCAACGGCAAAATAGCAGGTAATGTAAAAAATAAGATGA
>CAYRYR010000037.1:0-24416 GCA_964428385.1 uncultured Methanoregulaceae archaeon
CAGGGATAACTGAAGTAAATAGTTATACCTCTGATTATCATGTAATTGAGTTGAATAATTGCAGAACACTCAGGACAATCCAAAAGAGAGAGAGAAATACAGGTGTGATTATTAGCGATCTCTATTCATTATTATGGATAAGTGCAATTTAAACTCCGGAAGCTGTTCATGTATTATTACCCATAGTGTATTTGTATCCACACCAAAATATTTGTGAATGACAATGTTTCTGACCCCGACAATTTTTTTCCACGGGATATGAGGATAGTTATCACGAAACTCTTCAGGTAGATTTGAAACTGCCTCTCCAATTATCTCAATATTTCTTACAACTGCATCAATGGTTTTTTGATCATTCTGGAATTCTTCTTTTGAATAATTCTCTATATAATCGGAAATTCTTTCAATGGCCTCTGATATATCTTCCAGAAAAAGAATAATATCACGCTTTGACATAGACAGCATCCTCTAAGATTCCATTATATAGTCGTCTTCTTTGTATTATCCCTGCCTTGAGAATCAGATCGACCGGCAATCCAAGTAATTCTTCAAGTTCATCTCTCAAATCGACAACTTCCCATCCGATTGGTTCATAGAAATCAACCAGTATATCCAGGTCGCTGTTTTCAGTCTGTTCCCCTCTTGCAAATGAACCAATTATGCTGAGTTCATGTATCTTATATGTCTGTTGAAGGTGTGAGTAATTTTTATTGAGTGATGCAACTATTCTTTTTAGGTCTTTTGATTGTTCTTTCGTTTTATTGGATGAGATATCAGAATTCATAATGTTGCAAACGTTTTTGGATAATTTTATATTGTAAATTTATATATTAAGCTTTTTGGGATTGTATAATCCTAATTTCTATTATATTTTTTAGTTCCATGAAATCGTCTGGTTTTTTTATTTTTTCATCTATTACAAGTTCTTCAATGATATAATAGAGCTTTCGATTTTCTGGTACTATATCACCTTTAATGTTTCTAACCTCAAAACAGGATTGATTGCTAATGATTGTAGGGAGAATTTTTTTTCCTTTTATGTATTTTAGGACACAATCTGAATTTTGAGTGATTTTCTATTTTAAGGTTATTTATTCTTATATTTTGTTGCGATTCGGACAGTGGTGTTACCTCACGTTGTTCTTTCTTGCTTTGTTTTTATTGTCTAAATACATCTTATTAATTTACTTTTTATGATGACCTGGTTTATTAGATTCACTCTCCAACCCATGTTACAGTCTGATCATTCCACATCAGAAGTTTTGGATCCTCTTTGAGAACCTTTACCTAAACTCGCTTTGTGCCACATTAATAATTGTCTAATAATCCTTTTTCTGCCATACCTTCTCAAATCCATCTTATATGGCTTCAATTCTGAAGAGTATAAATTTTTTTGTTTCTTTCCAATACTCGTCAAATTACCTGATAAGTATACGCTCCTTTAGCTTTTCAAGATCAGATGCCATATTTGGTCAGGTACAAACCATATGTCAGCCATTTTCTTTTTAATGGGGACTTAGTCAATCGGAAAGTCCCTAAATCCTTCCTGTTTACCCATAAATACCTGAAAGTATCCTTTGAGGAGTTCACCGCCAGTAGTAATGATAAGAATACTCTTGTACATAAAACCACAGATGATATTATGAATTAATCAGCAACAAATGAAAGCATTGGCAGTGTTGAATCAGATAATCGCCATTATCACAAATATCAATATCGTCGTTGATACCATATCACATGAAAAGCGATTCAATATTGATACCAGTGGTGCATGAATACGATAAAAAAAAGAAATCGCAGAAATGGTCTCTCTTTTCTCGTGCATTACCTATAAGAAGTGATTTTGAAAGGTATCATAATACTATCCCGGTTTTTTTCAATGAATCTGATGATAGACCTATTATAAATCACTTTTCTGAAGCTGACCTGCCAAGGTCAAATGCTATAAGATTCATATCCACTGTCTTTTTCGGAACGGTGCGTCTGATAGCTTCTTTGAGAGATTCTTCCTGTAACGGGATAAACCGTGATGCAGCACCAAGCAGGACAATATTCTGTGTAAGGATGCTTCCTGCTTCTTCTGCTATCAGAGCTGCATCCAGAATCCAAAGATGCATATCTGGAAGAATTGAGATCAGCATCTGTTCATCAGGTGGAGGAAAATCCTGCATATATACCGTTGTAGGAACCACAAATGCACGATTAGTAACGATAGATCCTCCTTCTTTGAGATAATGAAGTGCCCGGACTGTCTCAATGAGATCAAATGATATCAGAAGATCGGCATTGGAGCTCTGTATCAGAGGGCCATACTCCTGACCAATCCGAATCTGACTCTCTACCGATCCACCACGCTGGGCCATCCCGTGAGTCTCAGCACCACGAACAGGCACACCTTCAATCACACAGGCAACACCAAGGATATTTGAGGTGAGAATAGTTCCCTGACCACCGATACCCACAATCATGATATCATACCGGTTCATAATCGCTCCTCCAGCCTGATAGCTCCTATCGGACATAACTGACTACAAATCCCACATCCGCTGCAGAGTTCGGTAATCACTGCACGTCCTGATACCAGTTCAATTGCAGGACAGCCATACATAACACAGACTTTACAACCGATACAGACATCTGCATCAACTGAGTACTGCTTTCTCTTTATTTTTTGCCGCTTCTCGATGATGACACATGGTTGTTTTGCAATGACAACCCTGACTCCGTCTCGCTTTTGTGCCTGACGAAGGACATTTAAAAACTGTGGATAGTCATTGGGACTAACAGTCTCTACAAACTGTACTCCACAGGCACGACAGATTGCATCAATGGAAACCGGCGGGGTCTCGATACCAGAAGCCGTCATTCCGGTTGTGGGATTGGGCTGATGACCAGTCATCGCGGTGATACGGTTATCGAGGATAACCACGATAATATCAGCGCCATTATATACCGCATTAATTAGTCCCTGGATCCCGGTATGTAGAAAAGTCGAGTCACCGATTGTACAAACAATATCCCGTTCTTCACCACTGTGTGATATTCCGCTTGCAACAGTAATAGACGCACCCATACAAATAGTCGTATCAACCGTGCCCTGCTGAATTCCAAGCGTATAACACCCGATATCACTTGGAAATATCCCGTCTTTAAAGACCTTCTTCATTGCATACATAGCAGCGCGATGCATACAGCCGGCACATAGAATGGGAGGTCTGACCGGAAGAGCGGTATAGGGATCACGTGAACTGGCAACCGGAGAAACCGGTATACCAGCGGCCTGCATATATGATACTACCTTTTCGGGTGAGAATTCACCCTCATAGGGAATGATTCCATCCAGCTTTCCATGCACATTCTGTCCGCAGGCTACCTGGTAAACAACCTTCTCAATCACCGGCGCCAGTTCTTCAACCACAAGGATGGTTTCGTGTTTTTGTACAAATTCAGAAAGCCACTCTTCATCTATTGGATATGCACCTATCTTTGCAAATGAGATTCCTTTTGGAAGCACTTCTCTGACATAGGATGCAGCAATTCCACCTGCAATAACCGCTGTGCTTCCATGTATCTCATACCAGTTGTATCCACGTTCAACCAGCCCTTTTTTAATAGCTGGCTGTTTTTCATTGAGTTTTTTATGCAGAATGCGTGTATGTACAGGAATGACAACATACTGTGCAGGATTTTTCTCAAAATGACCGGCACGTTTTGATTCCTGCAATTCTCCTATGGATACATCACTCTTTGAGTGACAGATTCTGGTAGTGGGTCTGAAAAGAACAGGAAGCCCGAAATCCTCTGACAATACAAATGCGTCACGGCACATATCATGTGCCTCCTGAACGGTTGCCGGATCTAGACATGGTATCCTGGCAAACTGGGCATAGCATCTGCTGTCCTGCTCATTCTGAGAGGAGTGTGCATAAGGATCATCTGCAACCAGTATGACAAAACCTCCTGTTACTCCGGTGTATGCACTCGTCATCAGAGGATCTGCTGCAACATTCAGCCCAACATGTTTCATCGTAACAAGAGACCGAAGGCCACACCATGATGCTGCCAGTGCCTCTTCAAATGCAACTTTTTCATTGACAGACCACTCAACGTAACAGGTTTTTTCTTTAAAAAAACGAAGAAAATCAATAACTTCTGATGATGGAGTCCCCGGATATCCACAGGCGACATCAACAGGTGCCTCCAGACACCCATATGCTATTGCTTCATTTCCAAGAAGATATTGTTGTACCATTCATTTCCTCCATAACATCTTCAGCATTATATCTATCATTGCAATACTTCTGTAAGTATATCTTTTTTTAAGTGGCGCTTCATTCATGAAAAACCTTGTACGAATCCCCATAAAGAGACATAAATATGAGATATCTGACCACAATATCATGGCGCCGATTCAGAAGAGCCAGGCAAAAGAGAGAAATATTCCCTGTATTTTTGCGTATCCGCATATATTCTGTTCAACCGGACTAACTCTGTTATTCATTGAAAAGATCACCAAAAAGATGTATGCCCATACATTCATGCCATTGTATGAACTGGTTTTTAGGGTGCCTCTGCATTTCAGCATTGTATGCACAACCAAATGGTATCGGGTACGTTGTTCTGCCATCGTTTTTCTGGAAAACCTTTAAAAGTCATTCCATCCAACTAGATAAAGCACATTGGGGCCCGTAGCATAGGTGGTGGTGCACCCGGCTGATAACCGGGAGGTCATGCGTTCGAATCGCATCGGGCCCATTATTATTCTTATTTTATGCAATCTGCAATAAATAAATAGGTAATTTTTATTTTTTTTAAGTCATTTCACGGGTTTTGGAGAACCATTGATGAATGTTACTGTTTTTTCCAGTGCTTCTACCAGTTCTTCCTGTCCTGTGCAATACTGACGCATCGCTTTGTAGAGCATGAACAAAATATCATACCCATAAAGAGTAATTGCATCACGGAAAGAGAGCTCTGCGAGATATGAGTCGACAATAAGTTCATCTCTGCTGTACATCAGTTCATACACTGTGCCGCTTTCTCCTAACATACAGAACTGATCAGTAACCTGTTTTGAAAAATCATCAGGCCTGACCGGGACTACCTCTTCACTCTTCCCAAGCAGAATCATCTTCTCATCATAATGCCTGGCATCATAGACCTCACCTTTTGTGTCAACTTTACCTATCTGTAGCATCTGAATACCGACATCTGAAATGAGTGGCACTGTCATAGCTATCATCCGTTCAAACAAATCTGCATTCTTTTGTGCGATCTCATCGCCCATACCATCAATTGCTTTTTTCTGGGTCCTGATTATCTCAATCAGACGGGTATACCCATTCTCAATAACCTCATCCATCTTATCACGTATGATTTGTTCTATTCATTACCTCTTCGGAATTGATCCTAAAAACGTTCATTTTCTCCCTTATAATCAATAAAAATGTTGATTGTAAACCGTATGATGATATATGTTAGAGATTAGTTATTTTCACGAGCCAGATATCTGAAATTTTTCAGATATGATAATGAGAAGAAGAAAATGAAGTGAGAGAAAAAACTGAATCGTTCAAATATCAAAGTTTTTCAGTGAAAACCACAGCATATGAGGCAAATTGCAGAATTATCGCTGCTGGTGCGATATAAGGATAGAAATGGTGCTCATGACCATCTGGTAGCAGTGCATGAACTACTAAAAAATTACAGTGTTTTATACTACTACCACTATTGCGGTTGTAGATTGTTAAAGAGAAAGCGAATCTACTGAGCTATGAAAAATTCAGGTTTTGATACCTGGAATGGTAAACCACAATGCACAGATACCGCTGAAAGAAAAAATTACACCTGTACAACTTCACCGATAAGAAAATGAGTCCGCTCACCCGTGATACTAACGAAAACCCGGGTTCCTGGCATTAGATCCTGTTGTATGAGGACGTTTTGATAACTCTTCGTTCGTGCAGTTACCGAACCTGAACGAACCTTCTCAGTGACAAGGACCGGAATAATCGATCCTATCATCTGCTGATTTCGAGCACGTAACAGGCTATCCCTGACCCGGGTCAACTCACGGGAACGATCTTTCTTAATTCTATCAGGCATATCCTTATACGATGCTGCAGTGGTGCCTTCCCGTAATGAGTACCTGGTAATATGAATCATTGCAGGGTTCATTGTTTCAAGCAGATCCACAGTTGCACCCACATCTTCTTCCTCTTCACCAGGAAACCCTGTAATGATATCAGTTGCGATTCCTATATCTCCTGCATTCCTACAGGCAGAGAGAATTGTCATGATGTCACTAACACGGTATCCTCGGTTCATTGATGACAGAACGCGATCTGATCCGGACTGAACAGGGATATGCAGAAATGAGAATATCTTTCCCCCGATAAGATGCGGGAGGAGAGAATCAATTATCAATAGCAGGGTTGCTGGATTCATCATACCCAGACGGACCATAAAATCCCCGGGTATCCTGTTTATCTCTGCCAGCAGATCCGAAAGTCGCTCTTCACCCCGGTCTATACCATATGCACTCAGATCCTGGCTGGTAAGCCTCACTTCCGGTACGTTAGCATCAGCCATCTGTCTGATATACATAAGAATCTCATCTTTTTCAAAACTCTCCAGTGATCCCCTTGCACGTTTCGTAATACAATACGAACACGTACCGACACATCCTTTACCAATCTGAACAATACCACCTCTTATTGGGCTTACGGTCTTTATCTGATGGAAATAAGTATGAATCTCATCAGGCCAGATGATAACTGGTGAGGGAGACTGATACTCGCGATCTGGATATGCAAGAGGCATACATCCGGTGATATACAATTCACGATGTTGATATGCCGCAATAAGTCGATTCATCTTTCGCTCAGTTGATCCGATAACAATACAGGTATTGATAATAATGGCATCTGCAGTCTCTGTAGATTCTGCGACCGTACATCCGGACGCCATGAGAATCTCCAGCAATTTCACCGAATCACCCTCATTATAAGTGCATCCAAAGGTCAGAATGCATATACGTTTCCCGCACAGGTTTTTGAACCATGCAGGGTCTGTGTTCTCAGTCATTACGGCATTACCATCGCTGCCATAATTCTGTATCCGAATGCTATAAATGCTTCAATATTGAGTCACTATAACGATAGAAACAAAGTGCTTAAACCTCATCCTTCTAATATGTAGGCAATGGTTACGATCGGGCTTCTTGGGTGTGGAAATGTTGGGCAAATCATCGCTGAGAATCAGAACGGGTTCTCAATAGTTGCGATGTTTGATAAGAATCCAGATCATGTAAAGAGTGTTGCTTCCCACACAGGTGCCCACGGATATACTGATTTTGATTTATTTATTAGAGAACCCTTTGATATGGTCGTAGAAGCTGCATCAGGATCAGCGGTCAGGGAATATGCAGCAGAAGTTCTCAGAAATGAGAAAGATATCGTTATATTGAGTGTTGGGGCACTCGCAGATGATGCATTTTGTAAGGAATTAAAAGACATTGCCCGCAGGCACAACAAAAAAATACATATCCCAAGTGGGGCCATTATGGGTCTTGATAATCTTACCATCGGGAGAATTTCTCCTATTACCAGACTTGAACTCATCACAACGAAAAGTCCGAGAAGCCTGAATGTACAGGTTCAGAAGCGGACACTTATTTTTGAAGGGAAAGCAAACGACTGCATTAAACAGTTCCCAAAAAATGTGAATGTATCAGTTGCCCTGGCTCTTGCATCAGGAAGTCCGATTGATGTAAAGTTATATGCAGATCCTGCAGTAAAACGCAATATCCATGAGATAATTGTAGAAGGAGCTTTTGGGGAAGCATACCTGAAAATTACTAACCAGCCGTCACCAGATAATCCTGCCACCAGTTATCTTGCAGCCCTCTCAATCCTCTCACTGCTCAAAGATATTGACGACCCACTGGTGATTGGAAGATGAGTCAGGAACAGGAAATTATTCAGCTGAAAAAAGAGAGAGACGCAGTCATTCTTGCTCATAACTATCAACCTCCTGAAATACAGAACCTGGCTGATTTTGTGGGAGACAGTCTTGAACTTGCAATACAGGCAAAAAAAACAGTAAATAAGACCATTGTTCTCTGCGGGGTCATGTTCATGGCAGAGACGGCAAAAATTCTTAACCCTGACCGTACGGTCCTCATCCCATCACAGGATGCAGGTTGCCCTCTTGCTTCTTATCTCACTCCTGACATCATTGCGCAAGCACGAAATTCATATCCAGGTGCACCGGTTGTGGTTTATATAAACAGCACAGTCGCCTGTAAGGCTGCCGCTGATATCACCTGTACGTCAGGAAATGCAGTCTCTGTTGTCAGTTCCCTGCCTGAGGATATAATACTCTTTGGCCCTGACGCAAATCTTGCAGGGTATGTACAACGTCAGCTCCCAAAAAAGACGATAATACCCATTCCACCTGATGGACATTGTTATGTTCATACCGAATTTACAGTAACAGATATCAGGAGGGCACAGGAAAAAGGGGGGAGCATTATCTGTCACCCTGAATGCCGGGCAGAGATTCAGGAACTGTCTGATATCATCGCTTCTACCGGAGGAATGACACAGATGACCATGTGTGGCGGACCATGGCATATCTTTACCGAGCGGGATATGGTAAGCCGTCTACGAATCCTTTATCCTGAACAGATATTCTATCAGAATGATAACGCCGTCTGTGCTGACATGAAAAAGATAACCATCGATAAGCTGCTCTTTTGTCTGAAAAATAATACATTTCAGGTAACGGTACCAGAGGATTATATCTCTCCTGCCCGCGACTCAATCGAGAAGATGCTGGCTGTTAGCAGGTGAAAAATATGCTTGAGATACCGATGGATGATCTCCTGAGATATGTCAGGGAAGACGCTCCCTTTGGTGATGTCACAACGTCTGCAGTGATACCTGTGATGAACTGCAGAGCTGTGATTATCGCCAGAGAAAATGGAGTCATCGCAGGGCTGCATGACGTGATACGCCTCTTTTCATATTATGAAATTGCCTGTTCATCCACAAAACAGGACGGGGATGAGGTACAGGCCGGCGATGAACTACTCTTCTGCACCGGATCTGCCCATACTATACTGCTGCTTGAGAGGACGGTCTTAAACCTGATGGGACGAATGAGCGGTATTGCAACATCTGTACGCAGGGTTTCAGAGCTGGTTACATCTGTTAACCAGTCCTGCAGGGTTGCAGTTACCAGAAAGACTGCTCCTGGTCTTCGTATTGCTGATAAAAAAGCAGCCCTCATCGGGGGTGCAGAAACACACCGGTTTTGCCTGTCAGACGCTATCCTCATTAAAGATAACCATCTGGTACTTGTGCCTCTACAGGAAGCTGTACTGCGGGCTGTATCCTATTCACCCTACCGGGTGGTTGAAGTTGAGGTCGAAGACTCCCAGAGTGCATGTATAGCAGCAGAAAGTGGAGCTGCAATTCTCCTCCTCGATAATATGTCACCTGAAGAGGTACAAGAGACCGTGGATCTGCTGATTGCTAAAAATCTCAAAAAATTGGTCAAAATAGAAATTTCTGGAGGGATTACCCATGAAAACATCGGCAGGTATGCATCTCTTCCTGTGGATATCATCAGCCTTGGATCACTCACCCATACAGTCAGGCCAGTTGATATGAGCCTCGACATCCTGCCATCCTCATCAGACAATGGTAATGATATCTGAATCTGATATCATAATCTCCCTTTTACCCTGATATGTTGCCATCTCTCCGGTCAGCTCTATAGTATCCCCTTTGGAAAACCACGTCTTTTCTGCAACTGTTCCCGGGAGAAAAACCGTAATCCCTGATACATTAAGGATTTGATGACCACCGGTCTTTGTATCAGTTATTGAATCAATAACCCCGGTATGACATACCAGGGTTTTGTCCGGGAGGGTCTCACAATACGCACCTGCAAATGAGCCGCGTGATCCATCTAATACCACAGATGCAACTCCTAGTATCAGGATAACAAGGACCAGAATGAGAATAGCAGTCAGTTCCTGGCGCTCTAGTATCATCTATAAGTATCACACCACTGAAATTTAATCATCATGTATCAGATTCAGAAATGAACTGATAAGATGGATATCCAAACATCGGCATATACGTATACATGAACAATCTGACTGCACTCGTCGCAGGCATGATATTACTCTTTTTTTCTGTAGCTTGTTCTGGATGCATCGGATATCAGATGAGTCCGGCACAACCGGCTGCAATACCAATAGGAGAGAAAGAGATGGTACCTTCAGATGAGAGAATAATGAAACTGCCTGACTGGATGTATATACCAATGACCGATAGTGTCAGTGGAAAGGATATCACCCTATCTTCACTCATCTCTTTAGAAAAACCACTTATCATCCAGACATTTACTATCTGGTGTCCTGCATGCACCTATCAGTTACAGGAGACCTCACTTTTAATGAGAGAAGCTCCAGGCCGGTATCAACTCCTGGCAATTGATATCGAGAGAAACGAAGACAAAGAGCGTATCCTGGGACATATTATGAGAAATAACTTTTCAGAAGGATATTATGTCTCTGCACCTGATGAAGTCCTCAGGGGACTCGTAGATGTATTTGGCCAGAGAATTATTCTCACGATGCCCCAGACCGCCGTTATCTGCAATGAGACTGTCTATCTCTTTAATCCCGGAGCCATTCCGGCACCACGCTTACAACAGAGCCTGGAGGAGTTATGCTGATAGCATCTCTCATTGATACATGGATCCTTGCATTTCTTGCCGGGGTTTACACACCGCTTGGTGCAGTCTGTGTCCTGCCTCTGTATCCAGGATATCTTGCATTTCTTGCAAAACAGGCATCATCTGAAAGAACAATCTCTCCGGTTATCCTTGGGTTTGTTGTTACCGGAGGAGTCATATGTGCAATGCTCCTCTTTGGACTGATTTTTGTATATCTCCTAAAAATATCGACTTCATCGGTACTAGCGATACTTGGACCAGTCATCTATATCCTGCTCGCAATAATGAGCATCGGCATGATAGCAGGTCTGGATCCCGGCCGGATTTTTCCAACGATCCGAGCGCCTACTGTCCATTCACCTGTACTCTCTGCATGGTTTTTTGGAGGGTTCTTTGGGCTTGTAGCACTCCCCTGTAATCCGGCTTCAATCATCATGGTATTTGCTCTCTCAACCACAACTATCGGATTTATCTCAAATCTCTTTAATTTTATTATTTTTGGATGCGGGATGGCCCTACCCCTTCTGGTTCTCTCTCTCCTCTCATCTAAACAAAACCGGCATGTAATCTCTTTTTTAACCGGGAATCACCGCATAATACAAATTATTGCAGGGGTAATCATGCTGATAATCGCACTGTATTATCTCATCTTTGTCTTTGCTCATGAGATGCTATAACCATCCATATCACAACACATTTTTCCCAACGGTCGCAATAAACAACAGTTACGTGTCTTGTAAGGTTCTCTTTGCTCTCAGGGTTCTCAAAATTCTCATGGCATTCATAGACATGGTACCGTGTTACCTGTACCTCCTTTTTCGCACCACTAAAAGGACCAGCAGCAGCAGAATCACGATGCCAAGAGCTGCTAGCCTGACTGGATCCTGATCCTTTTTATTCCCCTGGCCAGGAACAGTTCCTCTTGTGCCCTCCCAGTCAGACTGAAATGCAAACGCATAGTATGCCCCGACATCAGGATGGTCAATGATGATTCCAGTCTCACGGTTGAAAGTCGGGGAATTCTCATTCCAGTTGATGCTTGAGACAAGGACTTTGTGTTTGTCTACGACAACTCCTTTGGTATGAACTTTAAGGAGATTTGTTGATGCAAGATCGATACACCTGGCTTCCAATAACAGATCTTCATCCATTTTTATGGTATTGAGAAGAGAGACCATCTCATCATTGTCAAAAGCACCTTCAATATTGTACCAGTATGAGTCTAACAGCACACGAACCGTGACACCCCGTCGTGCCGCATCGATTGCTGCAGAGAGATAAGGATGAAGCGAACCGTCTGGCATCTTTTTGATGTATGCCTGTTCAATAAAGACGCTCTCTTCTGCTGTATTTATCATATCAGTGACCATGGAACTGGTATCAGGAGAGACAACAATTGAGATGGTTGCATTGGTAAAGGATAACGGAAAAAAACGTGGCTGGTATGTCTGATTACAAAAAGGTACAGGTACATGTTCTTCTCCGAGGATAGAAGATATTCCCGGTCCTGACGAATCCTGCCTGAATAGTTCACGATAGTATGCAGCAATTGTGTTGTCATCCAAAAGGAGGCCCCATCCACGGTTCCCAACAATTCCTGCAGGCGGGAGGCTGTGGCGGGTAAAGTTCTCACTGGTAACAAGAACATGATGTGCATCAGCAACAATATACTTGGCATGATCGTATCGGTATGGTGCATGACTCTCTGATACAGTTCCCATCTGCCATACTGTAATACCACATGATAACAGTCGGAAAATTACGTTTTTTTCTTCATCTGACACGCCACCAACCGGTCCGCCCTCAATAAGAACAGAGACAGAAACACCACGGGCATGTGCTGCACAAAGAGAATCTGCAATCTCGAGATCAGTGAATTCATACACATTCACAAGGAGCTCCTCCTTCGCATCCCTGATAACTGTAAGTAGAACTTCCCGGCTACAGTCAGGTGAGAGAAACGCAACACCAGATACCTTGTCAGCCTGTACCGGGTTGAGTCTGCTCTGTCCAATCATGAGAACACGTGAGTCCCATTCTCCGTTTACGTCCCTGAAATGAATCTGCCCTCTTCTGCAACAGAAATCATTAGGCCATGAAATCCTGTCAGTAACCAGTCCGTCTGTCAGGAGAGTCAGTTCATCCCCTGTATTTGCAAGCCTGAACGACTGAGTTGCCGAGACATCAGGGATACCCGGGACTGTGTTTATAATCTCAAAATCCGGATACTCCTCATAGACTGAATAATATGAAGCTGCCTCTCTTGCCACTGTAATCCGGCTTTTTTCTGGAAAGGGTCCAGGAAAGGATATTGTTCCCTCACCATCTGTCAGGGCATACGTGATAACATCAGGGGAACCTGAAATAATGACATATTCATCGGCGTCCTCAGGCAGATAGGTATCAGGACAGACTTCCTGTATCACACACGGCTGAGCTGCTGCGCTATGCCACAGAATTGAGCATATCAGGAGGAAACCAATGCAGAGAGTGACATACCGCATACATGATAGTCTCATCCGTTCCTTTATGAAGCTAATGAAACAACCCTGATAGTGATGACAGATCTGGTAATTAAAATAGGGGGAAGTCTTATCTCTCATATCAGGGAAATTACACAGATAATCCGTTTTTCTGAGAAAAAAACTCTGATTATTCCCGGGGGCGGGATATTTACAGAAAGAGTCAGAGACTGCAATGTTGATGGTTCAGTTGCTCACTGGATGGCCATAGCAGGGATGGAACAGTACGGATGGTATATCTCTTCCTTTGATATACCAGTTACTGATACACCATCGCACTCCTCACAGACAAGCATTTTTTTACCGTACTGTTACCTGAAAAAGACCGATCCTCTCCCCCATTCCTGGGAGATAACATCAGATACAATCGCTGCATATGTCGCTGCATTACTCGGAACAGAGTTGGTTCTCCTTAAATCAGTCGACGGAATACTCTCTGATGGTACCCTGATGAGGCATGTAACAACACCAGTTCCAACAGATGTTGTTGACCCGCATTTCATTGCGTTTGTATTGTCACATGCGATACAGACTACTATCATAAATGGAAGAGAACAGGAGCGGGTATCATCATTACTCAGGGGTCTTAGGGTACCCGGAACCTTCATTCCCTGAGATCATTTAAGTGGATACACGTGAAGATATGTAAACACTTCAGGAGAAACAAAAATATGAGTGAGAAAAAATGCACATCATGCAACGCCCCGCTCGCTCTCGAGGGCGCAACCAGGTTTGGATGCCCTGCCTGCGGGACTGAGATCCGGAGATGTTACCGGTGCAGAGAACAGAGTATTGCATATATCTGTCCGACATGCGGTTTCCGGGGGCCATGAATGGGAGATGTAGCACTTATCATTAAAGTCATGCCTGAATCACCAGATATTGATCTGAATGATATCAGGGAAACGATTATGAAGACGGTTGATAATGTTCAACAGATACAGGAAGAACCAATCGGATACGGCCTTGTTGCATTAAAAGTGGTTGTTGTTGTTCCTGATGCACAAGGTCAGACCGATATCGTAGAATCTGCTCTGAACGGAATAAAAGGCGTTGAACGGGCAGAAATAATTGAATCAACACTTGTCTGACGGTTACCAGACATCATACATTTTTTAGTCAGTCTCTTCATTCTCAAGAGTTTTAATAACCTCCTGAGAGAGATTTCTGATCTTTTCTACCGATACCATAAGTGCCTGCTCTTCACGGGAGTCTATCCTGATTGAGACAGGGTGTGCTCCGTCACGACGAATTCGCGCAGGGATTCCAATACAGACATCACCGATGTTGTCTACTTCACGGTTGATGTACGCTGAAACTGTTAATATCCGGTTTTCATCACCGAGAACCGTTGATACAAGGGTTGCAGTCGCCTCACCCGGACCCCAGACTGTCGAGCCTTTTCCTGCAATGATATGCTGGCCTGACGTACGGACTGTCTCCATAATCTCATCCATCGGAAGTTTCCGAAAAGCCGGCAGATTTGATATCTGGATACCACCAATCGTTGTCGCAGACCAGAGAGGGACCATACTGTCGCCGTGTTCACCTATTATCCTGGTATGTACCTCACTTACATGGACCTGAAAATATGAAGCTATAAGCGATTTTAACCGCATCGAGTCGAGATGGGTACCAAGACCAAATACCTGGTACGGATTATTCCCAAAGTACCTGAGCGCAACAGATGTCATCACATCGACCGGGTTTGTCACCATGAGAATGATAGCGTCCGGAACTATGGATGATAGTTGTTTCATATAACCGGCAACAACTTTTGCATTACCGTGTGCAAGATCAAAACGATCCTGATCCGCCCTTCTTGGAACTCCTGCAGTAAAGACAATGATATCTGAACCTGCAAGATCTAAAAGACTGGTTGTCCATGCAATATGCAGATTTGTCCCTGTTGCTGCAAAGGCATCAGACATATCCCTTGTTATGCCATCAAGGACATTCTCATTTCCTTCTCTGCCATACAACACCATTTCACGGACATAAGGAATCCTTGATATCGCTAAGGATGCATATTGCCCGATTCGGCCGGTAGCGCCGATAATTCCAACCTTAGACATCGAATACCTCGTTAAAAACAAGATGGGACACGTTATCGGTCGACTGTACGTAACAATACTTGCCGACACCTCCTTTCTCCACCCCGCACCCCTGTGGGCGCCGAATGTTCATGGTAAGTCTGCTCCCTTCCGGGCCTGGACCGGTTTCCACGATAAGAGGTCGCTGTTTCCTCCGAAACATATGATACCTTTCCATCGACCTCACAGGACAGAGTTTCTACGTCAGGAGAAATGATAGCTCATATTGTCCGTTTCAGCCTTCCTCAAACTTCGCCCTCTGCATACCGGCGATCTCAGATGACAGGTGACGCCGACCCACCCAGGCTAGTCCCGTAAGTACATGTCCCTGACACCAATTAAACACTTCTTCTCTTTTCAAATGTATTACAGAATAAAAATACCTTCAGGTCATAATCCAGACTGGGAATTCCTCTGATTTCATGCAGTAAAATGCTCATAAAGGTGATGCAGTGAGCCAGTACCCGTGAGAGGGAAGTAGATCGCAGACGCATATGTGCACTATAATAAAGAACCCATTCACGACATATCTTTAACGATATAATGATAATACGGCATATAGAATCGAGGATCTGATATGACTTTGCTACACAATAAAACCGGGATATTGAGAGATATTTTGCTAGCAGCAATAATTTTCGGGATTCTTATCTGGATAACAGCACCTGTATCTGCTGCAGATACACAGAAAATACCAGACCCTTCACCCCCGAAGATGCCAGTCAAATTACTATTCATTCATCATTCAGTTGGTGAAAACTGGCTATCGGACGAAAATGGCGGGCTTGGAGAGGCTCTTTTTGAGAACAACTATTTTGTGAGTGATACCTATTACGGGTGGGGACCTGACGCCATTGGAGACCGGACTGATATTCCAGATTGGGTAGAGTGGTTCAAAAGCCCTCAGACTAACCGGTATATGCAGGCAGCTTTTTTGGAATCCGATGACGATGCAGCAGGGTGGGATTATTATAACCGTCCGATGCAGGATCCTGGGGGTGAAAATGAGATAATCATCTTCAAGTCATGTTATCCAAACTCTGATCTTGAGGGAAATCCCGGGGACCCTGCTGGTTTTGTGCCTGATTATTCAGTTTCCGGAGCTAAATACGTATACAATCAGATACTTTCCTATTTTGCGACAAGACCAGACAAACTCTTTGTTGCTATCACCGCTCCCCCTGAGCTGGATGGAACCTATGCAGACAATGCACGCGCATTTAATACCTGGCTCACCACCGAATGGCTTAATGGGTACGATACAGGAAATGTAGCAGTCTGGGATTTGTATACCGTTCTTACCGGTTCAGATAACCATCACCGGTTTTTTGGAGGTACAATTGAGTACATCACTGACAGGGGAGGTAACACCCTTGTATACCCCACTGAAGATCCACACCCCTCTTCTGCAGGAAACAGAAAAGCAACTGCTGAATTTGTCCCGATGCTAAATATTTTTTACAATCAGTGGAAAGAACATGGATCAACTCCTGCTGGTACGGTACAAGTGACCACAGATGAACCGATATCTTTTGAAGAGGAATCAATTGAGCAGGTTACTACGACTCCACCTGTGAAAAAACCAGATGTAGAAGAACAAGTCCTTCTTATCGATGATTTTGAGACAGAACCCGCTGAAAGAACACAAGGATGGGCAATTTATAGTGATGGGACATCGGTACTATCCAGTAAGCCAGATAAAACAAATGCGGCATCTGGTTCAACTTCACGCTCTATCAGCGTTACTCCTGTCATTGCCGGTGGCTGGGCAACAACAGAACTTCTCTTTGATGAACCCAGAAATTTCTCAGATACATCGGGTATTTCCTTTTTCCTGCATGCAGAAGATACAGATTTTCCCTATAGTGTACTGGTATACTCAACAGATCCTGATGGCTCCCGCGAGCTCTACTTCTATGAAACAGAGACAACAGCAGAAAGTACAACCGGATGGGATACGGTTACGGTTGCATGGGATGCAATGAATCCACTGGAAGGAGGGGGACAAATTCATCCTGAGAACATCAACGGAGTTGTTTTTTCCTTCGGAAATGATATTGACCTGTATGAGACAATCTACATCGATAATCTTTCAGCATACAGATAATTTTGGAATTCACTTTTTTTAGGGGACAAAAACCTCCCCGCCATACTGTCGTCTCCATTGGGAACAGATAGTATCAATGACACCGGTATCTTTCTTATCAAAGGGATCTATAACCGTCAAGTCCGGAGTATAATCAAGTACATCTCCTAAATGCCAGAGATCACCGTGATACACATGGCAGGAACGTTTGTCTCCATATGCCTCTGCTATGAGTACAGGTTCACTACGAACCGGAGTGTTCTGCATTGACTGATAATCAGTATGCATAATTACTTCATCATATTTGAGAGATTCCTGATTGACGAGAAGATTAAACCCGGAAAAGAATGCACCTGCATACCAGGCATCATTTAGCACCACATGAGGAACTCCATTCATTGCTGCAGTAATGCCAAGGGTTCCAGATCCGGAACAGGCATCAATAAAATAATGGGGTTTGACTCGTTTTAAATATCGCTCAACCGAACGTATTTTTGGATAATATCCTCTTGGAAACTCAATATGCATACATGACTGTTGCTTGTATATCACACAGGAGCCTCCTGAACAGGGAAAGATATCTGCCCGTACATCGCATCCGGCTGATAATGTATAGGTATGAGTATTAATCTTCTCCAGTGCCCTGTAATCAGGACTGGCAGAGATACCAGGGACCTTGTTATTTGATGAGACAACACCATGTAATTCAGGTACTTCCCGTACCAGACGATGTGATAGTTCTGCAGTACTGTGCGGAGTCAGCAGGAGAAGAGAATGAGATGACAGATAGGGAGGTTGACGGGAAAAAAAACCAGGATCTGGCATCGGTATCCCGACATCGGCAAGCGCCTCATCTCCGGAAAATACTCCCTGCTCAACAAAAAGGAAGTAAATATGTGCAATAACATCATCTATGAAGCGTTTGTTACATGCACAGGGTTTAAGAACAGTATAGGATGAGGGAAGGGGGTCTCGTTTTGAAAGCACGCGTTCAAGTGGCAGAGGACATAAAGAACAGGGTGCAAACCGTTTTCTTGCTACCGAAACAAGTTCTTCTGCTCTGGTGATATGATAGTCATTACAAACCGGACACAGCATGTATTATTCTCCCCTCACCTTTCTGATACCATTGTATCAAAAAAGAGATGAGATACTATAAAAAATGCGTTAAACAGGATCATACCGTACAGGACTGGATATTAAAGTTACTGGAGTCAAATATCAAAAACCAGATTTCTGATAACAGATAATCATTTCGTATCATACCAAGGGTATGGGCCTGATGCGATTTGAACGCATGACCTCCCGGTTATGAGCCGGGCGCTCTAACCAACTAAGCTACAGGCCCAGAACAAAAAGAACGCCGCCAACAGGACTCGAACCTGTGACATACTGGTTAACAGCCAGTCACTCTACCAACTGAGTTATGGCGGCTTATGGTGCTCTATTACGTAGGAGATGAATGTATTTAAAAATGTTGATTTTCTCCTGTGCTCCGGACTACCGATGCACCGGTACCATGTACCTTCATCTCCAGAAATAGCCTGATTATCTCCTCGATATCATCATCAAGATGTAAAAAGAGATTTTCTGCCTGTTCTGTTACCACCGCACCAACAGAAGATGCCCTGATGAAGCCCTGGTTCTCCAGAACACGCAGAGAATACCGTATACGGTGTTGCGGCTGTTCAAGTAGTTCAGCCAGTTTGATTATCCCAATCGGCTGATACCGGGCTACTGCTGCCAGAACCTCGATATGTCTGGTTACCAGTTCTATCTCATTCTTCAGCTTCTCAAGCATCAAATCCTCATTTAAGACTCATCTGAACACTGATGAAGCCACGTCTTTGTCTTTTTATACTTCCCTTTGAAATACACAATCAGTACAACGCCGAGAATAAAGCAGATAGCTGTCAGCGGAATACGATACGGATCAGGGATTAGAAACAGTGAGAGCACTGCAACTGCAAGGAGAAAGATGATTCCATTTAAAATAACTGCAAGAAACCAGAATTTCCATTTGAACTGTTCTTTGTCAGCCGCTTTCATCATTCATACTTCACATCTGGGATAAAAGTACTTGTGGGTTTACCTACAACTAATAAGGATGGACAGACTGGACGAACTTGTCCGTTCCCATGATGCTTGTGCATATGTCATATACGCATCATCAGCAGATCCCGATATGCGGTACCTGACAGGTTTTTCTGTCACTGATCCAGTGATATTCCTTAAAAAACCTGGTGAACATGGCATCCTTATTGTTCCGGATATGGAAGCGCAACGCGCCAGTCATGAATCCAATGCAACAGTCATTACACGAACACAGGCTGGTCTGCAGGATATCATGAAGGAAGAGAAAGATCTTACGAGAGCATATGCCCTGATGATTCATCAGATTGCAGGAGGGCCGATAGTCGTACCTTCTACCATGCAGATAGGATTTGCACGGGCACTTGAAGAACAGGATCTCCTCTTTATCGATACCAATACGGTTAGAACGATGCGCGCGCGAAAAACTGCTACAGAGGTGGCTGCCATCCAGGAGGTTCAAAAAGTTACAGAAGAGGCAATGGACCGGGCTATCAGATGCATCAGAGGATCTGTAATACAGGGAGACTATCTGTACCGTGACGGTACACAACTTACTTCAGAGATGATAAAACAGGAGATACACATGAGCCTGTTTCGTCATGGATGTAGTGCTTCAGATACCATTGTATCAGGAGGAGATGATACAGCACTTCCTCATGCAGCTGGTTTTGGCCCTCTCCCCGCTAATAAACCGATAATTATCGATATCTTTCCGAGATCTGAAAAAACTGGTTATTATGCAGATATGACAAGAACCATATCAAAGGGGAGACCGGAACCTGCGATTATCGAGATGTATGATACCGTCAGAGATGTTTCAGAAGATACACAAGCCGCTGTACGAAGTGGCATGATGGGATCTGATGTTCATCAGAAAGCTCTCGATCTCTTTGAAGACGCAGGATATGGACATAATAAAGAGGGGTTCATTCACAGCCTGGGCCATGGTGTCGGGCTGCAGGTCCATGAGCTCCCAAACATTTCACTATCAGGGGGGCTATTAGAGACAGGAAATGTAATTACCATTGAACCCGGCCTGTACTATCCAGGAGTAGGGGGTATAAGACTTGAAGATATGGGCCTTGTTCAGGATGATCATTTCGAGAACTGGACACAATATCATAAGGAACTGGTACTATGAAAGAAGAAATTTTTGAATCTTATTGTGAAGCCGGACGTGTTGCGGCAAAAGTTTTGAGACACGGTGCATCAATGGTCAGGGCCGGGGTGGCTCTCCTTGATGTAGCAGAGACCGTTGAAGACCAGATCCTACAAAGTGGACTCGGTATTGCATTTCCTATCAATATCTCACTGAATGCAGATGCTGCTCATGATACA
Organism: uncultured Methanoregulaceae archaeon; assembly: GCA_964428385.1. GTDB lineage: Archaea > Halobacteriota > Methanomicrobia > Methanomicrobiales > Methanospirillaceae > JAFGOM01. Next base: position 20,886 of record CAYRYR010000037.1, read on the forward strand.
CCTTCACCACACGATGACCGTCTCTTTGCAGAGGGCGATATGGTAAAACTGGATCTTGGTGTTCACTGTGACGGTTATATCGCCGATACTGCCTTGACTATTGATCTTGGATCTCAGCCTCTCCTTGTCGAGGCATCACAAACTGCACGTGACAACGCAATTGCACAGGTAAAACCCGGCATATCTATCGGAGAACTTGGTGCAATTGTGCAGCATGAGATAGAATCCAGGGGATATAAACCGATTGCAAACCTCACCGGGCATGGCCTTGACCGGTATACACTCCATATGGGACCAAACGTTCCTAATATCAAAATGAACGGGGGGGCTGAGCTGGAAGCGGACATGGTCATTGCTATTGAACCATTTGCCTCGACCGGTACCGGGCATGTAAGCGACCGGTCACGGATCGAGATATATAAACAGATTGAGAAGAAACCAGTCAGGATGCCGGCTGCACGAAAACTCCTGAAAAATATTGAAGATAACAATGGTCTTCCTTTTGCCAGAAGACAGTTGGAACTGAAAAAACCTGATCTTGCGTTAAGATCACTCTGTCGCGAAGGAATATTATACGGATTTCCCGTACTTGGGGATATTTTGGGATCATATGTCTCACAGTTTGAACACACCCTCATTGTGACCGAAGACGGATGCATCGTCACAACCGCATAAGAAAACAATCAGCTAAGGATATACAAAATGCAACCAGATGAAGAGATTCTGAACCTTTTTGCCATCCTGCTTACTGCAGAGATATTTAATACGTATAATGAACTTGGAATAAATGATCTTCCGCCAGAGGCGAGGGAGATCTTTTCAGTAGATGTCTTTGATCTGCAGCGACCGGTTGTTGTTGTGAATGAGAGTGCTATTGCACGTGTACTCAGCATTACGAATGCTCATATCAGGCTTGAGAAAAATCCGTTTACTATCTATGAAGAGTTCGGCCACCGGCTCAGTATATCTGAGTTACTCCCGGCATTTCGGTGGTTTATCAAACATAACGGTACAGCATATCTCAAAAATAATCCCACTCTTGCCTGGTTTGGTCAGAACGTAGAGAAAATGCCGAATGTATCGTATGAACTGGCACGATCTGATAATTCACTCTTTGAAGATACCAGGATCTTTCTCGATAAAAAGATCTCAAAAATGCTTGCAAATGATGATAAAATTCGATCAGGCCTTGATCTCATTATCATCTATGCTCCTGATGAAGTTGAACAAAAAATAGAAGATCTCGTCTGTTCAGCTGATCAGCTTGAACGAATTAAAAAATTACAGGTTGCAATTAAGAACATTGATTTCCTCCGGGAACACCGGATTGCAGAGATAGGTAAACTTCTGTTTATCGGCCCTCCCGGCACTGGTAAGACATCGCTCGCATTCGCCCTCTCACACATCTTTCATATGCCGGTACTGGAAGTCAGACTCGCTATGGTTACGTCACAATACCTTGGGGAGACCTCAAAGAATATCGATAAAATCTTTGATGTTGCACGAACTCTTGCTCCTTCTATCTTATTCATCGATGAATTTGACTTCTTAGCCAAGAGTCGTATCAGTGATGACCATGGTGCCATGAAACGTGCCGTGAATGCGCTGTTAAAAAATATTGACAAGATAAACCTGGTTAAAAATAATGTCCTTTTGATAGGGGCAACCAACCATCCGGATCTCCTCGATGAAGCAGCCTGGCGACGGTTTGATGAAGTAATGCTCTTTGATCTTCCAGATGAACTAATTCGGGAGCAGATCCTCTTAAAACTGCTATCAGGGTTCTCCTCAGTTTGTGACTGCCGGCATCTTGCCCATGAGACAGAAGGGTTCTCAGGATCTGATCTCCGGATGCTGGTGCGGGAAGCAATCTTAAGTGCCCTCCTTGACGGGCGAACCGATATCTGTGAAAATGATGTAAACCTCGGCAAAGAACTCATAAAAACACGGGATGCAAACCGAAACCGGAAGTGGTACGGGTGAAAATACGGTTGCTTGGTACCGGTGATGCACCAGGTACACCAAAAATCGGATGCTCCTGTACACAATGCCAGTATGCGCTAGATAACAAGATACAACGGCTTCGTACTTCTCTATTAGTCTCACATGGGGAGACGACCATTCTTATCGATACATCACCGGATCTCAGACAACAACTCTTACATGCCGGATCACCTCATATTTCTGCAATAATCTGGACACATGGTCATTATGACCATTTCATGGGTCTTGGTGAGTTTTATCGGGTTCAGAAAACACCTCCGATCTATGCTGCAGAACCGGTCATTGCATATTGTGGTGACATCTTCTCATTTCTTCTGAATAAGACTGTCACTGTTGAGCCATACATTCCTTTTCTGATTGGAGATCTCTCTCTTACCCTCATAGAAGTAACACACCCGCCAACCTATACCTGTGGTGTTATCATATCAGATGGAACAACCAGAGTCGGATTCACCTCTGACACAAATGAACATCTACCACAACAGACGCTAGACCTTCTCACCGGTGTTGATATGCTTTTTGTTGATGGTCTCTTTCCTCCATCATTTCGAAAGGTTACAAAGCACCTGAATATTAATGAAGCTGAGGATCTTGCAGAAAAACTGGGCGTGAAAGAGTACAGGATTGTTCATATGAGCCATCATGTCCCGTTTGACTATCCCTGTCAGGGACGGGATGGTGATGAGTACGTCTTTTAAAACAACATTTCAGAGCAACCAAACCCAGCTTTATTACATCCCGGATGCAATGAATATAGAATGAATATAACTGTTCTAGAGCTTACTGACGACAAAGTCAGAATGGTCATTGTCGGGCAGGGGCATACCTTCTTAAATGCCCTGACCACCGAGCTCTTGCAGGATTCTGATGTTGATGTCGCAAATTACCTTGTCGAGTTCCAGTTCTCTGATCCTGTTCTGACAGTGACGACACAAAATAATGCAGACCCGGTAGAGACGGTTCGAAAGGCCTGCAAAAGAATATCAGATGCCTGTGCTGACCTGCTTGTCCAGCTTGAAAAATCGGTGTAATAGTTCACTTTTAGTGATACACCAGAAAAAAAATTATCTTTTTTGCCGTTTATAATTACGGTCGTTCTGTAAAGATTATCGAACCTGATATTCGTGCTATTTTAACCTTGAGTGTCTGACCTGGTTTTGCTTTGGCTACATAGACAATATTTTTACCAATCTTTGCAACACCGTCACCGCGACGTGAAAGGTTCTCAATCGTAACTTCGATAATTGCTCCGACTTCCGGATTGCTTCCGATTGGTTCAGAACGGGCTTTGCGTTTTTTAACCGGACGGTGACTTCCACATGCATCACACATAAGAATTTGTACACGGCCCTCTTTGACAAGTCGCGTATCAGGTTTGCCACATTCTGAACAGATAATATAGTCAGAAACATAATTTGTAATAATCGCAATGATAAGCGATTCTTCAAATTTCCCGTTGAATATTGCCCTGTTCCCATCCAATTTTCCTGCAGTACCCAGTTCTCCAAGAATATATTTCATCAGGTG
>CAYRYR010000038.1:0-1511 GCA_964428385.1 uncultured Methanoregulaceae archaeon
AATATTTGATAAGGATGATAAAAATCAGTAGCGATCACGCAACGCTGTTCAGGACAGGCACATGTGCATATATCCTTCAGTTATTCTCTCATACAGCAGAGTATTCATATCTGATACAAACAGAATCTGATCCATGACCCGACATCTGATTCTCATCTTCTTTATATTGCTGCTGGTGCCGGTCGGCGTATCAGCAGAGACCCACCTGGTTTATCCTGATGAACTCACCTATCTTGGTGCATTCCGTCTCCCACAAGGGGAAGAACGACCAGATACCTTTGAATACGGAGGCAATGCCATGACCTATGTTCCGGCAGGGGGACAGACAGGTACAGATGACCGGTACCCAGGATCGCTTTATATTTCCGGGCATGAACGGACAGAAGAGGTGAGGGACGGTGGAAAAGTGGCTGAGTTGACTATTCCTGTTCCTGGCAAGGCAGATCACCCCTCCGGACTGCCACAGGCAGAATTTATACAACCCTTTACTGATGTTTCAGGGGATTTTTTTGATGAGTACTATACAATCCCGCGAATGGGGCTTGCCTACCTTGAGCACGAAGAAACTGATCCGCTCATTCATCTTGCCTGGGGAGATCACTTTGATGCTGAACCCTCCCTTCCCACTCATAGCTGGTTCTCTCCTGACCTCTCCTGTCCAAACCCGGAGGGCAGCTGGTATATCGGGGACCAGTCGCATTACATGACATCCAACTACCTCTTTGAGATACCTGAGGAATGGGCAGATAAGTACACTGGTAAAAGATATCTTGCTACCGGTCGGTACCGCGACGGAGGATGGTCAGGTATGGGGCCTGCCCTGTTTGCATATACCCCGTGGACTGACGATCAGAAAACCCCGGCCCCCTCACAGGAGCATCTTTCAGAGATTACCCTTCTTCGGTACCAGACCTCTGAAGAGACGGATGAAATAAGCCATGCCCTGCAGGGATATCAGCACTGCGATGAGTGGGAAGGAGGGGAGTTTCTCACCACTGCTGATGGAGGAAATGCCATCATCTTTGCCGGTACAAAAGGAACCGGAGACCGGTACTGGTATGGATGGACAAACCCAAAAGGGCCGGAGTATCCATGTCCTGAGATGACGTATGCAGATGAGTATACTATTTGCAGGATGGATGACGGAAGCCCGTGCCCGGATTCAGAGATGTGTGAGTGTGCGAATCATAATGACTTCCGGGGATGGTGGAGTTCAAAAACCCAAGCTCAGGTAATCTTTTATGATCCTGCCGATCTCGCCTCTGTTGCAGCAGGAGAGATGGAACCATGGAAGCCCCAGCCTTATGCTGTTTTGAGTCTTGATCCCTATCTCTTTGATAACCCTGACAATGTCGAAACAGATATGATAGGAGACGGACAGCAGCGACGGTTCCGGATCGGGGATATTGCCTATGACCGGGAAGGCCAAATTCTCTATCTCATAGAACTCTTTGCTGATGGAGCGAGCCCAGTCGTCCATGCCTTTAAGATTGGATGATGAATTATAGTGC
>CAYRYR010000038.1:1611-24055 GCA_964428385.1 uncultured Methanoregulaceae archaeon
TACATATTATAGAGATCGTTAAAACATCATTTTTTTTAAAAATACTCGATATATTGAACCGTATCATAAATTCTTACACACAGGACAAAGACCCTTAAACCCTTTTACTTTCACATCCGATACTACCAGATGAAATACAGCATCCACTTTCTCGTTGAAAAAAGCAGAAGTTATCGACGTTTTGATGAAAACCGCCGTATTCCCAGGGAAACCATTATCGGACTTGTTAATATCGCACGGTTGTGTCCCTCTGCCAGAAATCAGCAGCCACTTCGGTACATAGTATCAACCGATCCTATGCAAACCGCTAAAATCCGATCCTGCCTTCTTTTTGCGTTGGGCCTCCCTGACTGGGGGGGACCGGTTGCAGGAGAGCGGCCTGTCGCTTATATCACCATAGTAACAGAGGATGTATGCACATCGTATACTCCCTATGACATCGGTATAGCAGCCCAGACCATGATGCTTGCAGCCGCTGAACAGGGATTTGGCGGTTGTATGTTTGGGTCAATTAAAAAAGAGGAACTAAAAGCCGTGCTCTCACTTCCTGTTCATTATGAAATTCAGCTGGTGCTGGCATTTGGGTATCCGGCAGAAACGGTGGTTTTGGAAACCGTAGGAAATGATGGAGAGACAAATTACTGGCGGGATGAAGATGGAGTTCACCATGTTCCCAAGCGGGCACTTGAAGATATACTTATATAAATGGAATAAAGGATAAGATGATGAAGAGTTTCTTGATACTGTAATGGCCTGAATGTGCGAATAAGTATCCTTGAAATATTTATGAGAATAATCAAATATAAAATGGGTGCATTTTTTTGAAGATTTGAATTCCAAATTACAAATTAAATTCATAATAATACATAAGTTATAATTATAATCCACACTTGATTTGGCATAAAGCTCAAAATCACTCTCTTTCTCTCCAAAATTTCCAACCTACGAGCATAAAAATTCCGGCTCGAAAAAATAAGGTATAAATCCACAAAATCAGGTTTTTCACCGCCTCCCCAATCATTTTAAGGGATCTGGGAATCGAACGACTTAAATCAGGAGTAAATTTGATATCATTCAAAACTAGTGATTCAGTTTATCAAAAATATATGAAGTTTCATCAAGTATGTGATGAAGAAAAGGGACCGATTTTTAAGTCATGTGCCGCTTTTCAATATTGTAAGAATCTCATTCCGTTCAGTCATCCTTCACTCAAACAATATCAGATATAATCATTTTTTTCAAATAATAATATCCTATCTTCCTTAGCAAAGGAATAATGCTTTACCTGCACGAATTATTCTAATTATTATAGTGCCGGGCATAACGTCTTGGAATAATCAAAGTGAAACAAGCGTTATTCCAAGGCGTGCATGCTTATCGCACTACATAGATTAAGGCAAACTTTTCAAAAAGTTTTGCCATTAACTATAATAACTCTACTGATTTATCTTTAATCTTTCAGTGACTCCATCAGTTGGTAAAAATACTCTGGTTTCTTATGCAGGTAGAGATGATACCATGCTTCAAGGGTTGCTTTTCGCATGACTCCCATCTTTTTCATTACCTCGTATGCAAATTCGACTGCAGCAAGACCACTTGCGGTGATGAGATTTTTGTCGGTGACTGCCGGTTTTGAGAGATAATATGCATCCCCGATATATTCTGGACAATACTCCTTCAGGACTGCGAGGTCATTGCTTGTATGTGGCCGGTTATTGAGCAGTCCGGCTCTGGCAAGGCCTATGGTAGCTCCACAGATGGCACCAATGGTAATCTCCGATTTAAGGAGATCACGAACCTTTGCAAGCACCTGATCCTGTACCGGGTCCATCCAGGTGTTTGATCCCACAAGGATAAGTACGCTGTCCGGCGTCGGTTTGATATCCTCTATCGTCATTTCAGGGACGAGACGAATTCCTCCCATGGTTGTGATGGAATTCATTGTCCGGCCGCAGAGCCGGAGTTGATACCGCTGATCCTGGCTGCTTAAAAATCTGCCTGATACTATTTCAGGAAGGAGATAGGCATGTTCCCAGTCTGACATGGTATCGTGAACATAGAGGTAGACAAGATGTGTCATCGTTATATAGTGGGGGAATCAGGTGTTAATAATCACGGCCTGTCGGGTCTGGCAAACAGGGGAGATAGCCCTGCACCGAGCTTAGTTTCACCATTCTTGAGGATAGAGCGGGAGTTATCTTCCCGTTTTGAATACTGATTCATTCTTTTTTACAGGAGATCCTGAATATACAGATTGCAGCAGGACAGGTATCCAGGATAGTCACAATATGACAACGGTGATATTTTTTGTGAGGATAGAGAATCCTTTCAAATATAAATATATATAACTATAGGATAATAAAAAAATTCAGCAACGGATGGATTAATAGATGAGTGATATTGTAATCCAGATATCAGATGATACAATTCTGGCACTTAAGTCTTTACCCCGGGATATTGGAAATGAAATCCGGATGCTGGCAGCAGCAAAATTCTATGAAATGGGTCGCTTATCATCCGGAGCTGCTGCCTGCATGGTTGGAATTTCCCGAACCCTGTTCCTTACAAAACTCAGGGACTACAACGTTTCAGTTTTGTCATTATCCAAAGAGGAATTTATTCGTGAAACTAAAATCCTCGGAATTAATAATCTGTAATACTACCTCGCTTCTTTATTTACATCAAATGAAACAAAGCAGCTTAAATATTGGCTCTCGTTCCAAATGAACCTCTCTTTTTTCTCAATTTATATATTTAAAAAATATTTATGATTCCGAGGCTTTAGCAACGGTATATGCATCATACATACTATACAGCCAGATAATCAGATAAAACGGAATGCCAATGAGTATCGTTGAAAGACCACCAAACACCAATGCGGCCAGAAACAACAATACTGCTTTCAATAACTGGCCCGTGTAGAACTGACCCAGACCCGGAATAAAAAACGAGAGAATAACTGCAATAAATGGTGAAGCCATAGGATGTATGTAATTTTCTTGTATAAATCAGTATTGGTCTCTTTTTACACTGCCTCTTACAGAATACTTGAATATATTTGTTTGTAACATGAAATTTCAGTTTCAAAATCACGCAAAAAACGACAGTACCAAATACCCAGGGATTTAACAGCAAATATTATGCTTTTATAGTTAATGGCCTAACTTTCTGGATAGTTTACCTTAATCTATGTAGTGCGATTAGCGCTTACGCCTTGTAATAACATCAGTTTCACTTTGATTATTCCAATACGTTATGCCGGGCACTATAGTAATTCTAAATGTCAGGTTTAAAAATCACCTTCTGGGTTCAGCTAACACTATGTGCCCCGGTTACCAACGGAAAATAAGTTGGGTTGGATGATTTGATTTTCAATAGACGATCCCGTCCTGTTAGCTGATATTTTTTTATTGAGCACCATTGCACAGATCTTGTCATGTTTTGTATCAGGTTCATTCCCCTATAAACAAATGCATCTTTACGTTTTCGCTATCACCCGGATATAAACCCGACCGATGCCCCTAAAAGGACATTATATCCCAGATGTCGCTGATAATTCCTGCAGATCATCTGAAGCATCAGAGACGTGACTGCCCTTGTGAGGGGTAATCCATGTTGTCCCTTCAATCGTGAAGATACCGGATGTCTGTTTATGTTTGCCAGAAGTATGCCAATTGTTCCTTCATCATCCTGACCGGCTTAGGCATATATCCCTCTTTGTGAACAGGTCAGGATGCTATTGCTTCACCGATTCAATAAGATCATCAGGCAATTTGTTCATCATATATCATATCGGTTCATCTCCATTGATAATTAACCGGTTACAAAAATACACTGACTCCACTCGATAACCTCCCGGTTCAGGAGGAAAACTCCCTGTATTTCGGGTGTTTATATGTCACAGGATCGTATGAAGTGGTATAAACCGCACAGGCGGTTATCGAGGTATAAACATGAAAAAAATAACCATGGTCTTTATCGTGGGCTTAATCGCCCTCGCCATAATCCTGCCGGCATCTGCAGCAGGTCATAACGGAGATGCAAAGATGATGAACCTGAGAACAGCATCAGGACAAGACAATAATTGTGAACAGAACAAGAACTGTCTGCAACATGACTGTCAAAACAACCAGACTCCTCCACAGGATGGAACCGGACAGCAGTATGCAAAGATGATGAACCTTAAAACCGCATCAGGACAAAACAATAATTGTGGACAGAACCCTGACTGCCAACATGACTGTCAGAACAACCAGACTCCTCCACAGGATGGAACCGGGCAGCAGAACGGAAATCATAGGAACGTAAAAACCGGGTAATTTTCTGAGAACTAACCTCCTGGTGCCCTACAAATAACTCCCACTCCGGGATGGAACTGACCAGAAGGCCAGACAGTTAAAGAGTGCTGTATATATGATGGTCATTGTGGATACGGCATCCCGGAATTGGATGTCAGAGCCGGGGATAATCATCCCGGTTCTCTTTAACTAATATACAAGAGAAAAGTCAGAAACACACATTTCAACCCCTTTAACGCGAAAACCGATAATCATCGCTAAATTAGCAGATATGAGTCAAATTAGAAAATGTATCTGATCTGACTCAGTTTGCCTATACGCTCACCAAAAAAAAATAAAATCCCTGATTTTTTTACCACATATCAGTATTTGTCAATTGATTACTCACTCTTGCATTAAAATGAATTTCAATAATCTCTCATAGTATCGACTCTCTGCATCAATTAAATAGAGAATCAGGTACAAAATCACTTCTCATTCCGGGACATTATACCTCTACTCCCCCGTATGATCCGTTGAGACAACTGCAAACGGCTGCAATAACTAACTCAACGGTTCATATGTTGGATTATTCAGTACCTCTTTTGCATATCTTATTTTAAGAAGATCGGGGGCTGAAGGGAGTGATACCGTGGATTAAATCACTTGTGCATACGGGTTTTTGGAAATGTTTCAAATGCCAGATGCTCATCTAATAATTATTTTCACATTTATATTTTAATCTTTTATATATACTACTCTTAGCTATGTACGGGTTTGAAATCTATGGGATGTAATGTATTACCTCTCAAACAAAGCAGACGATATAAAATCCTGACAAGCGGAAAAATCTGAATCACCATGAATACCACAAAGAAACCCGAACTTCTGGCACCGGCTGGCAACTGGTCCTGCTTAAAATCTGCCATTGAAAACGGTGCAGATGCCGTGTATTTTGGCATTAAAAAGATGAATATGCGTGATAAAGCAGGGAATTTTGAGATTAATGAACTGCCCGGCATTATGCGGTATCTAAAAGAAAACAACAAAAAAGGATACCTAACGCTCAATACCATCTTTTACAACAGCGAATTGGAAAAATTAGCTACCATAATTAGAGCAGCCAAAGATGCTGATGTAGATGCCATCATATGCTGGGACATGGCAGCTTTTACCCTGGCAAAAGAGGTTGGAATACCCATTCATCTCTCAACGCAGGCAAGTGTCTCAAATTTTCAGGCCTTTACATTTTATGCAGATTTAGGTGCTGAAAGGATAATTCTCGCCCGGGAATGTTCTTTACAGGATATCGCTGATATTAGCAGACAGGCAAAACAGAACCGGTTGCAGTGTGAAATAGAGACTTTCATTCATGGTGCCATGTGTGTAAGTGTATCTGGCAGGTGTTTATTGTCTTTTGATACCTTTGGTTCATCTGCAAACCGGGGACAATGTGTACAACCCTGCCGAAGACTGTACAGAATTACCGATATTGAGGATGAGGATACTGAGTACCTTGTCGGTCAGGATTTTGTCCTGAGCCCAAAGGATTTGTGCTCAATTGAGATACTTCCCCAACTCATAAAAGCAGGTATCCACTCTTTTAAGATAGAAGGAAGGATTAGACCTCCGGATTATGTTAAAACAACAGTATCCTGTTACAGAAGAGCTTTAAACGCCATAGAATCCAAAGATTACAACCCGGATCTCATTGCCGGTCTGAAAGAGGAACTGGCAAAAACCTATAATCGTGGATTTTCACGCGGGTTTTATCACGGTCTGGAAGATGACTGGATAAGTCGTGGTCTTGGTGCAACAGAATCAAAAATCTACTGCGGAGAAGTTGTAAATTATTACAAACAAATTCAGGTTGCAGAGCTGGCAATCCGTTCCACTGGCTTACAAATCGGTGATACCATTGTAATTTATGGGAAAACAACTCCTGCAGAGAACAGTATAATCGGTGAAATACAAGTCAATCACCAGTCTGTGCAGTCCGTCAAAAAAGGTGAACGATGTGGTATTAAGATTCCGTTTACCGTCAGACCCGGTGATAAGGTCTTTAAATTGGAACATTCTGGCATGGTTTTTGGGTAGTATGGTGTGATATAAAGGGAGGCTCTCCTGGCTCTGTCTGAAAACCCGGTGATACCATATCATCATTTTAGCAGATGTAATTACATGACATTCTTCTCTTCATTAACAATTTTCTATAACAGTACGAATTCCAACTGCAGAAGGTGGAATTTGTGTCAGATACTCTGTGACCTCAGTCCCTCCGGGGTTACATCAATTCAATTATCAAATGAATGTTGTTACACCATCGGAAAGATTGATGTAAAGAGAAAAACATGATTGACAATATCACGTACCGGAACACTCCATTGCAGCCTTTCTTAAAAAGAGGCTCCTCTGTAAGGCAGAAAAAAACGTTTTACCTGTTCGGTTACCTGGATCGATGAAGATAGTGACACAGCCTTTTAAAGATACACAATACATCTCACTTGCAAGACTCACTTCAATGATATCAGGTTCAGATAGATTAAAATTGCATGTGCATCTGATGACCGCTCTAAAAAATAGGGTGATTTCAGGGTTATTTTTCGGTCACGATATGATACTCATCACCATCTGTGGTAATGACAATGGTTCCGTTCATGTCGGTGCGATACAACTCTGCTCCTGCATCCCTGAGCCTATTACAGGTCCCTTCGGCAGGGTACCCGTTCACATTATCAGGCCCCACTGATAGTATGGCAATTTCAGGTTCAACCTCTGCGAGAAACGTTTTTGAACAGGTGGCAGGTGCTCCGTGGTTTCCTGCCAGAAGTACCTCTGATTTCATGTAATAATTATCTATGAGAACTGATTCGGTATCAGCGTTTGCATCGCTCATGAACAGGAATTTTATTCCGTCATAGTCCAGCTGGATAACAACCGGTTCCGGTTTGGCATCAGGGTTACCATATCCGGGTGAGAGCACCTTTACATAGGTATTCTTATCGAAATCAAGATAATCTCCGGCATAGGTATCTTCATAGGGGATTGATTTTGCCGCAACGAGATCCCTGATTTTTTTGTACTCTTTGTTGGCAGGTTGCTCTCCGTCGTCAATGTATAGCCTGACCGTACATGCTTTAAGCACATCTTCCATACCCCCGATGTATCCTGGCAGGGGACTTGTGGATACAATCATATCAATCGTGTTCGCGTTGTGGCCTTTAAGGTAAGATACAAGGTCAGCGGCATATTCCCCTGTACCTGCATCAATGAGCATGTTTTTCTCATTATACTGAATTAAAACGGCGTTACCGTGGCTGACATTGACATAGTGCACGGTAAGTTCTCCATTTCCGGCTCCTGTTACCATGACCGGTACGAGCAGACAAAAGAGGAGAACCGCCACTTTGAGTATGGCTCTATACGTACTCATGGGTTGATTTGTGGATGTACCTTTCAATAAAGGTATCTGTTGTGCCGGCATTTTGAATGTTAGCCATTACTGTTACGATGTTGTTTATGAGATGAGGTGGGATGAATGGTATTCATATATGAGAATTACCTCAATCCCTGCCGATTCAGTATGGTATGGATGGTGATATTTTCGCTAAAATGGGGTAATTTTCATTCAGAACTGGTGGGTTTTCTGGCATCATTTTTTATCAGACTGACAATATACAGACGTGTCCAGATGTAGGCCACAGCACCCCCGATGATGTTGCCGGTCACAAGTCCCCACAATACACCAATTTCGCCATAGTCCATGACGACCGCAAAAAGATATGCAAATAGTACAATAAATACGATACTGCGAAAAAAGTTGATGACAAGTGAGGTTGTGCCTCTGCCGGTCCCCTGAAACAGTGAACCAGACATGATGCCTGGCGGTACGAACAGATAAAAGAGACAGAATATTTGGAGAAATACCACAATTGAAGGGGTCAGCATGACACTTGTTTCGGAGTAGGTAAACAGGGCTGCAATAAAGGGGGCAAAGATCCACGTCAAAATTGCGGTTATTATGCTGATTCCGATACCAAGTTGTATTGAGAATGTGTGCACCAGTGAGAGTTTTTCATACTGTTTGGAACCATAGGTGGCACCGGCAACTGATACAACGGTTGTGCCGATTGCGATGAGGGGTACGATTGCAAACATTACGACTCTCCAGCTGGCAGTGTAGACTGCGACTGCATCTGTTCCCGATACCATTACTAAAATGAGATTTAAGATTCCCTGCATCACTGCCATCAGAAAAAATTCAAGGCTTGCAGGCACTCCTACAGATAGGATGCCATAATAAATTGCTTTATTCTGAACAAAAGAGGAATATGCAAAAGAGACATAGGTATCTTTTTTGATGACAAACCAGTAGGCGAGTACTCCTGATACCAGACCCATTGAGATAACAGTGGCCCATGCAGCTCCTGCAACTCCCATCCCTGCTCCGTAAATCAGTACGGGATCGAGTATGATATTGACAATTGATGCGGCACCCATGGCATACATTGTCCGTTTTGTATCTCCTTCAGACCGGAGAATGCCGTAAGCAATGTTTGTAAACAGCATAAAAAACGTTCCGATAAATATAACCTGTCCGTATTCAACTGCCAGATATGCAGTTTCTCCTGCTCCGATACTGATTACCAGTGGTTCAATAAAAATCAGAAGAAAGATGGTCAGAAAAACCGACAACATTATTGCAAGGAGTATGGCATGTCCTGCCGTGTTGTCAGCCCCGGTTTTATCCCGTGCACCGATTCGCCGTGCGATTGCAGAACTCGTGCCAGCCCCGGTTCCGACTCCGATCCCGATAATGATCATAAAAAACGGGGTAATAAATCCTACTGCTGCAAGAGCACCCGGTCCAAGTCCTGCAACCCAGATTGCATCCACGAGATTATACGCCGAGAGAAGGAGCATTGCAATTATCATGTGACCTGATAGTTTCAGGATTGCCGTTTTTGGATCACCAGTCAGAATAGAGACTCCTTTTGTTATTTTTTCGGTATCTTCCTGATGGTGGGTGTCTGCTCGTGTATCTGTCATGGTCTGTGAATGTGTTTTCATATCTGTTGGTGAGTGGTATGTGGCTACGTTCTCATTGAAATTGACTGTTTCTGATAGGATTTTTACCGTTTGTGTGTGTAATCAGGAAAAAAATCTGGTGATGATACCAGCAATTACTGCTGATTACATAGTTATGAATGGGTGTGATATCTGTTTACGGTGAGATGACAGGGTTTGTCCTCATATTGTGTACGTATTGATTTTTGTATAAGATAACATAAATGGAGAGTATATCTATCTGGTAGTTCTGTCAGAACATCTTTTTAACCGGAAAAAATGAATAGAAAGGAAAATTTCTGAAAAGGAAAAAAATGTGCATATCATGCTGAAATACCAGAGAGAAAACAGGCATATTATACTTCTACAAGGAAGGTGGTAGCATGAACGAAAAGAAGAAGGTCTGTTCTGCCTCACTTGCTGGCATGCTTACTAACTCCTTTAGGAAATTCGTGCAGTCCTCCCCAACAAATTAAAAAACCATACATTCTACTGGTGACATGGTAGCTGATATCGGGTGCGGACCCGGGCTTTTATTTGATTCATTGCAGAGATGACCTGAGAAAGGTGGAAGGGTCATTGCGGTTGATATAAAGCAGAAAATGCAGTATTTGTGTAAGGAACGTACAAATTCATAAAAGCTGCTCTTATGTATATTGATTCACCAGTTAAGAGCTGATTCACTAAACCTGACCTCCCTCGAGAACCTGATTTATGCTTGTATTTTATCTGGTTCATGAGATTCCTGATATCAGGATCTTCTTTAAGAAAGTGGTTGATCTCTTAAAAACCGGTCGCAGTCTGCTGATTGTAGTACCAAAAGGTCATCTAATTAAAACCGAATCTGATGAATATGTCATTATTACAGAATCGGCAGGACTTATGGTAAAAGGGTATCCAAGGTTGTTTTTCAGCCGGAGTATGATTCAGAAAAGGAATGATAAGGTAACTGAGCCGTTTTACAATTTTTTTAGGTTCTGTCAGGAGCCGGTCTCAACATATTTCCAGGCTTTTTCCAGCTCTGATTCATCAAAGTATTTCTCTCCAAATACAAGACCATCCGCCTTTATTAACAGTTCTTCCCACTTTTTGTTTCCGACTATGGCCATCCGGTCAAAGTGTTTCAGGTTTGAAAGCAGCCACATCATATCCTCATACATGGCACGTAAACTTGTACATTTTCCGGTCTCCATTATCATAAGCCAGTTTATTTTTCCGTATTTCTTTATTCCTTCATTAAGAATCGGAATCACCTGTTCAATATCTTCAGCGGTTATCTCACCTGATGCCTGTAATCCAAATACGTTATCTTTACTTCTTTTGAGAATTGAAATCATCCCATCAACTCCTGATACGTTCATTGGTTCATGTACATGTAAAGATTTCCACGATTCCAAATTCCGAATTTAAGAATGTGTGCCATTGAAAAATCAGGACTGCTGGATGAATCAGTATGTGTATCGTCCCCTGACATACAGGATATTTTTGTTTTTCAGATTCCTGTACTGCAGGTTTCATCCTGCTACAAAATCAATCAGTATCTATTGATGATTCCTGCAATCTCTAAAAACCGGTATCAGCCATTTTAGCACTTGTCTGATGAAAAAAGAGCCAATAATGAGAAAAAAAGCATCTGGTTATCAGGAAAAATGTATGATACACGGTTCTGATTAATGTGTCCATTCGATTATCTGGATTTTTGGGTCTATTGCTTTTATTACCGCGTCTCTCATGTTTGCATAATGAGGACAGGGATACCCTATCGGATTCCCTTTACTGATACAGGATGCGAATACTATTGCTTCTGCACCTCTGTCTACAAGCATCTTTGCCCGTGGAATGGCCCGTTTTCCCGGACATCCTCCACAGGTTACAAATCCAACGATCTCAACCGGGCCGGTCTCCTGGAATGCACCTTTTCCTTCTTTTGTTACAACAAAATCCATCGTTCCGGTGCAAATATCCTCTGTCATCAGACATCGAATAATTCCAACTTTCATCTTTTTTCTTAGGTTGTAAACAAATTAAGGTTGTTCATTTATATGGTAATCAAAAAAGGTGTTATATCCCCAGGAAAAGGGTGACTAAACCAGTGTAGGTTTATCCCGGTTTCGTCTCGCTAGTGTATGAGAAAAAAAAGAGAGAACTATACATTATCTGATATCATGACGTATCTGAGATAACACCGATTATCAATACCAACAATATAAGAAAACAATGTGGTAATGTACCTGCTATTGACCATATCAGTTGTTGGTGAGGAACGTCTCTTTATTTTGTCTGTTCGGTCCCAATGGTTCAGGAAAAACCACGATTATAAAGATACTGACCGGGCAGGTTCATCCTTGCAATGGTCAGGTGACAGTACTCTTTCTTGATGCAGAACCGATCCAATCAGTGTCAGAAAGCAGGTTGGCATCATACCAGGGAAGCAAATAAAATTCTTAATATTTAAAATATTAACCGAATATCTATTATTTTATACTATTTTTCCGATAATTTCAGTAATTCCTGTAGTTGTTCTGGTTTATGAGGTATAGGTAACGAGGATCGGTGCAGTCATGGTTGCTGTGGTTTGTATCGGCTATATCTGTATAAAATCATCGTGACTGATCCGGTGAAGGGATGGTTTAACCAATAATCCCGGATGATGGGTTTAAATTTATTCCGTACCCTGTGGACAGACCAGTTCACAGATCCTGCAATGATCGACAGATAAACCCCCGTTTGTACTACCTGGTGGCTGAAACGGAGAGTTTTTATCTGTATTTATTCGTTCATAACAGGCATCCCTGTGATATTTTCCGTCATAAAACGCATGCATTGGACAACTGGTTACACAGGGTTCGTTACATGTCTTACAACATGATGCATCAATTGAGATATCGGGTTTTGGGACTTCACAATCTGCCCATAAGGCACGGAATCTGATTCTCGGTCCAAATCCTGGCACAATGACAAGATTGTTTCTCCCGATTATTCCAAGATCCGCCTGTACTGCAGCGTCTTTTAAATACAGGCCGCCATCATAGATCTGGTACGGAATGGGATGGGCCTTGATGTCATATTCTTTGTTAAGCCATTCAGATACCTGTGTTGCCACTCGGTAAAGTATTCGGTCTCCAGGTGTACTTTTTCCTTTCCCACCAGTCCATCTCAGGCCGGGCCGGATCATGATATAATCCCAGCACCACAATTGTTCCGGTACCGACAGAAAAACCCTGTATTCCTGTTGCTATTGCAGAAGGGCAGTTTTTTAGTACTATCGCAGGGACACAACCAGCCGTTGTGGCACCAAACTCCAGAGATTTTTTGATTATCTCATTAGAGATGTCCATATGATACTCTGGGGTATGAAAGGAAATAAGGTCATCCCCTGTTTAGATGATATTTCAATAGTGGTAAACGGGAAAAATCAGGCGATGTCAAAAAAAGATTAAGGAGTTAAGCCATTCCTGGATTTTTTCAGGATGTGTATCAATCCATTTCTGGGCTGCGTCTTTATCAGTCATGCCATTTTGAACATCAAACATGATTGATTCCATATCAGAAGGCTCCCAACTGAACCGTTCAGGGATCCCGTAAATTTCTGGTTTTTTTCAGTCCTTTTTTAGTGAAGGTTGCAATATATTCTTCTCCTCCATAGATATTTTTTGGATAGTCAGGATACGTCAAATCCCATCCCATAAACTTTCAGTGAGGCGACCCGCTGGTAATTATAGTGCACAGCAGAACTTCTTGTAATATCGAAGTGAAACGGCGGTTATTCCAAGAAGTGCAAGCTAATCACACTACATAGATTAAGGCATATTTTCTAGAAAGTTACGCCATTAACTATACAATTCATTTGTCTAAAGATAGCATCTTTCAGAGCTGCAACCATTTCCATTTCACTGCCTGCCTGGAGTTTAAAATCCAGAGTCTCTATAGTAATCCGTTATTATGTTCACACCTTATGAGTCCTTTAGATCGTGGGATTTAGTCAGAGAATCTCTTTATGTTATTGGATTTTAATTTTTGTGACCTAAAAAATCGTGTATTTAGAGTATTTTTGAGCTGCCGGTACAAAAGATCTGAATCTGATTTGTGTGATGCCTTGTTAATATTGGCATTCCAGGCGTGAAATCAGAAAAAAAGATTGGATCTATTAGTTTTTCGGGGAACAAATAAACAGAAACTATATCTGGCATCATTGGTGATGGCAGATGCTGATCTCTCACGACAGCAGGATAAGACAAAAAAAATGGAATCCTGGTATATCTAGACTTTTATATACATATTGGGTATGTATGTTACATTTTCTAACTGGATCTCTCTATTATCTGGCCAGATAATGGTAATTAAATCCGGCTGAAAATCAGGATTAATCACAGCTAATCGCGGATACTCGGAAATAAGAGTATTGTCCGTTCTCCAGTCATACTTATCAAAATAAAATCCAGAAAAGAGTAGAACCCGTTGTCCATTCATATCTGCCCACTGGGTCATATTATTCTCGGTAAAGGAATATGTTCCCGAACCATCTTCGTTTAGTCCTAAAAGCCCTTTCGCTAAAGTCATAGTAGCCTTTTTTTCCGAAGATAGTACCCTGATATCGTGATCAGATAGTTTGTAGTTTACTGATATTGTTCCCCCATTGTCATTGCCAAGCCTAATGGTTGCATCAGAGATAGTTACTGCAGGCACTGACATTATCACCCATATAGAGAAGATAATTATCAGGATTATGGACATTTTTGTTTTCATTTTTACTTGTACTCATTTTTGTATTTATTAATTTCATTATCTACAGCAATTCAGACATTGTGGATATCAAATTTTACTCCCACTTATGGACTGAAATTCTCTGGGATTTATTCCGGGATCTCAATATCTTCCGGGATTTCAACATTGGCTGTTGATGATCTCCCCATCTCTGATATTTTTATGGTTCCGCACTTTTTCGTTGGTGTTGTTGTTGGTGTTTGTGTTGATGGTATGTAATCATCTCCGTTGCATACTGTAGTTTGGTTTCGTTTAGAGTTTGGATCACAGTAAGACCGTGTAGACCAAATAATTTCTTGTGTATGGACACCTTCCCTTGTCCACCTGTCCTTTGTTTCTATACACTGCCAACTATCATCACCTAAGTAACTACATACAGTATTTGATGAAACGTGCGGAAAACTACATCCACATGTGAAAGTGCTTCCAATTAGGAATAATATTAATAGTAATAATAATATTTTCAAGGCTATTCATTAGTTTTTATCAGGTAAAAGTGTTTCCATTTGTATCTATCTAGATCAAATATAGTTGCATTGTTATACACAATCAGATTTATTTATAATATCCAGCCTGTTTTCACAATTTCGTTCGCACCCCTTTTAAGATGTAATATTGATTTTGGTGAAGTAGATGTTTCTATTCAAACCCTTGAATAACTTAAAATAAAAAAAGGAGTTGAATACTTCCTTTAGTATGGTGAATAGAATGAGTCAGCAAAACAGACTCAATTTTGTGAACAACTGGGAGGTGTTTACCCTGTCATGGTATCCTGTCGTTCCGTACGTATTAGAGCTTTTACATCTGTTTTATCAATCCGTGAGTTATGGCATCATGCATCTTGCAATATCACAATTATCCCAGAGATATACTTAAGAAACAGGAACTTAAGGGGAGATTTATTTTCGCCAGTAATGACGTAACATTGATCTTGAAATATGTCTTTAATATTACAAAGAACAGAATCCTATTGAGAGGGCCTTTAGTTTTATTAAGGGGGATACTTTCCATGCCTCAGAGGTGTATCTTGAGAATGAAGATTGTATTGTCGCATTGTCTTGATTATGGTTCTCTGCCTTCTTGTACTCATTTACCAAATGGGTTCTCAATACAATGTTGAAATAATGAAACTCAACAATACGAGATCAAAAAGGGAAACCAACTCAAAAATCAGGGATGAAATGGGTGTTCTTCCTTTAGCAGGGTAAGAAAGATATCTCTACATATTAATGGAAAAAATGTCACAACAGTATTGAACATAAATGATGTTGTAATGAAAGTGATTTGATTATTGGATCACATTGTGAAAAATAGTATTCACTATGAAATGTCTGCAAAATGTCTGATTATAAAAAAAAGAACGAACAGGTAATTATATTTTCTGATGTTGGAGAGAAGAGATCCCCATCATGAAATCGATACGATATTTAATTTATTGCTTAACTTTCTAGGTAGTTTGTCTTAATCTGTGTAGTGCGATTCACATTTATACCTTGGAATGACTCCCGTTTTACTTCGATTATTCCAAGAAGTTCTACTGTGCACTATAATCATTAACAGATCTGTTTTTAGCACAAGTCAGGCGGTGAAAAAAAGGATTAAGGAGTTCCAAGCCATTCCTGGATCTTTTCAGGATGTGCATCGATCCATTTCTGGGCTGCGTCTTTATCAGTCATGCCATTTTGAACATCATACATGATTGATTCCATATCAGAAGGCTCCCAGCTGAACCGTTCAAGGATCCCGTAAATCTCTGGGTTTTCTTCCTTTAATCCTTTTTTAGTGAAGGTTGCAATATATTCTTCTCCTCCATAGATATTTTTTGGATCGTCAAGATATTTCAAATCCCATCCCATAAACATCCAGTGAGGTGACCAGCCGGTAATTACAATCCATTTGTTATTAGCGATAGCATCCTTCAGAGCTGCAAGCATTCCAATTTCACTGCCTGCCTGGAGTTCAAAGTCCAGATTGTAGGCATCAATAGCATCTTCAGTTCCTACCATGATACCGGCTCCAGGTTCAATTCCAATAATCTTGCTGTTAAATTTCTCTTTATTTGTATTCAGATCTGAAATTGAGTCTATCTCAACATATGATGGGACAACCAGGCCGCATCTTGTTCCAATAAGGCTTTTCCGCACAAAATCAAGGTCATCCTCAAATTTATCAAGGTACTGGCCATGACAGGTCGGAAGCCATGCACCGATAAAGAAATCTACATTACCATCGCCTACTGCCTGCCAGGAAAGACCGACATCAGCGACTTTCATATCAACAGTGTATCCGGCCTTTTCAAGCATCAGTAACATTACATTACCACTGGAAAGTTCTGTTCCATATGGTGTTGCAACAAAAGAAATAGCACCTTTCGAGGGTTGCTGGGGGCCAGATGACTGGTTTTCTGTAACGGTCTGTTCTGTACACCCGGCACAAAAAAGACCAATTACCAAAGAACCAATTATCATGCAAAAAAGTATTGTTTGCCTGTTCATAATTTCACCATGCATTACAAGGGATTAGCTGTTCCTTTGTAACACGTAAAAATGTGAGATATTATATTATATAACAATTCGGAAACATATACAGTATTTCGGTATGCACCTGCAGGGACCAAAATAAAAAACCCGGCTCTGGTTCCTGGGTTCACTTCTCTCTTTTGTGCTCATTTTGGATATAATGATAATATGCCTGATAAAAAACAGTTCATATCCTGAGTTCTTTAAATCCTCGCTTGAAGATCTGTTTTTTATTTTTCATCCTGATTCAGATACAGTTAAGATCACAGAAACCAGACGGAGATTATCCAAGGATTTTCCTCGTGGTTCATCTGCACTAACAGCATGGTAGATTATCTGATTGTCATTTATCAGATTGCCATAATTGTCCCCGATATGTTCGTGCATGAGTTGAACCAGAGAACGGCATATTGCCCGTGAAAAACTGTAATCGTTCTATAATTTATTGAATAGTTGTTGCTCGTTGGTTTTTCTCCGGCGTTTTTGAGTGATTTTGTCTCTTCTTCGACAGCCGACATGATACATCCCCCATATTCCTATTAACCTTGAGAAAGGTAAATGGGATGAGATTTGTCGGTGATGTAAATAATAATGATTTATCAAAATACTGGTGTTGATACAATATCTGGATTTGCTATACAAATCCCTGTTTTTTACCAGGATTCACCCTTGTCCTAAGGGTGCTGTGTCTCTGAAAAACCAAAGATACTATATATTTTCTACAAATAACGTACTCCCAATTGATACGATGAATATACTTTTTATAGCAAATGCAGCTTCTATCCATACCATTCGTTTTGTAGAATACTTTGTACAAAAAAAGTATGAAGTACATCTCATCTCTTATCTCCCACCTGATGCACCCATTCCCGGAGTGATTCTGCACATTCTTCCGTCCTTATTCTCGAACATATTCCTGGATTTTTTCCCACGACAGCTATATATCCAAAAAATCATTGCCCGGGTACAGCCGGATCTCATTCATGCAATGTATGTGAGTAAATTTGGCTGGCATCTTGTGCCAATACGTAAAATTCCAACGTTGTTAACCGCTCTTGGTGATGACATATTAATTCTGCCCCATACTGGTCTGATTTATTTTCTCTATACAAAACTGGCACTTAAAAAAGCAGATATAATCTATGCTGTATCAGAGCATATCAGGCAGGCGATAATTACCGAATACAACATACCCGAAAATACCGTAAAAAACCTGCCAATTGGTGTAGATTTGTCCGTTTTTTATCCAGGAATAGTAAAATCCCCTGCCAATTCTCATCAGATTAGAATCTTTTCCAACCGGGGATTCCGGCATGAGTATGATCCAAAGACCATTATTGATGCAGTAGCAAGTGTGCATGCATCATATCCTGATAGCATGTTATTTTTAAAGGGTGGTGGCCCTGAACGGCAGGCGTTTGAAGAATATGTCTTTTTACAGGGATTTGATTCGTTCATTCACTTTCTTGACAGGACTGATTATTCCTCTGTGGCAGATGATTATCGAAAAACAGATATTTTTATTTCAGCAGCAATATCAGATGGAACTCCGGTCTCCATGCTCGAAGCTATGGCCTGTGGCGTTGCCTGTGTTATGACAGACGTGGGCGGGGTGCCTGAATGGATACGTGATGGACACAACGGTCTGGTATTTCCTCCCAAAAGACCGGATATTCTTGCAGATAAAATCAGGTTTCTTCTGGATAACCCTGATGAGCGGGTTAAATTAGGTAATAATGCTCAAAAAACGATAGAATTTCGTGGAGACTGGGCCCGGCTCATGAGGGAGCTGGAAGATGATTATAGTGCTCTTGTATAATGTATTGGAATAATAGTAGTGAAACAGATGTTATTCCAAGGCGTGCATGCCAATCGCACTACATAGGATAAGGTAAACTTTCAGGAAAGTTTCGCCATTAACTGTATAGTGCTCTCGCATAACATCTTCTATAATCGTAGGAAAACAGAGATTATAAGAAGGTGTAGCCCTGCCAATCACACTACATAGATAAGGCAAACTTCTCTGAATTCTTGCCATTAACTATATAATCATTGCACCAAACATAGTAGTTAAATGATGAACTGGAGAGATAAAAACGTCCTTGTCACCGGTGCCGGGGGCTTTATCGGTAGTCATCTGGTTGAAGGGCTTCATCGCACGGGTGCTCGTGTCACTGCATTTGTCAAGTACAACTCCCGTGGAGACTGGGGAATGGTAGATGATATAGACCCAGCCATTAAAAATGATATTACTGTCCTGTCCGGGGATATTACCGATGGTAAAACCATGCGGGCATCTCTGGACGGAATTGATCTGGTCTATCATCTGGCAGCATTAAACGGGATTCCCTATTCATACGAGGCTCCTGAGTCATACATTCATACCAATATTATCGGCACACACCGGGTGCTTGAAGCCTGTATGCATGCCGGGGTCGAGCGACTCATACAGACATCAACCAGTGAAGTCTATGGAACCGCTCAATATGTTCCCATTGATGAAAAGCATCCTTTATGTGGGCAGTCTCCGTACTCAGCCTCAAAGATAGCAGCAGATAAAATTGCAGAATCCTATTATCATGCATTCAGCCTTCCTGTAACAATCATAAGACCGTTTAATGTGTATGGGCCACGCCAATCTGCACGGGCAATAATACCTACCGTTATATCCCAGGCACTTGCCGGAAATGTGGTTAAGATTGGATCCCGCAGTCCCGTACGGGATTTGACCTATGTCGATGACACTATCCGGGGTTTTATAAAAATGGGTGAGAACGATGATGCGTTAGGAAAAACCATCAATATCGGTTCAGGAAAGGGAATAACCATTGGAGATCTCAGCCAGAAAATTGTTGATCTCATTAATCCGGATGCTTCTATTATTTCAGAAGAATGCAGAATCAGACCGGAATCAAGTGAAGTAATGGCTCTTATCTGTGATAACAGGATGGCTGATGAGGTTCTTTCCTGGAAGCCTGAAGTAGATCTTTCTACCGGGCTGTCCAAGACAATAACCTGGGTCCGTGATAACATGACAAGGTTTAAAACGGAAACATATGCCGTATAATCCGGGTTTATAATATGCAGGCAGTAATTCTTGCCGGAGGAAAAGGGAAGAGATTGCATCCCTACACCACGGTCCTTCCAAAACCTCTGATGCCAATTGGAGATTATCCCATACTTGAAGTTGTTATCAGGCAGCTTGAACATGCCGGATTCTCAGATATTATCATCTCAACCGGATACCTGGATGCCCTTATCCGTGCGTATATTGAAGGGAGATCCTCGAATTCCGGTAACATCCGGTTCAGTCATGAGACGACACCGCTTGGAACTATCGGGCCGTTACATCTCATCAACAATCTACAAGACCACTTTCTTGTCATTAATGGAGATATACTGACAGATCTCAATTATCGTGATCTGGTAACGTATCATACAACACATGACTCTGTTGCGACTATTGCTACCTATTCCCGGCAGGTAGAGACCGATTTTGGCATTCTGGAATATGATTCGGACTATACCATAACCACGTTTAAGGAAAAACCGGTTCTTTCATACCAGGTAAGTATGGGAATATATATCCTGAATAAAGCTATTCTTGCGATTGTTCCGAAAGGAAAACCGTTTGGTTTTGATGACCTGATGAGGAACATGCTTGAAAAGGAATGGAAGATTAGGAGTTATCCTTTTAATGGATACTGGCTGGATATCGGGCGGCCTGATGATTATGCAGAGGCTCTTGATCAATTTGAGAAAAACCCTGGATTATTCCTGAAATGAACGTTTTGATAACCGGGATAACCGGTTTTTCCGGCCAGTTTCTTCTCAATTATATCAGGGATAGCAGTGTCCCTGCCTGTACTATATATGGACTTGTACGGAGGTTGGGAGTTACCGGTTCTGGCATGTACATTCCAGTTCACGGAGATCTCACAGACCCAGGGCGAATAAATGAATTGGTACAGGAGATTGCACCAGATGTTGTTATCCATCTTGCAGGTCTGACACATGGATCTCTCTCAGAGATGCTTGATGCAAATGTCCAATGTACAGAAAACCTTCTTTCTGCAATTCTGTTGTCAGGATTACATCCCCGTATTGTTGTTATTGGTTCATCTGCAGAGTACGGATACCAGGGAGAAGAACCGATTTCTGAAGATGCACCTGTTTTTCCGGTAAGTATCTATGGTATTACAAAGGCTGCACAGACAAGTCTTTCTCATTTGTATTCTATCAGGGAGCATCTCTCCGTCTGCATTGTACGGCCATTTAATCTCATCGGTCCAGGTCAGCCTTTTTCCTTTGTCTGTGGAAATATTGTACACCAGATGCAAATGAGGAAAAAAGGACTCATTGAAGGCGTCAGTCTGAAAGGATCCAATTCAGGGAGGGATTTTATTGATATCAGGGATGCAGTCAGGGCGTACTGGATGCTTGCATCATTACCAGAAGATGATACCCAGTTTTTAGGGATATATAATGTTGGATCCGGCAATTCGTATTCAATTCAGGATATATTTACGTTTCTTGAAGAGATATCAGGAGTTACGAGTAATGTGACCTTTCAGGGGAACCTGCCTGACCTGATTCCTGTTCAGAGGGGTGATATCTCAAAAATTCATCAGAAAACCGGTTGGAGTCCTGAGATATCAATACAAACTTCTCTTTTTGATATGTTCACCTATGAACATACAACTGCATGATCGGTTGTTATATAAGGCAGTGTCGTGATACAGAACGGGTTTGTCCTGCCCGATTAAAAAGAGGGATGCCGGTATTTTTCTGATACACACATATTTTTCGGATCTGCTGGATTGAAATTATGTATCCGGCTCTGTCTGAAAAAAAAGTGATACCATACGATAATGTTCAGGCAGGATGAAATCACATGACATTCTGACTTTCATGTTGACATTGTTCTCTATCACGTTAAGAATTCCATCCGCAGAGAGCGTAAAAGAATGCAGAGGGCGGAGGAAGAGGTCGAAAATAATTACATGATTCATATGTAACTATTTCATATCACCTGAAAAATCGACAGAGCCGCCATCCAATATGTACATTAATTGGGTGTTTCCTGGAAAAACGCTTCAAATACGGTGAGTCCTGACGCTATGCATAGAAGGGAGGGATTGACGGGAGTGAGATAATCCCCATGTATCAGTACGGATATCTGCAGATCATCAGTATTCAGATGATATTGTACTCGTGATATCGTTCTTTATGCACCTGGATTGCATTGGTTAAGTAGCAACAGAAGAATAATAAGGGGAAAATTTGTACTTCATGTCAAGACCGGTTGACACTGATCTATTGTTTATTATGTACCTGGGAGATTTGAATCCCTTTATAAATCGTGTAAATGCCATTAATTAAGCACTTAGACAATCTTTCTATATTACAACATACATAATGAGATTCTAATAAAAGGTTTGGCACTTTATTTCAGGTGGAATTACGACAGGGTAGGTAAAAATTATGAGAAGAACCGGTTACCAGTTCCGTATCGTTCTCTACAAATCCTGTACCCGTTGGCATAACCTGCTGGGACCGGACGGATAAGACTGATAAGGGGATTGTGTGAGGTATAGTGTGTCCCAGTCAACGTTTTCCCGGGGAACGTGGATATCATGAGAATTTATAGGGTACTGGTTTTCATTGTTGTCTGTTTCGGGATGGTTCTCTGCCTGCCTTCGGGTGCGGATGAGACTGGTTCTCTGCCAACACCTGGTGAGGCATCGTTAGAAAGTATAGTAAGTAACATAACTTTCTTAAATTAAATTTGCCAATTTGAGAGATCAAATTTATTCA
>CAYRYR010000039.1:0-23126 GCA_964428385.1 uncultured Methanoregulaceae archaeon
AGTGGCTTCAATGGGGCCATACCCGTTTAGGTATGGTAAGATTATATATACTGGTAATCGATTATACTCAAGATTGCTTCAATGGGGCCATACCCGTTTAGGTATGGTAAGTCTTATCAGAAGCCGGTACTTATGCCAGAGAACTCCTTGCTTCAATGGGGCCATACCCGTTTAGGTATGGTAAGCTCCCAATCCTGCAAAATGACATTGTACCATATATTGCTTCAATGGGGCCATACCCGTTTAGGTATGGTAAGATACAACCAAACCATCAAATGTATAGAGGTAACAAAATGCTTCAATGGGGCCATACCCGTTTAGGTATGGTAAGAGTCTCATTTATATATCAATGCCCGAATTTATATAAATATCATTCTTATACGCAAGGTAAATATGATTTAGTAGTATATCCTTGTGACATTCTATGACCATATGCCACATTTCCCTATCGAATACCCCATATCAGATAAAAATACCATTCTATCTATAAATTGCAACATTTTTTTGGAAATATTATGGCTATGAGGTTTATTTTGATCCTTCATTCTTTCCCTTCATCAAAAATGTAACGATATTCGTGTCATCAACTGTTCGAGCGGTTCCCAGGATTTCATTCACCACTTCACCTCTCGAAAAAAGATCAGAAGATGAGAACTGATGGATTGTTTACCTCATGGCGAACCCCTAAAAATTCTATTCGTTTCTCAACCTCTCCATCAAGCGGTCCGAGATGTATAATCATTACACGATCCTCATCATGCTTTATTATTTCGTTCAGTGCAGCTACCAACTCTATTCTGCCTTTTCTGGAGAGATTGCATCGAAATACTGAATAGTGAAGACTATCGCCAAAACCTTTCATCGTTTTATGAACGTAATAAAGACGTTTTGGGTCAGAAATATCATAACTTACGATATATACATGCAATCCAGTCATCATATCACTCTGTTATCGTGTGCAAAATGGTGGATATTCTTCAATTTCACCCTGAATCACCCGTGCCAGGAGTCTCGCCTGAATTTCCAGAATACGCCTGTAACTAACCTTATAACCAAAAAGTGGATGGATTATCTCTGTACTCATCCTCCTTTCGTACCCGGAGATCACTGTCTTCTTCCCTTTTGATGTGAGAGTTACACCAACGCCTCTACATATGAAGTCTGAATATGAGAGCTCGCCATTGTTAAAAAGAGTAATTGTTGTGGAATCTGCAAGAAGTGGACGGAACTCCTCCATGAGATCAAGGGCAAGAGCAGGCCGGCCATATCGGGGTCGATGGTAGAAACCCAGATATGGATCAAATCCAACCGCAAGAAGTGTAACAAAGACTTCCTTGACCATGACCCCGTAAAGGTAGGATAATACGGAATTTATCGGGTCTTTTGGCGGTCTTTTGTTACGATTCTCAAAGGAAAAGTTCATACCCTCTGATTTGAGAAGATTATTGAATCGGGAGAAATATATCTGGGCAGCAGCTCCCTCTATGCCGAGCAGACCTTCCGGACTTTGCACCTCCTGAGCATCTTTGGCAAGTCGATTCAGTGTGTTGAGCAGCTCTTTTGGAACATCTCCATCGTTTCTGCGTAGGAGTGTTCTGGAGTTTCGGATCTTGCCATTAACGAACTGCCGTGCAATCTCAAGAGATCTACAACGATCATCTGCTCTTTTAAACTGGTGAATCCTCAACTCGACGTTTTTATGAGAATGCCCCTGTGAAATGCCATAAAACCATCCCCCGTACGAAAAATAGCATACCGGAACACCTTTCTGAAGGAGAATAGAGAGAGCAGGGGTAGTAATCCCAACCCCTCCAAAGAGAGAAACCTGTGCGATTTCCCGTATTTTCGCATCTCCTGTCTTCTCTTTTTGTGACCAGATATCCAGGCGATCCCCATGCAGTCGAACAGTCTGCCCATGGCCGGCAACATAGAGAGGAACCCGATCATCTCTCGAGGGAACCAGCCTCCTCATCAGTTTGGTTGCTTCTTTCTCCTTCTCCATCTGCCTGAGGGCATTCACTTCATCAGGAAGACATATGCCAGCAAGGGAACACCGGATGCATTTTGAGCTGCTCTCTAATGGAGGGGGCATCCTGCCCATTTTTGCCATGCTCCTGAGAATCTCGATCAATTCTTTAGTTCTGGAAACCAGATTTTCATCGAAGGGAATACTCACTTTCGTTTTTGATTTGACGTAGTATATGATTCCTTCAGAACAATGAAATCCATTTTCACGGAGAACAAGGCCCTGAGCACAGAGTTGTACCCGTTCAGGCTCATACGCTCCTTCGGGCAGATCTGGCATCGTCCCTCTTTTATATTCAACCGGTGTGACAGATTTACCCTGACCTTCAAGGAGGTCGATGCGGCAGACAATGCCAATATCTGGTCCTGTTAAATCGACCGATCTGGCGTGGAAGTACTCCTTCTCTCCCTCCTCATCCTCAGGTATCGCCCCTAAACGCTGATCGACCCGCCTATGCTGAAACCTGCCGTCCACAGTATCAGCACTATCGACAAATTCTCCCTGAACCCATTCGATATAACAGAGCCTCGGACAGTATACAAACTCATTAAGCATCCGTGCGGGTATGAGATCAGGAACCCACCCCTCATCCGGATGCATCTCTTCATTCATTATGACCTTATGCTACCTGTTCATTAGTTCCTGAAATGCTACTTTTTTATCAGCCTTTTTTTAAAATAAAGCCATGTTTGTTTTCTCTGGAAAATGAAATTTGGATAAACCATCACCATTTCTCAATCACGAACCGGAATAAACTGTCCAAGTCCGAAATGTGCTCCGTATCCCAGTGCTATCGGGCCGGCAACAGGTTCTGGAAAAGTTATCTCAAATCCGTATCCCATTTTATCAGGATCTCCTTTTCTATTTCGTCTGAATTCAAGCCATCTAATCGTTCGATCATTTCGAATCGATAACCGTTCAAGTGGAATGACCGATACCGGCTCTGGCAGGCCGTGGTTGAGAGCTTCGCGCCTGACCTCGCTGGTGAGCCACTCCATAAGCGGTCCACGCCCCTTTCTGTAATGTCGTGGTGGGACAAACGGTGTTGAGCTTTGAAACTGTCTCAATGTTCTTGTATCTGCAAAATCTTCACGCTGCCCCCATTTTAGAGGCACAAAGAAGATATCTGGCTTGCCGTCAGGTTGCCATATTTGGTTCAATCGATCCAGGGCAACCCGTTCCGAATGATTGAATGGTATTTTGGATACGATGACCAGATGATCGAGCCACCCGTCATTATCCTGGTCGAGAGGGAGGACATAGATATGCTGATGCCCTTTCATGGGTATACCCTCTGGCTCCTTACCACTGAAGAGAGATGATACATTTCCGGCATCTCCAATGACTCTCTTATGAATCCCCATCAATTTCCGGTGAATACGCTCAGATACTTCGATGGTTGCCGTTACTGAAGGTGTCACCCTCGATTCAAGCGCATAGATAACCCCGGTGTATCCTGGATCCGCATATTTCGTCCGTAGTGATGGTGTCACGTTAAAACAACGGGAAGAGCGCTGATAGATGACATACTGAAAGGCTGGTGGGACACTGAGATGATTTGTGTGCATATCAGCGGTCGTGAAAGCCAGTGCATCCATCCAGCTCAGTGTATGTGGCTTTTCCTTTTTCGTTCGCGGCTGGTTAATGTATGGATTATCATTGTACGCCTTCACTGACACAGGGCATGCAACCTTAACCATCTCCAGATCGTTGTGTGATGGAGAACCATAATCGGGGGCACAGTTCCATCGTACCCTGACTGCATCTGAAAGGACTTTCGCATCTACCCACGATTCAGATCTTCCCAGATAGTTCATCTGGGAAAGCATTCTATCAAGATCATCTTTCTGCGTCTGGGTGAGGTCGGTATTCGGCCACATCATCAAAAGAGGTGATCCTTTCAGGATAACGACGAAAGCATCGAATATCAGCTGCTTATCAGTTATTTCTTTCGTGTTCTCACTGAGAAATGATCTCGTATGAGAAGCATTCGCCCGCGGCAGCTGGAAGACAGGGGGTTCAGAAGCCAGAGCTTCAAAAACCGGTTCGACCCTCTCAACAGGCCACTCATCGAGTTTCCGCTTCCAGACATCATAAAGCCCGCGTATAAGCCTGTACGGTGAAGGTGGCCATTCCGGCACTCCTTCATTGACGTTTCGGCCCCATGGCGTCGCATGAAACCGTCCTGTCAGAAAATCCAGTTCGATCGCCAGCATACTGGGACCTCCTCTTATGAATCTACTTCGTCTTCATTGGATTTGCCCTTCTTGTCATCCTTTTTTAACTTCACAGGGGTGATCAGTTCTGTTACCGGTGGATCAGCAAAGAGCCCTTCATGAGTACACGCTGCAATCTTCTCCTTAATAAACATAAGAAGATCGGCTTCTTCTGGAATGGTATAGCCATGAGGAGTAGTCACCCTGATATCCCCATTCAGCACAAAGTCACAGGCAGTCCTCAATCGCAGCCCCTCTCTTAAAAACCGACGAATCTTGTACAGTCCAAGGGCAATGAGGAGATCCTTTGCATCATCATGCAGACTGTAGCCATTCAGAAGGGCGAGATCAAAATTGAAATAGGCAACAACACGCCCTGCAGTGTACTCAGTGCGGTGGTAGGGCACATTTCCATAGACATCCTTATCATAATTTTCTGATCGTATCTTACCCGTCGGATCCAGGGGGCTGTTCTTGACGCCGCCTGATGCAGCTTCTCTTATGTCTTCTGCCTCAATGAAGCCGCTAAGTGCCCGCTGAAGTTTCACCCTTCCATCTTCAAGGTTTGCCATAAATGCTCCGTGAAGGAGGGAGTTAGGATCATAATAGAGGAATGCTTCGGCTATCTTCTTCCAGTTGAGGGGTTTTCCCTTCTCATATTCAGCTTTATTCTTAAATTTTGTTTTAAATTCATCATTGCTGATGATGAAGGGGGAATTTATTCGGTGAGCCTCAATGAGTGAGCTGGTCTCAGTCTCAACTTCCCCATGAAGTGTAACATGAATATAGGGAATACCCTGAAGTTCCGGGTCGATACCGGGGCCTGATCCATTAAGGCAAGTCTGTTCAAGCCGGTTCGCGATCGATTGAGCTGACTCAACGAGGATCATACGTGTTCCATTCGGGCTCTCATATACCGCTGCCCCAAGATCGGGAAAGCCCGTTGGCTGGAATCGTTCTCCCTGAATGACTTTCAAATCTGCTTCGATCAGAAGACGGGGAATATTAGTGAAAATTTCCATGGTGATGTCTTTTCCTGTCATATGAATACCTTCTTTTCAATTTGTTATTACTACTTATCTTGTGGTTTCAATACGAGCTTCATCATCTCCTTTTCATCCTGTATTGGAAGAAGAAGAGCGGCAGTTATCCTGATACCATTATTTCCGTTTGGGAAAGAAGTGGTGATGGGGATGAGGCCCGTTGATCGTAGTCGACGTCCGGCAATAGTGCATGCATCCATGATGCGACCTGCACAAAGGAGGGGGATAATGGAGGCTTCCGGTTTGATGATAATCGGTTCGCCTTCTCTCCTGATTCCACCTGGCAGGAAGAGCAGCTTCAACAGGGCAAAGGAACGTGGCACAATAGTATGGACAACCGGTCTGCCCCACCCATGGTGATGCATCAACTCTCTCCTGACTGCAGAAACTTCCGTTTTCTCTTCCCATCTGATCCAGGTCAGCCCAAAAAGCAGATCCTCGATGAGCGATTCATCAAGATTACCTTCTATCAAGGCGCTGATATCCTCATAACAGAGCTGAATTGCACCATAAAGAGGATTTTTTTCTGTGCCGAGCCGATTGGCATCCATCATCCTTCGGGCAAGAACAGAGGAAAGACAGGTGGTAAACGAGTTCCCCTCCCACGATATCTGACCTCTTCCGCTCCCCCATGACCAGGGTTTTTGAGGATCAACCGGTTCAAGATTTGACCGAATCGGACCAACCCCCCCGGTACCCCGGATAGACGCCAGAGCGACTGCAATTCTCATCTCAATGCTTCCGTCGTCGGCAGCAACAATCCATTTGGGATGGAGCCCTGACAGAGGCCTGCCAACAATCGGGTTTCCATGATGTCCGCTATGAGAGATGAGCTTCTCAAGTTGTCCGATGGCCGCTATCAGATACTTAAGATGGGTAGCACCTCCATGCAGGAGGGTATCGTAAATCGCCTCATCGATCCTCCTCCGTGCAGAGGTGAATCTTGCGGGAGTTTCATCGCGTTTGAATCTATCAATGATTCTTAAAAGTGGATTGAGTTCCCGTAAGAGATCGCTCTCAGTTCTGAACCCGACCGGGAACCGGCCAGCTGGTAATGCCACATAATTATCCCCTCTTCTTTTGAGCAGGCTGTAGCGGACAAATTCTGATATGCCCCGGTCAATCCCGAGGGAAGTTGCTGCCTCGGCAAATTCTATCCCGTTCGATGCGGGGGTTCGGCCAAGATCAGCCCTGCCTTCGCTCAGGAGTGATCGAATTTCACGATAACTAGCTGGACGTTTCCATAACGGTACCCAAATCTCAGCTCGTGCCTCTTCCTGTTCAGAGGAGGAACCATATCCCACCGGTGTTGATCTGACAGTAAAAGGGCTCCTGAGAAAACCCCCGCCAATTGATTTCTGGCTTCGTGAGACCGAACTTGCCCATGGTATCGTTCCTTCCATAGTAAAGATGTATGTCCACGGATTAACCGGGAATTTTTTTGTTTCGATACCACAGCCCTGATTAAACCCGCCAGCCCGCCCAGGATCATACTGGCCCACACTGGCATACTGAAGTTTGTCTGTTGGTTCACCAAAGAGGGTGCTCTTTAAGAGACTGCCTGAAACTTCAGGATAATCAATGAGCATCCATTTGAGATTCTTCATAAAGCCATTTGAATACTCAAGCCGACCTTCATTACCCCCTGTTCCAAGAATTGGCGGGTATTGTGGTTCACCATCAGGATCGATGACCACTGCAGCATCTATCCACTCAACAGCACAGTCATCAAGGCGATCCCTGCAGGCAGAGATTATCTGCTCTTTTCCTGAACCCCGTTCAATTGATTTAATCTGGTTTCTGATCTTCTTTGCAGATGCTATGAGCGCTTTAATTGTATGGGCCCGTTCGTTCTGACATTGAGATGCATTTTTTGGAAGTGTTGTCTGATTTTCAAGGTCTTTAATAGTCAGGGACAAAATATTCTCATCAGGAGAGAAAAGAGGTATAAGACCTGCCAGTGTGCGGGTTTCATTAATTTGATTTAGATAATCTTCCTTTTTCTTTCCTTTGCTTTTTTCAGCCCTCTCCTGTAACTGGCCCAACAACTCTTCGATGGGGAAGGTGACATCCGGCATCTCAGGCAATGAATGGACTGTCCTGATTACCCTTTGATACTGTGCAAAACGTTCTTCATCACTCTCCAGTATGGCCTTCAGCCCTTCGATATTGTCCCCCTCGTAGAAACCGCTCCCCCCACTCCATGGTGAAACAATAGGGGTGGGGACATACTCATTTTGGAAAAAATTCAAAAGTTCGTCCCTGTCAAGAGCAGATTTGATATAAAAGATACTGTTTTTCCACCATCCCCGTGTATCCGGATCCTTCTGTTCACTGACCAGCCTGAGTACGGCAAGTCCTGTCAGGTACGAAGAGAGTGGCTCTGAAGTGCAGCCTTCAAGCCGTATTATACTCATACACCACCCCTGCTTGCCCGTTCATCAGAGGCTTTCATTAATGCCTCAAGGTATGCAAGTCTGAATGGCCCGATATCAGGCGTATCCCGGAGATTTAAAACCCTCTCTGTCCAGCTTGGACCGTTTGGACCCATTCCAAGATCCATGTAGGAGAGGGAAAGGACGGTACGAGGAACGATTACGCCACCTCCAAGGTCTGTATCAGATATGACATCCCCCTCCCAGACCCCCCTGGCGAACCTGATGGTTTTATCCGGAGGGATGCGTTCATTGGGCATCGATCGTATCGATCCACGTACTTTGCCATGGTGGGCAGCGGCAAGATATGCAACCAGATCGTCTCTGTCATTCTGTAGTGCGAGGATTCCTGAGGCCAGTTCATGCCGGAAGAACGTGCGTCGCTCATCATCCCCTCCGTCTCCTGTCTGACTCCTGCCTTTCCATGCATCTTTAGGTGCTTTTGCAGCGGGTTTGTGTGGGTATTTCTCTAGTTCTTCCTCTTTGATGAGTGCCTGAAATGACTGATGGGCTTTGCCTGCATCGTGCCAGCGTGCTCCTTCAAGGAGAGCCTCCTTAAATTGATCCCCGAATCCGAGTGACTCAAGGATGAATCCCATCTCATTACAGACCTGATCAGTATGTTCTGCAACAGACAACCAGCTCCCAACTGCCATTTCATTTCCTGAGTATCCCTTTTCGGCTGAATCCTGTATATTGGAGATGAGCGGAACTGCTTTTTTTGATGAGGGATTCCATCCCTCAGTAATGGTGTAGCGTCCATCCTCTGCACGAAGCATCAACGTCATTCCAGGAAATATTCTTGAATTTTTCTGAACCGATATCCATCTCCCGTCGAGTGAATCCCATATCCATGCAGCTGCATTTTTTTCGATCAAGTTTTTTATATCACCGACTGGAACGGAACAGAGTTCATCCCGGTGTGGCAATGGTTCGTATAAATCACCGGTATCGATATTTTTTGGTATATTACGCCAGAAAACATGGAGATCCAGATTATCACTATCGCGGATGAACCGTGAGATATCAATATCACTCCCTGCCAGATCCGGTGTGGTATCAAAGAGCTCAACCAGATCCTTTTTCCGAATTACCTGTTCATGAGTGTATGATTGGGAAACGGGAGGAAGACAAGCTGGTCCGACACTCTGTCCATCAAAATCAGTTAGAATATTTCTTGCCTCCATCAGTTCTTCATCAGTATAAGGGAGGGC
The DNA here is from genome assembly GCA_964428385.1 of uncultured Methanoregulaceae archaeon. Lineage (GTDB taxonomy): Archaea > Halobacteriota > Methanomicrobia > Methanomicrobiales > Methanospirillaceae > JAFGOM01. The sequence continues at coordinate 8,935 of CAYRYR010000039.1, forward strand.
CCATCCCTTCTTTTCAGAAGGAATATCTATCCAGTATATTTCGGCATCATCATACTCTCCGGAGCGGTTGCACCGGCCAAACCTCTGCACAAGTGAAGGCCAGGGTGCGACTTCTGTAAAGAGTACCTTTGCTGATACATCGACACCTGCCTCAATGACCTGAGTGGAGATGATGATCGTCCCATTGGATCCGGGGCTATCAAGGAGGCTCTGTACTACTTTTTCTCTCTCCTTAGGCCTGAAACGGGAATGAATGAGAACAAGAGTGGCCTCCGGCTTCTTTTTAAATATTTTTGTATAGAGGTCAACTGCACGCTTCACCGTGTTAACAACAACCAGCGTGCGGGTATTTGCCTGATGCTTCTCGATAATAATATCAGCAATTTTTTGGGGGTTATGTACATCGCTATCAGATCTCCTCAATTGTTTGAAAGCCCCGGTTCTGGTTTGTATTGTTGACTCACCCAGATCCTCATTACTGAGTTTGAGGATGTTCTTGAGGTTTGTATTTGGATCAAAGTCGACAGTCCTGAGCCATTTAGGTTCAAGAGTTGCACTCATCCAGATTGATCTGGCAAAAAATGGTTTTATTGTACCAAAATGGCTTCGAAATGCCTGAAGTTGTGTGGTTGTGGCAAGTCCTCTGCCCATGAGTTGTATCTCGTCCATCACCCAGAGACAGTCATTATTTAAAAGACCAAAATGCATGGGCCAGCGGTATCTGCTCATACCATAGCCACGATTGAGAGCTCGTGATAAGAGCATATCCTGGGTTCCAATGATAATGGCATCCTGCTCTGGATAGAGGTCCCACCACTCTCTCTCTTCTCCTCCCATGAGTACCGTGACTGCGATTCTTTCTCTTCCCACCCCATATTCTCGTGCAAATCCATCAACAGGAGATGTATCTCCTGGCGTTTGTGCTAACAAACCCAGGTTATCAAGCCAATTTTTGACTTTCGATCTGGTCTGTTCTACGAGAACCCTCATTGGCAGACAATATACCAACCTTCTCGGTGTCAAAGAGCGGATCTCAGATCGAGGTTCAAACCGTCTCTTCCATAACCATCCAAGAATTACCGCATCCGTCTTCCCCAATCCGGTTGGTATCTCTATTAAATCGGGTGTTGTCTCTGAGGTGGCCATATTACGTTGAAACGGGTATGGGATATGACCGGTGGCAGTTTGAAAAAAGGTGTCAAAATTCAAATTGTGTGCTGGTTCCAAATCCGATTCTGTCATCGTTACTCTGGATGACGGAATAAAATCAGGTGACATGGTGGTTCCTTTTTCTTTTCATTATCTCTGACACAATGAACTTTTTTAAAGAACCATTCAAACCCATTATTGGTAATATACATTTCAGATATGTTTAATTATTCGGTGTGGATTTCATCAATAAGGAATGTGGGTTAATTATATAATCTGTATAGTTGAGAGAAGGAGAGAAGATAGAACATAGGTTCAATTTCAGTACATAATTAATTTTCACTGAGTAAAACTATAAAATCAGAATACTATTACAAATCAGTTCCTTAATGTTCTATTAAGATTTGTGATGAAGAATGTCTTGGAGGCTGTATGAGAATGGCAAATCACTTATTTTGATGATTCATATTGACGTTCATTTGCAAATTAATGCTCATAAATGGCTCCCTTTTCAGAGGCTTTTTTGAACTTTGGAGTTCTCGGACACTTTACTAGAAATAGTTCAAAATAAGTTTAATCAAAAAAGAGTATTCTTATAATCAGAACAGACTATTTTATGAAATATTTAGTGCTGTTCTCTCCTGATACACATGAAGAGAGCAAGAGATACAGCAAACAGAACACTTACCATTGCCCATCCATCCGGAATCGCGAGTTGTGGGGTAGGAACAAGAACCGGTACAGGAGGTGAGATATCAGGTGAAAGAGATTTCTGACTGTTTTCTGAGGAAAGAGACTGGAATTTCAAAAAAGCTTCTTTTGCTGCCTTTTCGTCTCCAAGTCCTTCTAACACATAGCCAAGTTTACGATACAGGTCAGAATTATCTGGTGCAAGGGTAATCGCACGCAAATACCATATTCGTGCCTTATCATATGCACCATTCTGATATTCCAGATCACCAAGATTACTGTATGACAGTGCCACAAGTGAACTATTCAGGAATAGTACCGGAATTGTGTTGTTATCCATCGTGAGACCTGTGATTGATGGCTGGCCGCCAGTCAGGAGTGATACATCCCCCGAATTGGAAGATATCGGTATATAACCCTGTGAAGTGCTGGTTCTGTTCAACCGTGACAACAGGTCAGATCTACGTGTTCTGGCATCACTATTCTGTGGATTTAATTGAAGAACGACTTCATATGCGATTCGGGCTTCCTCGTTTTCTCCTATCTTCTCAAGAGTTACGCCTTTTCTAAGCCAGGCCTCAGAATTATTAGGATTGAGTGCAATAGCCATCTCAAGCACTGCCAGTGTCTGTTCCGGTCTGTTTAGTGCAGCAAGAACAGCACTTTTTCTGAGCCAGGGACCAGCATCAGTGGGACTGAGCCGGGTTGCTTCGTCATATGAGGCAAGTGCAGGTTCAAATCTGCCGCTCTCCATAAGGACATCACCTTTGCTTGACCAGGCAGCAGCAGCATCGGGATTGAGTTCAAGCGAGCGATCATAGGCACGAAGAGCATCTCCCAATTGGCCCAGCTGCTGATCCAGATGCCCGATATTCATCCAGATTCCGGCATCATCAGGCGTAATTTCCATTGCTTTTTTATATGAGGATACAGCCTCTTCAAGTCTGCCTAAATCTGCCAGTACATGACCTCTGTTTGCAAGAGCGACAGGATCCTTTGGTGAGTAGACCAATGCAAGGTTATATGATGAGAGGGCATCCTCAAGTTCCCCAAGACTGTAATGAGCATTCCCTTTGTTAAACCAGGTCCTTGAGTCTTTTGAGTCAAGTTTTAATGCAAACTCATATGCCTCAATGGCATCCTCGATCTGTCCCTGGCCATAGAGTGCATTGCCCTTATTAAACCAGGTCACAGCATTTTTCGGTTCCAGCTGAAGGGCCACCTCATACGATGATATTGCTTCCTGATATCGTTTTAGAGCTGTCAGCATATTCCCTTTGTTCATCCAGGCTTCTGCATCACTGGGATCCAACTGAACCGCAACCTCATATGCTGCATATGCTTCTGCGGGACTACCAAGACTATTTAATGCATTCCCTTTATTATACCAGGCTAACGGGTCTCTTGGATCGAGCCGTATTGCCACCTCATATGCAGCTACTGCAGCATCATACTCTGTAAGGCCATAGAGAGCAACACCCTTATTGTACCAGGCCCTTGGATTTTCTGGTTCAAGCTGAACTGCAACCTCAAATGCTTCATTCGCCTCTTTAAAGTTGCCCTGGGCATAGAGTGCATTTCCCTTGGAGAACCAGTCTGTAGCAGTCTCAGCACTCCCCTCCTGCACCACAACGAGAGTGATACATACAATCAGAAGAATTATAGCCCCCGTTTTTTTCATGTTAGTATCCTCCTGTTGCATCTCATCCTACATATACTGATATAATCGCATCTGTATAACCAGGAACCCGGATAGTGTCTCATCACTCCTCGTATCGTACTGCCTGCTTGTTGCGCCATAGGCGTGTTACTGGTGATTCATACATAAGAAATCCTGAAATAAACGCTTCAAATCCATTAATAAGAATTTCATCTCCCGTTAAAACCTGATAAGATTTTTTTAATTCCTGTTTGACGTGTTTTCCAAGAGCTATTGAAAAAAGATCAGGTGAGACTAAAAGATCTCCTGCCTTTTGATAGGTTCGTTTTATCTCAACGATATAACGGTCCCCTTCGATGTACGGGCCTGCAAGTATCTCATCAGAGACTGGAAGATATGTTTTTTGAAATTTACCCGCATTGGGACCTACACTAAGGGGCGGGCCGGTATGTCGCCTGAGCGGGGGCAGGGTATCGACCAGGAGTTCAAAGATAAGCATTGATGATTCCAAAGTCATATGCCATGCGTGACGATTGACGACAAATTCATTGCGTTCAAGAAAGTGACGTATTGAGTGTGCACTTTTTCTAAGTTGGGGAACTACCACATCCTCAATTAAGGGAGGAGTTGAGAAGACAAGAGCATACAATGATGTCCCCCTGTTATGCATCACCGTAACAAGGGTATCTCTGGTTAACAGATGGATCACAGGCTCGGAAAAAAAACCGGGGTCCGGCTCAGCAAGATATCCCCGGGCCAGCTCAACAAATTCCATCATCCGGGTCAGGGAGACTGATGCAGAGACATTTCTTCTGGGATCAACGGGATCAATGACTACCATCGGGTCATCAAAAGTAACAGCCTGATGGTTCATAAGATCAATGATAATCCCCGGACGCCACTGTGATGCTGCTTGTAGAAGAGGGATAAATCCACCATAGGCAAGAATAAGCAGTTCACAGAGATACCCGGCAAAACCTTCAGTCATCAGGTCTGATCCATAGACCCCATTGACCTTGGTAAACTGCTTAAGGAGAAGCACGTCATCAGTAAAGGATTCAATATGGAGACTGATGTACCGCGTATGAAATGGTGTCCTGTCAACGGCACTCTGGATTGCAGAAGGATTTGTTACTGCGTAACATGGTACAAGGTCAAGATCAATATCACCAATAGTGGCATTCAGATACGGGTGTTCTGCATATTTTTCCCGCATAGAATCGGTGTATTGTGTCGCGACCTGGTATGCTAGTGCAAGTCCTTTCTCTTCGAGTTCTTCGCGCGATATGGAGGGATCAAAGAGGAGAAATATATCAAGATCCCGATCGTTGGCAACGCAGGTCTTTCGTGCAACAGAACCAACAATCATCCCGGTAGCGATTCCACTCGCATTGATATCGTCAATAATACTGTGTGCTAATGCGTAAATCCTCTCTAGTTCTTCATCTTTTGGCCTGATTCGCAAAAGAACTTCTTCTTCAAGGGCTGATCGGTTCAAACCTGACCTCCGCCAGTTCAGAATAGACTGGTCCTTGTGGAGAAAGAACACTCTTCATGAGTACACACCGGTCAATTGTACATGAACCATATGTTGTGGATGAGAGAGAATCAAGAATAGAATAAATATCCGGATGTGGTCTTTTAACTCGTGCAACTGTGATGTGTGGTTGAAATGGACGCGATTCAGGGGAAAAACCAAGGGGGACAAGCAGTTGTTCCACCTGTGTAAAAAGGGCCAGGCATCTTTCCTCATCTGACACCTGTGCCCAGATAACACGAGGATTTCTCTTCGAATTGGCAGAAATCGGCCCGATGCGAATCTCAAAGGAAGTCATTGAGATCTTTTTCAGAACAGTGGCAATGACTTTTATCCGTTCCTCAGAAACTTCCCCTAAAAATTTGAGTGTAATGTGCATCAGCAAAGGTGCGACATCTTTTATCTCTGCATCACTCTGGTGCAGTACCTCTCCCGCATGTGCTATGCTCTGTTGTATCATCTGTGGAAGGGGTAGTGCAATAAATGTCCGAACCATGTTTATTTCTCCAGTCACCGACCGAAACGCTGCTATGAAAAAGCTGCATTGTATCTATACCTCAAGCATCTTGAATGATGTGATATGTCACTTCCTGTATCTTCTCCCCCTGGGACAGACATTGTAGAAACCAAATGAAAAGAATCAATGTATAAGATTATGACTAACTGTTACAGGATAAGGTGTGGTTATCATGAGTGATGGGTCTGATGTAATTGTGTATACACTGGAATTTTGTCCCAGATGTGAGATTCTTAAAGAGTATCTTCGCGGCCGAAATATAGCATTCAGAGTGGAAGATCTGAGTTCTGCTGAGTCAATGACAGAGCTTAGAATAAACGGGGTCTTTGTCAAAGAAGCGCCGGTTCTTCAGAAGGGAAGAACATTTCTTACATCAGAAGATCTGTTTTCAGGCGATACGGTGATAGATGAAAAAATGCAGGGGCTGGAATAAAGGGGCTGCATTGTGGTACTAAAATCGCGCCAGACAACACTTGATGGCCTTGCTATACCTACGATGCCCTCTGTCAGGACGTCAGAGGGACATATCCTTGAGTGGGATGCAGACCTGATAGTCAGACAGATACTGACTGAAACTCAGCTTGTTGAGACATTTTACGGGGCGACCGGTGCAGATAGCACAATTGCACATGAGATTGCAACTCTTGTTGAGGAGCGAATCCGGCGCTTGTCGTTAAAGACATTATCAGGACCGCTTATCCGTGAAATTGCCAATATTATCCTTCTTGAAAAAGGACTCATTCAATATCGTAATGTCTGTACAAGGGTTGGAACTCCGGTGTATGATGCACATCAGATAGATGTGGGACAGGGATTTGAAGCAAAAGACAATGCAAATCTGCAGGACAATGCTGAGACATCGCATAAGAAGAAAGCGGATAAAATTAGCAAGGAACAGTATCTGCTTCAGCTTCCGCCTCATCTTGCGGATCTGCACCTGTGTGGTGATATTCATATCCATGATCTTGAATATTTTGGGACTCGCCCATTTTGTCAGGACTGGGATTTGCGATATTTCTTTTATTATGGTCTGATGCCAGACGGTAATGGTACCAAAGCGTCAGTTGCAGGACCTGCCAAACGCGCAGAGGTTGCAATTCTCCATGCTGTCAAGGCACTTGGAAGTGCCCAGACCAATTTTGCCGGTGGACAGGGATATTATAACTTTCTTACCTTCCTTGCACCCTTTTTTGAGGGTTGGCATTATGAGGATATCATCCAGATGATGCAGATGTTTGTGTATGAGATGACCCAGATGATGGTAGCACGAGGTGGTCAGCTCGTCTTTTCCTCAGTTCAGCTCTCACCCGGAGTCCCAACCCTCTGGCGTGATAAACCCTGTGTCTATCGTGGCCGGGTCTGGGATGGGAAACGTGCACCCTTGAGAACCTATGGAGAATTTGAGCGTGAAGTCAGGCTCCTCTTTAAAGCTATGATGGAGGTGATGCTACAAGGAGATTACTGGGGCAAGCCCTTTAACTTTCCTAAACCTGAAATCAGTATCGAACCTGATTTCATGCATGAGGATGAAGCGTATAATACGGCACATCCGGAACTTCCCACTTATAATGATCTCTATCTTCTCACCTTTGAGCTTGCTTCAAAGTTTGGCACTCCCTATTATGATAACCAGTTGCCCGCCTACCGGGGAGCTGGTCAGGGGATATCCTGTTATCAGTGCTGTGCATATCAGTTTTCAACGCTGGCAGATGAAGATGATCTCTTTGATAAAAAGCTCTTTTTTGAAGATGGTCTGCACTTTTCCATGGGATCATGGGGGGTCGTCTCTCTTAACTGTCCCCGGGCTGGATACCGGGCAGAAGGGGATTTAAACCGCCTCTTTGCGGAACTAAAATCGCTTATGGATGGTGCTGTAGAGGTTTTTAAGATAAAACGCAGGTGGATGGAACTAATCAGGTCTACCGGACGGATGCCTTTTGCAATGCAGCGGCCAAAAGATCCTGAAAGTGGAGATCGGGGGACCATTGCCGTGGATCTGGAGGGGCTGGTATATACCATCGGTGTCGTAGGGTTAAACGAGCTTGTGGAACATATGACCGGGTCGCAGTTGCATGAATCAGATCAGGCACTTCGCCTCGCTGTCAGAACCATGACTGAGATGGAACTCTACGGAAAAGAACTCAGTAAGATGCATGGAATGACCATTGCATTAGCCAGGACACCTGCTGAGACAACTTGTCAGCGATTTGCGGTTTCTGATCTACTGAACCGATCGTATCGTGACCACGCAGTTAAGGTCATTAAGGGCAATATCACAAGCGGATTACAACAACTCGGGACAACACGAAATCTTCCGGTGTATTACACAAATGGTACTCATGTGGCACCAGGAGCTGACATTTCACTAGCCAGACGGGCAGAGATAGAACATATCTTCTTTCCCATTGTAGATGGTGGCAATATCTTTCATATCTGGCTTGGTGAAGCCAGGCCAGATCCACGTGGTCTCATGGAAATGGCAATGAAACTCTGCAAAAATACTCAGATCGGGTATTTTGCCTTCACTCGTGATCTGACCGTCTCACTGCATCAGTTCCAGGAATATAAGGGAGAAAAAAAGGGAATTCCTGCCTGGGTACCTGATGCATCAGCAAAAAGACAGACTGATAATGAATCGGCAGGTGAATCCCTGGCGTTCCCCTGATACCCTAAAAATATTCATGGATACCCAACTTTTTCATGGATTCATATCAGGCTTAACCGGTGAGAAACGAACCCGGGTATTTATCTGCCAGGTATGTTCCATGTGAAAAGCAAAAAATGATGACATCCTCATGGTTTCGTACTCATTCTCTTTCTCACATTGTCATGGGAATACTTCTGCTAATTTTTGTTGTATTCACCTTTGCTATATCGATTTATTCATACACCATTACGGCAGAGAGCCTTGATACCCAGTTTAAAGACAGGATGGATAATATTGAAAAAGAACTTGCTCGTTCTGCAGTTCTTGTAAATCTTGGGCTCAGACTCTATGATATTACTTACGATACCAGCTTAAAAAATGCCTTTGTTCCATTTTTGGCTGCATATTCTACTAATGGAGATACCATTGAGAAGATAAACCTGTCAGAGCTTAAAAAAATGATGAGCCCTGACATCAGAGATACGATTGAACTGTACATCATCAATGCTGATGGCCGGATAATTGCAAGTACATATCAACAAGATATCGGACTTGAATTTTCAGAGTGGCCAGATGCCTATCAGCGCCTGACAGATGTCAGACTCGGTTCATCGTTTCAATCAGATCGGGTTGTGAAGGGTACCACTAATGAGGGGTCACTGAGGAAATTTGCCTACATGCCTACACCTGATCACCGGTATATTCTCGAACTGAGTCGAACCATTGATGAATTCAGTGAAGAGAGAAAACTGTTTTCATATATGCAGGTGGCACGTGTTCTTATTGAACAAAATCCGCAGATCATTTTTTTGCACCTTTATAACAGTGTCGCGAATCGTATAGGGAACGAATCAGAAACAGAACCATATAAACTAAATACGGCAGCTGTTGCAGAAGTGAATGCCGTTCTCGCTGATACGATCTCACGTGAAGTCATTGATGACGGGAATAAGACAATTATCCATTATATCTATCTTGACGTGGGTGAAACCGGTTCGGTCTCTGCATCGATGATGAACCTTGTGGCAGAGATCCAGTACTCAACAGAGGATATTAACAGGCAAAAACTCCTGATTCTTCTATCTCATCTCTTTTATGCATTCTTTATGATGGCCCTGGCGATTATTACGGCATATCTCCTCTCCCGTGTTATCACCCTGCCTATTCAGCACCTTGTCAGTGATGTAAACAGGATAGCAGATGGAAATCTGGATAATACTATCAGGGTTGACTGGGGATCAGAATTCGCGGTATTACAGACGAGTCTCAATAAGATGGTTAGTAGCATTTTAGAGCATGAAAACAGACAGACGTATTTAAAAGAGGTCATTTCACAACTCAGATCAGTGATTGAGTATCTTCCGGTTCCAACAATGATACTTACCAAAAAATCCATAATAATCGGATGGAACAGGGCGATGGAGGAATTTACCGGAATCTCTCAGAAAGACTGTATTGGACAGACTGATAACTTATATCGTGCAGTGTTTTATGAGAACGCCTCCCCGCTTATCATTGACTATCTTATCGATCCGACTCTCAAACGGGTCCCTGATAAGACGATCCACCAGTCAGGTATGCTCATCTATCAGGATGCTTTTTTTCCACATGTAAAAAATAAAGAAGGAGCCTACCTTAGGCTCATTTCGGCACCCCTTCTTGATAAAAATGGTATCCTGAAAGGTGCGATTCTGACAATTGAGGATCAGACTGATAGTAAGAACCGGGAGAATGATATCAAAGAGAAGAACAAAAAATTGCACCTGCTCTCTTCAATCACAAGGCATGATATCCTAAACCAGGTCACCCGGATTATAATGGTTCTTGAAGAAATTCAGGATTTTTCTGTTGTTCTTGCAGATCAGGAATTACGTGAATATATTGATGTAATCGATGAATCAATCCGGGTTATTCATGATCTTATCCTATTTACCCGTCAGTATCAGGAGATAGGGGTTATGGAACCGTTCTGGCAGGATATTGAGAAGGTTATCGAGTCTGTTATATCCTGTATTGATACCGGAACCATTACGATACACAATACAATATCCGGACTCATGATTCTTGCTGACCCGCTCTTTAAACAGGTAATCTATAATTTGATCGAAAATGCAGTCAGACATGGGCAGGTTGTAACAACAATTACGTTTTCTGCGGTACAAGAAGGGGATTTGATAGTAATCATCTGTGAGGATGACGGGATTGGAATTGAATCAGAGGATAAAGAAAGAATTTTTGAACAGGGATATGGGAAAAATACCGGCCTTGGAATGTACCTCATTACTGAAGTTCTCTCTATTACCGGGATCTCAATTCGTGAGACCGGAATATATCAGAAAGGAGCCCGGTTTGAGATGGTTATAAAGAAGGGGCAGTTCAGGATGGGCAGGACAGAATCATTGGATTTTGTATAACAGCCATCCGGTTTCTAAGCAGGGATTAAGTATATAAAATCTGGAGGCTACTCTATCGATATGCGTCCTGGCATCATTATACTCGGTATTGTGTTGCTGATGATTGGAATCTTTCTTCTCGCGTTCACGGTAGAGGCAGGAGAGATGATGTATGGGATTATGTATCTGGCAGGGGTTACATCTGTTTCTTCATTTTCCCCTGGTGAGATGTGTTCTCTTTTATTCAGAATCATTGCTTTTAGTTCTTTCATTATCGGGCTGGTCTGCCTGCTATTTGGCATCTTATCTGAACCAAGGGCACATTCATCAATCTAACATTTTCATTCCATCTGATCTGCCAGGTATCGTGCAATCCATATAAGGCCATCTGCTGATGGGTGAACCTCGATACAGTCTGAAAGGTCTTTTAGGGTCACTTTTTCATTCATCAGAAGTGCAAAGTAAGCTGCAACCGCTCCAGCACCAAAAGATGCCTCATATATTCTGCATATCTGGTTTTTTTCATCGATCTCCATCAATGCTTTTCCGGTTTTCCTAGACGGAACTGACCAGAACGTCCCTGGACCGGCAGGGGTCGGGATGGTTACTGCACGTGATCGTTCTCCCGGGACCGACACAAACCCATGTTCATGTCTGAGCCGAATCACCTGGGGAATGGCAGGCGGGATAGTTCCAATATCCCGACCAAGTATTGCATCTGCTGCAATGATTCCCTGACGTCTGGCTACCGGTGTCAGGTACGGTGGTCCGGTCACATCACCTGCAGCATAGATGCCTGAAACACCAGTCTGCATGGATTCATCAACTGCAATTGCACCGGTATTGTCAAGGGGTATCCCGGATATCATACTGGTATTTGGAATGAGTCCTGTTGCGAGGAGCACGCACCGGGTAGAGATAACCTCTTCTCTTCCATCTCTGACAATCCTGATGCCGGTTACCGATTTTTCACCAAGAATCCCTGTAACCTCAGTACCTTCCATAATTATGACATGCTCAAGGTCTTTTTTGATTTCTTCTCGTTCTTCTTCAGGCATTTTTCGTAACAGGACACTCCGTGCAACCATGACAACCTGTGCACCAAGTTCATTCAAAGCATACGCATACTCTGCAGCTATGACACCACTGCCAATTATCGTAATATGGTCAGGCAGATAGTTCATAGTTGTGATAGTGTGTGGTGTATACACTCCTGATATATCAGTTCCGGGAATCGGAGGGACAGAGGGAACCGATCCAGTTGCGATAATCACTGCTTCAGCCTTAATCTCTTTTTCATCAATAAAAACCTGGTTCCCATCCACAGAGGCTGATCCGCAGAGTACCTTAACGCCTGCATTCTTTGTCTCTGTATCCAGAATGTTTGCTATAAGTGCCTGTATTTCCTGCATGCGTGAGGAAAGCGCTGTATATGAGACCTTAGGTACCTGATCAATAACACCAAGGGAAGCGAGTTCCTGCATTCGGGAGATGCTGGTTGCAACATCATTGTGGGCATTGATGACCATACATCCATGATGAAGACACTGTCCGCCAAGACCTGATCTGCGATGGTCAACAAGAGTCACCTCTCTGCCGGCAGCTGCTAGTCGCATCGATGCCATACGGCCGGCCGGCCCTCCACCTATCACAACTATCATATAGAGTAGTATTCGCACCAGATGCGCTAAAAGGATCTGGTATATGCTATACCAGAAATCCTTGGAAAAGTCGAAGTGATATAGATTATGTAAAAAAAGAAAATCAATTCTATTCCGAATCTGTAAATTTTTCTAAAGATTATCAGGCCTTGATATATCAAATGGTAGCAATAGTTGCCAGATCAGTAGTAGTTGTGGTCAGGATCACAACACTGACTAAAACATGTAGGATCGCAACGACCATAAGGATCACCTGGAATCAGACACCATTGGCAGCATTGAGGTTTACATTCACACTCACATATATTATCAGGTGCTCCCGGGTTATACTCAAGATATACCCCGGTCATTAAAATCGTTCCGTTCATGTCTGTACTAAAGTCCTGCTTTTCTTCCATAAAATTGGTAAGGACCGTTCCTTCATAAAACTCAAGTGGTTGCACCTCAAGTGTTAACACCCTGGAATCTGCAGAATAATGCGGATTTGAGACCTGAACGATAGACACTGTCTCCCCACCTGGCCCGCTTTGAATCACAGCCGCATTCAATGATCCGTTGATGTCCGTAATGATAGTACCAATGGGCATGATAAAACTGTTATCAAGGAGATAAACTCCATACGGTACCATATTCTCGATGGTCAGAATTATCATACCGTCTTCTCCCTCTGCAACAGAATTATCAGATCCCTGTAGATAGACCTGATGTCCCAAAGCCTCATCAGCCATGCATACTTCCGGAAAGAGAAGCAGGGTCATGATTACACATACAATTCTTACACATGCCTTCAATTTCATACTTTTTTATTTCTCACTTGAGTTTACATATTATTTTATTTATGCATGTAAACAGGGTCCTGGATTATAAAACAAAAAGATCCCAATTATCAAATGACCCCTGACCGCTCTTAAAAAATGAATGATACAAATCACCAGAAAAATGATGTGATGTTAGGTACGTGATGTAGTCAGCAACTCAAACCGTTCGCCCCGAAAAACCCAGTGATCCAGGGCCGGGCTGACTGCATGATTTTATTAAATACCTTTGGCCCGGATACTCCATAGTAGTGGATAACACTCAGTCCTTTTTGAATGGATGACGCATATATAACTCCATTCTCTGAACCACGTCTCATCGCCTCAGCGACTACCATCATGGAATCATATCCATATCTGGCAACACTTTTTGCTGGTTCGAGACTATATCGCTCCTGATACGCCGCTACAAATGGTTAAGTATGACTCCCTGGTACCAGATTCTAAAGGGCCGAGATAGTACATACAGAAAATTGTGAGAGACTGTCAGCTGCGTTCTGCTCAAGGGGTGTCCATAAACGTGGCCTCTGTCAGTATCACCTGACCCCTGAATCCCGTCTCGACAAGGTTCATAAGTATCATATCTGACTGGTATTATACACTGCAGAGCGAGTAGCAATTCTCTATATGGATGATGATTACGGAAGATCCCTGTTAGACCATATTGAGGACAGCCCTGATACAAGAGCGGTAACCATCACTACAACTGAGCCGATTGCATCCCCAAATGAGCGTTTTATCCAATACTGTTCACTTTGCATTTTTACCAGTCTATCCCATGATTGAATATGAATTGCGTTACAAAACGAGTATTTTACTTCAGAATCATCAAGTTCCCTGGCTCTGTCGATTTTTCAAGTGATATTACCAATCATGTTTTCACTCTTTACATCGATGTTTCCAGTTGAAACGACATTCGTTTGATGATTGAAATGATGTAACCGCAGAGGACGCAGAGGGCGCAGAGACTGTTTCAGCCTCAATAATTATTCATTCGATTGAAATGATGTAATCCCGGAGGGGAGTGGGGTTCACAGAGTATCTGACACCGGGTTCCCCGCTCTGCGTTCCTCTGCGGTTGGAATTCTAAAATAATATAGATCATTGTCAATATAAAAGTTAG
>CAYRYR010000040.1:0-23042 GCA_964428385.1 uncultured Methanoregulaceae archaeon
ACATGATTTCTGATTCGCATAGAAAATCTTCTTGTTATTTCCATAAATAATTACATATTCAGGCATATTATCAATGATTTTCCATTTTAACGCTTCACTATCTAATAATTCCTTCTTTGATAATTCAAGTCCGGTTATCATCTGATTTATTTCATCAGCAAGAAATGCAATTTCATCATTTCCATCCATCTGAATCGGTTGTTCACCTAATTTATAGACACCTGACGAGATGGTTTTAACCTGATTAATGATCGACTGAATACGAATGAGAATCCGGTGATCGAGATAAGAAAAAGATACAACAAAAAAAATAAGGGAGAGAACAACTAATGCAATGAAAACCAATAATTGAATGTTTCTTTGTTGATAAATGTACTCTGAAGATGTTTGAACACCGATAAAAAGAGATGAATCGTTAGTGATATCCTGAATGGTGGTATACCCAAAGAGAGTATTGTCGCTTCGAATCATCCAGTCATAAGGATTGTCACGTAAATTTGTTACTATATCTGTTGATGGATAGTCTGTAAAATTTACAGTATCCTGAAGAGAAATTGGATTTCCTATAATATCAGCAAGATCTGATAAAACATCTTCATCCAGGTAACGTCCAAAGATGAGAACTCCAACGGGGTCTCCATTCAGATTACTCGGAACCACAGGATGCCAGGATATCATTGCATAACCATGTGATAAATGAACTATTCCGGTTCTCCCCTTTGTATTCTCAAGTGAGAGATCTACAAATAATTCTTTATTTCTTCCTATGGAAAGGAATCTTTCTGGAATCAGGTCAAATCCATCTGCGTCTACATTCAGGGCACGAGCAAGGATAACTTCTCCGTCAAGGTTCTGAATCATAACCAGATCGATATTCAGATTATCCAGTGAGTGAAGATTGAGATTATTTAGATCATAATCAAGAAGTGTCTTATATGAACTGTCCTGAATCAGTTCATATGTATCATCCCATTCTGCCCAGTCAATAGTAAGATAAGATAATTCCTTTTGCAGGTAACTGAGAGCAATTGTCGCCTTATTCAGCAGAGAGACAACTTCCTCCTCTTCAAGTTGTCTGGTTGTATTGTCAATAACTGAGTATGAGATAAAGATTATAAATGAGAAACCGGTCAATAGGATGAGAAAGAGTACTATAAGAGAGAATATACGTAATTTCATACAATTGATTCCTAATTATAAATCAGAGATCTAACTATATTGTAAATTTGTCTTCTATCAAGAAAATGCTTCTCTGTTTTATCACGGATGGTAAAAGACATCCAATAATTTTGATTCCTGTGACAGGGAATGTGCTGCCTACATCTCCATCACCTATGACCCCTTAACAATTCTCAACAATACTACACAATATAGAGGAATGTAATAATGCAAATTATCTATTCTTATTCTCATGAGAAAAGCGGGTATACAGTTTATGTGATAGGAACTCAAGGCATTCCTGTTCCTTTCAATGACTTTCATGTAAGAATCAGATAGTATTCTTCATTTTCAGGGATGGATAAATTTGTTTCAAACGCAAAAAAAATGCTGAAATAAGAATAATCAATGAAATGCATAATTCCATTCAAAACTGCTCTTTTTTGGAAAACGTTCTAAATTAGTGATTCTGAAAAAAAATGCCGTTGTTACGATTGATAGGTACTGAACCCATCCAATCAAATAAAACCTTAATGGGATATATTTTTGCTCACAATAAATTATACCACAAGATATTTACAGGTATGAGATTGGTTGGATGGGCTTATTTCAGTTAGTCAGAAAAACAGATGTCGTTCTCGTTCTTATAGAAACATCATATATAATACAAGCCTATAGAAAATACGAGTCAAGGAGGGGCAAGATGAAACAATTTTTAATCTCTGCATTGATAAGCAGTGCTCTTATCCTGCTGATATGTGGCGTACCTGCAACGGCATATACAAATATCATTAGTCAGGGAGATGTAGTTTTTATTGGAGAGGAAGGACTGGATGTTTCCCATGCAATTCCAGAGCCCTATACTGAAATCGCGTATTTTCAGGCTGGGACAAACCCGGACAGAGATGTACCGGCAGAAACGATTGCTGTCACAAGAAAAGATTCATTTTATATCTCTCCAGTATCATTTCTCGGTCTGACCGGTACCTGGTACCAATATGATTCAGGAAGTGGAAGAACCGGGGGTGTTGCATTTGTAGTAAAAGAGCCGACTATATCGGTCAGACTCTATACCAATCCGGCGAACAGCGATTGTTCCAATGCAGCAGTATCGCGGGACTCATATATTAATTTCAGAATTGAGACGAACCTGTATGCAGTAGCAGAGCGAACCAGCTTTACTCCAAATATGGATGGATTTATTTCCCTCTCTATTCAGGCTCCGGATGGCAGCCGGTACAATGCCGTCAAAAGCGCGGATATGGCAGTTATTCCGCTTGAATATCTCCCTGTTGACCAGAATCCCTGGTATTTAGTTCCTGCAGGTATTTCAGATGGGTGGAATGTGAAATATCAGGACAATTCCGGAGGATATCTGTATGAATCCGGGACATACCTAATATGGCCTGAAATACGTCTGAATCACATTGATAGGAACTATCAGGGATTTTTAGGCACCAGTGAAGAGAATCCTGTCCGTCTTACCATTGGAACAGATTCCCTCTCAATTACAGTCAATGATGAATCGGTACTAAAAAGCGGGTCTTTTGTAACGACGATTGCAGGTTCTCCTAATACTGAGTATTATCTCTGGGTTGCTGAGACCGGGATGATGTCAGGACGGCCTGATGACCAGCCACCTCAAATTTTCCCTTATCAGGAACGTATATATCAGGACGATGAGTATGGCCCCTATAGTGTAGGCATGCATATGATACCCTCACCGTCCGGAAAGACGATCCGTGAAGACGTGCCTGATATGCCCTATCATGGGGTACACTACTATGCCCGTGTGGTAACTGATGATGCCGGTCTTGTGACAGTAGGATGGCGAACAACAGATGATACGAAAGAAAAACGCTATACTATCCGAGTTATAGGAGGAACTGTTCCTATTATACGATCTGATGAGGTACCAGTGACCATTATTAAGGGCGATGTAACCGTTGAAACCGGTTCTTCAGGTACTTATTTCCTAGGAGATGAAATTCGACTGTACGGTATCAATTCAGAGAGCTGTGATACGTATCTATTTCTTTCCGGCCCCAATCTACCTTCAAATGGCGGGAAACTTACAGATCCAACAAAACGAGTTGTTGACGGGGATCCATCGACTTTTACCCGTGCATCAGGAGATAACTGCGAGACGTGGGAATATACCTGGTACACAGGCAATCTCGGCATTGACGCAGGATCCTATTCCATATATGCGGTAAACCGACCAGTCGGACGGAATAATCTGAAGGGAACTCTTTACAAAACTATCTCGGTGACATTCAGGGAACCATATCTGTCTGTTACCCCTGCAATCAGCGTGGTTGCACAGGGTGATACGTATCATATCAGGGGTACTGGCCTTGGAAGCCCTAATGCCGGCATTGCTATCTGGATATTTGGAAAGAATTTTGTCTTTTATGATACTGAACAGGGTGAACGCGATGGATCATTTGATTATACCCTTGATTCCGGGGTAACCTCTTATCTCTTCCCCGGGGAGTACCAGGTAATTTTACAGCATCCAATGTATAACGGACAGTTTGATCTGTATCCCGACAACACTCGTTCTGAAGTTCAATCTGTATATCCCTATCCTGGTGCTGTTCTCTTCAGGATCGCCGGGCCTGGAGCTTTAGAAGCGGACAGTGCAGCATATGCTCTGACATCAGCATTAAACAGCCCGTTTATTGATGATACATACAATACCCGGCAGTTTATCATAACGAGTCCAAAGATAAAGATTAATCCAATTAAAGAGCATTCCCCAGGAGAAATAATTGTCATATCAGGAGTGACAAATATGGGCACTGATACGAACCTGCTTGTTGAGGTGACCGAAAACTGGTTTAGCCCTACTTCAAAAGAAGAAAGCAGAGAATTTTCAGGGATTTCAGGAATTGTTCCGGTGATAGCGGGATATGATACCTATAACCAGTTCTCGTTTCCTGCTGATACATCCGGGATGCATCCTGGTGAGTACATGGTACGAATCAGTGGGATCAGTATTGATGTTACTGATTCAACGATGATGACACTTCAATACCCTGTACCCACACCAGTACCAACAGCCACAAAAACCGTAAATGTGACACGTATTACTACTCCGTTACAACCACCGATGACTGATACAATACCTATAGCCACACCGGTACTTACTCCAATACTTACACCTGAACCTATACCCGTTTATCCTGATCATCAGAATATAGAACGGCTTGCTTTTGTTATCATTATTATTCTGCTGGTGGTGATTCTCTTCATCGTCCAGATGCAGAAAAAAGAGCAGATTAAAGAGGAAGAGAAAGATGTAAAAGATGATGATATCTCTGTCAGCGAAGATGAAGAGAAATAACATTTTTTTTGATAGAATTAACCAGAAACCGGGATGTTAGTAATAAAAGAGATAAAAGCCGTACGGGATCCCGGGAAATCACTGTAGCAAAATTTCCCAGATAGATTCATGATATCACAGACTCTGATAACAATTGTCAGTATATTTAACTCCAAATATATTTACCCAGGATTAAAAGAGGGAAGCAGCCAAAATCTCATTACACGAAAGATTGAACAGAATTTATCTGAAATTGGAATCTAATATATCTGATATATTAAGTCGTCTCAATGCCAACATGAAATTCGCAACTCATTACCTGCACTCATTTCACTTAGGAAATGGCAAAAACCTTATTTACTCAGGACACACATATGAGCAGAGTAAATCATGGGGTTTTAGGCAATGAAACGAAGACAACCTGTACAGATAACCGGACTTTTTTTACTCCTTATCATCCTTGCAATACCATTCAGTTGTGGGGATCTCATCCCTTCAGGCCAGATGGATATAGCAGATGGACCGTCTGTGACAGGAAAAGACCTGGCCTTAATCCAGAGAACAGAGACGCAGGAGATACCGGGAGAAGAACAGGTAACATCTTCCTCCTGTCCTGAATGTCAGTCTGGGTCAGAATCCTATGGTGTCATGATAGTCGATGAGTCAATGATGCAGGAACTCGAAGAAATGAATGCCAATGATATGGCGCATCCACTCCCCATGGCAACAGAAACGGCAGCAAAACTCAGGATATCATCTGCCGGAGACAAGGATCTCAGCCAGTATGTCCCCTACTTTGGCAATAACAGAAACCAGGGATCCTGTGGCAACTGCTGGGCCTTTGCAGGCACGGGTCTTACCGAAGTCTCCATGGCTGTTCAGACCGGAGTTACCGATAGGCTCTCAGTGCAATACTTAAATTCACTCTATAATGGAGGGACAGGATCCTCATGGGCCTGTTGTGGAGGAAATCTGGGATATTATACTGGTTTTTATTCAGGTACAGGAGGGAAAAAACTAGTTCCCTGGTCAAATACCGGTGCATCCTATGTTGATGGATATAAGAGCTGTGGCAGTTATCCAACTGCACAACCGGCAGCCCAGATTGCAACTAATCCGAATTATCCTATCACATCTATGAGTTATGGCAGGATAGATACCTGGACTTCTGACGAATTAGCAATTGCAAATATCAAGAACGCATTGGACAACAATAAAGCAGTATATGTTGCTTTTTACTGGTACGATTCTACATCAAACCCGGAACGGTTCCAGATGTTCTGGTCATACGATGCAGAAGATGCCAAATTTGACCCGGTAGCTGGTGCAGGAACTTCCGGAGGCCTGGTTGGACATGCAGTTATGATTATAGGATATCATGATGACGGAAACGGAGACGGGTACTGGAATATTCTAAATAGTTGGGGAACACGGGCAAACCGGCCACTTGGAACCTACCATCAGGATATGTATATCAATTATCATGCAATAGTACCTGGAACATCATATCCGGTCACCTGGTACTATACACTGGATGTTACCTTTGATTCATCCGCACTCTTACAGCCAGTAATATCAGAGATAAATCCTCAGTATGGTTGGAATGATGGACCTGTTTCAGTCAGTATAAGCGGTGAAAAATTTGCTGCAGGAGCAGATGTGAGACTCACGCGAACTGGATATACACCGATCATTGGAACCCATGTACAGGTTCCCTCTGATTCTTCTATCACCTGTACTTTTGATCTGTCAGGGCAGAGTAGTGGATCCTGGAATATAGT
This sequence comes from uncultured Methanoregulaceae archaeon, assembly GCA_964428385.1. Lineage (GTDB taxonomy): Archaea > Halobacteriota > Methanomicrobia > Methanomicrobiales > Methanospirillaceae > JAFGOM01. The sequence continues at coordinate 6,268 of CAYRYR010000040.1, forward strand.
TGTCACAAACCCTAATGGTTTATCAGATACATTTGAGAACGAATTTTTAATTGGTTCACTTGTGAGTGATTTTACTTATTGGCCGGCAACTGGAGTAGCTCCCTTAAAAATCTACTGTACCGATACATCAACGGGTTTTCCAGCACCCTCCACGTGGAACTGGGACTTTACAAATGATGGAATACCTGATGCTACCGGACAATATGCCTGCTGGACATATCAGGGTCCTGGAACTTATTATATAAATCTTACAGTAGGCAATGGATTAGAGACTGAAACGATTCTCACTGCAATTGAACGTGAATAAGATGAAAATTTTTTCCGAATTCATGAGTGTATAATTTTTTGGTCGAATAATAAACCAGTACCATATCTTTCGAAACCATTCAAAACAATCGAATAGAAGAAAAAAATTCTCTCCATGCATATAATGTGCATAACATAAATGTTTCAGTTCATCCTTATGAAACATAATAAGCTACAAATCATCACCGCTACTATAGATCTATTTCTGATGGAAAACCAGTCATGATTTTTATGAGTGGACGTATTCAATCTCACAGATATAACCCTGAATTAATTGATGATTCATTATGTGCGAAGTTACCTGCGAAAATGTATCTGAAATATAAATTGAACTTATTTGAGCATTTTCATCGATTCAACCAGTAACAACGCTACATCAGCGCTTTAATTCAGATGAATCATAATGAGACTGGTATGTTGTACTGATCATTGTGTTGATACGCAAGAATTAGTACCTCCTGATAGAATTATATAGATATAACCTCATCAGAAGCTGTGCAATTATTTATAGTATTTCTGGATAATATAACCCCTATTCACAATAATGAGAAAAACGCGATACAATAATGGTGAATATATATCTTGGAAATAAAAAAATATAAATTAACTTTTAAGAGTATTATACAAAGAAAAAAGAGAGAGGAAACAGATCAGATGGGACGTAAAAGACATAAAAAACGGGAACCTGAAGAATACCGCATTGTTCGTCATGCATTGATGCGAAATGGATACCAGGAAGAGTATGCACTCATAACCGACCTCTCACGGGAGTTTTACGAGGCAGATTTTTACTTTGCTATTGAAGATACACATCTTGTATGCTATCTTCATGAAATGGAACCTGGCGAGGTCAGAGAGTTTATTACAGGCCCTGCTGGTACCGATATTTCTGATAAATACAAATCTGATGATAGTAATAATCCCTTTATTGCACTATTAGGTGAGATCTGTGAGATTGGAAGTTATGGGATTAAAAACGGTCGGCGGCTCTTTGTTGGATATGCTGATGAGAGAAAGGTAACAGCCCGAAAACAAAAGACAGTAGACAGAGGAGCATACTATTATGCAAGAGACCACTCATTTTCACGTGAGAACAATTCACTCCCGAATAAGTATATAGATACCATCATCTGCGGTGATAGTGAGACAGTACTCAAAGAACTCCCAGATAACTGTGTTGATATCATCATCACATCACCTCCGTACAACTTTGGTCTGGGCTATGAATCTGACGAACGTGAAGATGCCCGTCAATGGGAGAACTACCTTGAAAAACTCTTTGCCGTCTTTTCAGAGGGTGTCAGGGTTTTGAAATGGGGAGGTCGGTTCATTGTAAATGTCCAGCCACTTTTCTCTGAGTATATTCCGATTCACCATATCATCTCACACTTTTTTATGGAGCAGAAACTCATATGGAAAGGCGAAATTCTCTGGGAAAAGAACAATTATAACTGTAAATATACCTCTTGGGGGAGTTGGAAGAGTCCAAGCAGTCCGTATCTGAAGTATACCTGGGAGTTTATCGAAGTGTTTTGCAAAGGAGAACTGAAAAAATCTGGTGAAAAAGAGCGAATAGATATCTCTGATGATGAGTTCAAATCCTGGGTGGTTGCAAAATGGTCAATTGGTACAGAGCGGCGAATGAAACAATACAATCATCCGGCTATGTTTCCTGAAGAACTGGTTGGGCGATGCCTTAAACTCTTTAGTTATCAGGGGGATGTAGTGCTGGACCCATTTAATGGTGTCGGAACCAGTACTGCCGTTGCAGCACGGCTTGGACGGCATTACATAGGTATCGATATATCATCTCAGTACTGCACAACAGCAGAAGATCGACTACGAGAAGAGAAAGAAAAGGGAAAACAGTTAGAACTGTTTTAATAATAGGATTTACAGCAGTATCGTATCACATACTATAGTATATACCCTACTTTGATTCCTTTTCAATCGGTCTGAATAGCAGTTTTGCACGAATAGATCTTATATTATACCTAAAATTATGAGAAATCAAAAGATTTACTCTTTTTATACGGTTTTTCACCATAGATAAAGAGATGAAAACATCATATTGCATTTTTTCGTTTGTTTAAATAGGTAACTAACAGGTGAGTGGGTGTGCATCTGCATAATAGAATCACTTCCTCATCTCTTTGTGGTAAATAATCACCTAATCCCAGGGAATATGACAACAGGCAGGGATTAGTCGTATGACACTATCAATTCCACTCTCTTTTATGACATTAATAAAGAGAGAAGAGAGAATAAAAACTCTAATAGGATACAAAGAAAATGCAACATATTACATTAATAATGATGTAAATAAAGGGATGCTCCCCTGATGAGAATGAGTTTTTAGATACCGGTACAATTCTTATTCCCATTGGGAACATATCAGTTCAGCCCATAACCAGTTGGTTCTGTACAGGGATTTTCTCAGGTATAGGTGTTTATAAACTCTCATAGAGATGATGTAATATCACAGAATCCCCCAAGTGTCCGGGGGACTCTGGATTCCTCCTACATCCACCTATCTTTTTTTTTTGATTTACTCTTGCAAAGACCTGAAAGATAATCGATATAAGATGAAATTATCTAACAGACTGAAGGTGCTGCTTATCCACATATATGACAAAATGAAGTATTCTTCTCAAACAAGTGGGATAAAAGAAGTAGATATGAATTATGCTCTTTTTGTGAGGTTTTAAATTGTATTTTAAGACATTTATTAATTGCAAAACTATCTGGAACGTTTGCCTTAATCTAGGTAGTGCGATTAGTGTGCACACCTTCTAAATAACCGTTGTTTTACTTTGATTATTCAAAAAAGTTCGGCTGTGCACTATAATACTATCAGCGCCTCCTCCAATTTTTTTTCAAGACGCGTTTTCTATCCACTCTGTCAGATATGGATTAAAATCAATGTTATTAAGCTCAATGAGTGCCTGCTCCAGATGATACTGCCCTTCACTCCGACACTTATCGACCCGCTCTGCCTGCATCGAGAGCTGTGAGGTAAACGAAAGGCCCCTTGAATTAACATCTTTTGCAAGACTTTCAAGAAGTATGCCATACTGATTTAGATATACCTGACCAGTCGCACATTCATTCTTAAAATTCAGAAGATCCTTGCTGATAGTAATATCTTCTATCTGGTTCGGGTACTTTTGTGTAATTTGAGTGACATCCCGACCAACAGTAATCAGATTTTTCCAATTAGACTTATCAAGATTATCATCTGCAAGAGTGAACAGATTACTCATGTCATTAATATATATAATAGAGTATAGCAGAAACTGACTATCTGGATTATCACCTGCGATCTGCGGAACTGAAACATCAGTATTTAATTCTAAAAAACTACCCAGTTTTTCAGTAATATCAGCTGAACACCCACAAAAGAGCAAGGAAATCAACAGGTAAGAGAGAATGAAATAACCAAACCTATGCATATAATTCATTTCTTCCAATTTTACAACACTTTCCTTACACTGTCTGTAACGGTGTTATATATACTTATTTTACACCCGTTACGGGTGCTATTCAATATCTTTTTCATTGGTACAACTGTTATCTTGTATACACATGTATTTTCTATCAGACAGTGCTCTCATAAAACCATTTATCAAAGACAATAATGAGAAACGAAAAATGATTCCATTAGTCTTCTTTTAGGCCTTATATACCGATAACATCAAATTGATACATTGCCTGCAATCCATATTTTAGGAATTATTATGATTGTACCATCCTATTTACCACTAATTAGTAATGCAATCCACCGTGTCTCTTCATAATGCATGAGCAGGAGTTTCGTGAGAAGAGTTAAAGGTACTGCTATCAGAGAGGCTGCAGGACCCAGGAGAAACACCCAGAAAGCCAGTGATAACAGAACAACAAAAGGAGAAATTTTCAAACCTTCTCTGGCTAAACTTGGAAACAAAACATTTTCAGCAAAAAAATTGATAAGGGAGACACCAACGACAATCAGTACTACTCCCGTTATACCAAGATGGATATATCCTAATACCAGTGCAGGAATGACTGCAAGGATGAGTCCAATATAAGGAATATAACTTAAAATAAAGGTAAGAACACCCCAGAGCAAAGCAAATTCTATCCCAAGAAAATAGAAAAAAACTGCTACACCAAAACCGGTTGCGGCATTTATCTTGGTTCTGATTATCACGTATAACATCAGATCGGTGATGAGTTCTTCAAGGTTGAAGACTACCTGAGGCACTGGTAATGAAGCACGGTGTAATGTCATGTGAAAGCGGGGCACTTCAATGATGAGAAAACAGGTGAGTATAATGAGGAGAACAACACTGACTAAAACATCTAAAAATCCCTGAAGAACCGGGGCTATGGTCCCAATGAGGGGATCCATGTGCAACGTTGCCATATTATAAACGCTGCTGATATTGAGATGATACCCTGCAAAGAAGGTCTGTGTTTGAACCATCTTCTGAGCAAATTCATCATTGTATCCTGGTAATGCCTGCACAAAAATATTGAATGAAAAGGCTACAAATGCAATAAGTATACAAATTGATGCAATAAAACAGATGATCGTAATTGCAGTACTAATCGCATCTGAGATCCCTTTCTTCTGAAGCCATCGCATAAGAGGAAGAAACAGAATCGTAAAAGAGAATGCAAAGAGTACAGGAAGAACTACCTTTGAAGCATAATGTACAGAGGCGAGAATGATGATTATGCAAACAATTATAAATAAATTTTTCAACAGACCTTCAAAGATACCTGGGTTTCTGTGTATCCCGTTCTCATTCTCCTGATTCATTGCAGCACCTTGTGTTCCTCTAATTGCATATACTGAGGTGAACTCTGGTCAGAGAATATAACCTTATACACAACAAAGCAATTACCTCTTCCTGATATTTATGCCTTGGTAACATTCAACCATTTTGCCATCCTATCACTGTCAATTGCAAAAATACATTGTGATTGATAGATCACAACAATAAAGGTCAATCTGGTACTATATTAGAGTAAGCTATACTTTGTGTAACATCACCTAAAACCAGATAATAGTGCAGAATGGATTGATAGAATTCTTTGTATGGCCACAGTATACACCCTATAAAAATATGTTATTGATGATTATGTACAAAAAAACATCAGGATATTAATGATGCAGGATAAACGACTTGCTTTTTTTGTTATTGGCAGTATGCTCCTTTTTGGGGTGCTCTTCTGGATCGCTGACAGTGTACTGTGGTTCTATCTCTACAAAGTAAATCTACAGTTTATGATATTTGAGATGCCGGAAAGCATTTTTGACACCCTAATTTTTCATATCTCAAAACATGCTCTTTTTATCAGGATAACATTTTTAGTGGCATGTTTAATGGCAGGAATCCTGATATTTACATACATACAAACTCGAAATACTGCTCTTCTTCGGACATACCATGTAAACCAACTCTTGCGATCGATGATAACTGTCAGAAAACTTATCGCTGAAGAACATAACCGGGATGAACTACAGAGGAAAGTGTGTGAAGCATTAGCAATCCATGAGGGGTTTGCCTGTACATGGATATTCCTTACGAATCCAGATCGTGTAACAGGTACAACCAGCCTGCATGGTGAGTGCCCACATATTCAGGAGTATATACAATATACAGAGTCCGGAGAGAGATCCCCCTGTACACACATTGCTCTTACTACTAATGATATCCAGGTCTATTCACGGGATAGATGTATACAAGAAAAATGCCCGCTTGCTTCACGAGAACTTGTAACACAATCGGTTCTGGTGAAACGACTTGCATATGAAAATCAGATTTACGGGGTCTTATTTGCGATAACCCCAAGGCATCTTCTGGAAAATAAAGAAGAATTTACCATTTTTGAAGATATTGCCTATGATCTTGCATATGCTCTGTATACCATATCCCGCGATGAAGAAATTGTCACGGTAGCAAAGGATCGGGATCATCGGGAAGCCATCGTTGAGACCATTTCATATATTGCCAGTAAATTTATGCCAGGTACTCTGTTTCATGAAAATATATCTGATATATTTAACCGACTCGGATGGCTCTCAAATTATAACCGAATTTTTCTTTTTGAGAATAAAATCGATGAAAAAGGAGTACTAAAAGCAGTCTCCAGATGGGAGTGGAGAAAAGAAACAAATACCCTGAATGAGACAATAACCAGCCCCTTAGTTCTTGAATATGACCAGTTCATCGCGTGGGAGATGAATCTGGCAGCAGGCGATTATATTATTGGAAGAGGCGATGACGGAGATGACACGTTTAAAAAATCACTTTCTTCCCGGAATATAGGTTCATTTGTTCTGGTTCCAGTATTTATTGATACAGAGTGGTGGGGAGTTATTGGATGTACTGATCCTGATGAAAATCGTTACTGGTCTCATGTTGATCTGATGGCATGTACAGTTACAGGTGCTCTTATCGGAGCTGCGATGGTACGTGATAAAATGAGTTTATCAGTGAAGAAAACGGAAAAGAGATATTATAATCTCTTTAACCGGATATCACAAGCCATAATTCTCTTTGAGATTCAAGGAAAAGGAGTTTTCAGCACATTACGAGAGGTAAATGATAATTGTTGCGAAACCTTCTCCTATAATCGGGAAGATCTCTATTCACTAACAATATCTGACCTTCTCACCCTTCCAAGTGATGAGATGCTGCATTACCAGATAGGTGAATTGCATACCACATCAAATCCAACCTTTGAGATTGACTGTGTCCGCCACGATAGTTCAACATTTCCAGCAGAGATAACCCTGAACCTTATACAAGAAAGTGACAAAACCCATATTCTTGCAGTTATACAGGATATTAGTGAACGGAAATCCGCAGTAATGAAAATTATTGCATCAGAACAGCGTTACCGTCAGCTCTTTGAATCTGCAGGAGAAGCAATATTAGTGTTACAAAACTCTGTTATCTATGACTGTAACAATCGAGCAGGTCTTCTCTTTGGAAAACTTCCCTTTGAACTTTATGAATCAGCATTCCTTGATTATGCTCCTGAATATCAGCCTGACGGCCAGCGGTCTATGGAAAAGTTACTTCATATCATTCTTTCAGTTAAGAAAGGAAATACTGAATTTTTTGAATGGCAGATAATCGGCCCAAACGGTGCAGAAATAATCACAGATATCTCAATGACACGACTGAGTGCAGAAGACGATGATATCTTCCTGACTCTGATTCATGACATATCAGAAAAGATCTCTGAACAGAAACGGATGAATTTCCTCTCATCCATTACCGAACAGGTATCTGATTTTCTTCTCACTATTGATGCGGACACAACCGCCATTTCGTATGCAAATAAGGCAGCAGAGGATGAATTTGGGTATACTCTTGCAGAACTTGAAGGAAAAGATATCGGAATTCTTTTCAACCAGTTGTTTGATGGAGAAGATAACATCCTGGAGTTTATCAGTGCAATCGCTAAAAAACGGAAATATTCCTGTGTTATCCAAGGAACTCATGGGGATGATTCCACCTTCATTGCAGATATCAGAATATCTCCACTCTTTGATGAACATAATGATATTCGGGCGCTTATTATTGCAGGAAGAAACATTACCGGGATGATAGAGATGCAGGAGCGTGAACTTATCTCAATGAAACAGATAGAAGAGAATATCTCCCAACTGGCAATACTCAATGACCATATAAGAAATCCGCTCACCCTTATTATGGGTTACACTGAACTAGAAAACGGACTGTATGCAAAAAAAATTATTGAACAGATTCATATCATAGATACTATTATTGACAAACTGGACCAGGGCTTTTTAAAATCTGATTCAATTCGTGAGTATCTTCGCAAGCATCATGAAATTGATAAAACCTGCCTAGAAACCGATAAAAACCACGGAGACATCGTAAACAGTAAAAACCAGAAGGACTGACACTACCTTATGATGCAGAACAAAAAAAATGATCTATTCGTCCGGTCAAAGTTATTTCTGTTCCTTAAACGAGATTTCAGGAATTAAAATCTCAAACCTGGCACCGACACCTCGTTCTCCGTTCTCGACAATGGTCATTCCGGTAAGGATCAATATCTCCTTTGTCAGGAAGAGTCCAAGACCGGTATTAGACCCGACACCCCGCAGAAAGATACTTTCCTTCATATCATCAGGAACGCCAACACCATTGTCTTGTATGACAAGTGATGCACCGGTTTTTTGTTTATGCCATTGTATCTGAATCTCGGTCACCCTTTCTCCATGACGTATGCTATTCTCCAGGAGATTATAAATGACCTTTTCAAACAAGGGATCGGCATAAACAAGAAGATTCTGGGAGTTGTCGAGTAACGTGATAGTGCTGAAGAGAGAATTCTGTGAGACTTTATGCACCATGTCAGATACCCGATGCCAGCGGGGTTTTTCTGCTCCCATCTCCTGATAATCCTTAGTGAATGATATCTGATGCTGGATTGCCCGGGTGGCCTGAAAGATATTCTCAAGGAACCGTTTGGAATCTCCAGTCAGGATATTATCTTCTTTGATTAGTTCATAATAACCCGTGATGGCTGTTACCATGTTCAGGATATCATGGCGAGTGATTCCGGATAGCAGGTTTAATTTTTTATTTGCGAGCAGCAATGCCTCATGCATAATCTGTGACTCTGTTACATCCATAAGGACGCCGGTTATCCCTAAAGTACAGGTATCAGATTCGTTCCTGTAGCATTTCCATGCTGAGAAGACCCATACCCAGGAACCGGAACTGTGTTGCATTCTGAATGTAAGCTGGTTCTCTGTGTTCTTCTCTTCAGTTGTGATAATACTGGCACGCAATGTATCAATATCGTCCGGATGTACCCTGTTGTATAAAATCTCTGATACATCTCCTCTCGTGTTTTGGGGTGGCAAACCGACAATTTCAGCCCAGCGTCTGTCAACATCTATCATATGTGAGGTGGAATACAGTGAAAAGGTCCCAAGACGGGCACACTCTAAAGCTAGATTTAGTCGCTCTTCACTCCTGATAAGGGTGAGAGAAGCCAGTTTCTCTTTTGTGATATCATGTCCCACGAGCTGGTACCATAATATCATGCCATCATCATCAAACGTTCCGTGGATAGTCCATTCCAACCAGTGCAGATGTGATGTACCAGATTCAATAGTAACATTAATATGTTCCACCGGATGTCTTTTCGAGAGGGAAGAGATTACCTCACAAAAACGTTTTTTTTCTGTATCAGAAAGAGGAATACAGAATTTTTTCCCTATGAGATCCGGTTCACTAAAAGAAAAAAAATTACAGAATGCAGAATTAACAAAGAGACAGGTTGTATCTGGTAACATTCGCCAGATTAATTCATATTGAGTCTCAACAACCACCCGGTACTGCTGTTCACGCTCACGGATAACTGAAGAGAGAATTGAAACCACTGCAGCTACGAAGATGAAAAATATCGTACGTGAAGATCCTATCAGAAATGAATTTAAATCAGGCCAAAATAACAGATAATATTCTATCAGATAGATAAGACTTATACAAATCCCAAATCTAATCCCATATTTTGGATATCGATATGCAAAAAGTACTATAGGAATATAGAGAATGTGAGATATTACAACAGATGTCCCAAAATATGCCATGATACCGATGGCAAGAAAAGATAGTACCGTGGTTAAAACAATAACCTGATCAATCCATTCCTCAACAAGAGAAAATCCGAATTTTATTGTTGCTGACATTGAATAGTATTATTATTACACGTATTATTTTACATACTATCTGTTTTTTGGTACATGAAGGAAGAATGAAATATAATATCGTGATTACGATCATCTGATGCTTAAAGCTACAATGTACAAAATAGTAATCACTAAAAAATGAGTATGAAATACAATTTATATCTTTTCTCATGTTTATCAGGATCTTTTACTTTCTCATCTATCAGGATGAGTCTGAATAAAACGCGATGATGCAAGACATCAGGCTCAACCTATGAAAATGAGAATCCATTTTCATGACAAATATAATATTCATCATCTAATTGTCATTTTTCAATTGATTTAAACCGAAAACTTATTAATATCCACGAATCTTACAAAAAAAAGATGTTATCTCAATACAGATGACACATACCTTTTCAAGGCGATCTGTAGAAAAAACACTATTTTTGTCTCCGCCATACCGACTGACAAAGAGTGACAATACTTTTGCTTTATCATCAGGAGCCTTAATAAAAGATGCTTTCCCAGTTCCAATAACCGACCGGTACCGCATCCCAAAACTACAGGGATGACCTGATGCAACCAGTTCTTTATCTCCCCTAACTAAGAAACAAACTCGATTATTCTTCTTTAGATATTGAATTTTGGTTCCGGTTGTAGCAGAATGAAGATATATCCTATCTTTTTGATATACAAAATTCATTGCGATTATGCAGGGTTCATTCTCTGATGCCATCCCAAGATCAAGAGCAATAACATTCTCTAATATCGTATTTGTCGTGGATTTGTCAGATTTTTCTTTCGTATTCATCTGCCAGACGAACAGTCAGTCAGTGAACTGATTCAATTACTCTCATACTGGAAAACACTCTCATATCGTGGCATTATCGTAACTGCTCTGGCAGATAATAAAAACGCTGAATATGATATTGTTTCACGCTTTTTTGCCCCTGCAGTTGGCATTTCAGAAGATCCGGTAACAGGATCTGCTCATTGTTGTCCTGGACCATATTTTAGTGACTTTTTACATAAGAACCATCTGACCGGGAAACAACTCTCGATACGGGGAGGCGTCGTCAAAATAATAGTCACTGGCAACCGGGTCAGACTTGGTGGAAAAGCGGTCACTATTCTTCAGGGTTTTATCTGCTGACTGAAAAAGATGTGATTTTTGGAGAATATTACATCCACCGGTCAAGCTCAGACCGATCTCTTTTATAATACAAATGAGGGATCGTGACGATATGGTTGTACACACCTACCGGAATCCCACAAGCCTCTGAAACGTACTCCTGTAGTTTCACAAGACCATAACAGTTAGGTCCAAAAGCACTTAGAATGTCTTCTGAACGGAACAGAACATAACAATGAAGCTTTCCATCCCGGATGGCATACTGTACAAACTGAAGACATGGAACATTTGTTTCATCCCAATCCCGGTCAGGCTTCCAGGTTATTGCAATTGCACGGCGGGTATCAGACTCTTCTTTCAGTTTCGCAATGGCATACCCTATCTGATCACGGGGAGCAGATCCATTTGCTACTACATAATTACGCAATCGTTCATTATATGAATAATCAAATCCCCCACTGTCTCCATGGATCAGTTGGCGGGCATACTCAAGACACCGGTTCTCCTGAAAGGATGACACAGGATGGATCATCTTAAAAAGGGGATCCTGAACCTCAAAACAGAGCGGTTCTGTCTCCCATGTCTCCTCTCCGTCTTCAGTCGTTATTACACGGTGTTTCCAGATTATCTGTCTGATTGCTTTTTCATGAGCTTCACTAATAGTCTTGCACACAAATACTTCCATATTTACTGACTCCCTGACCAGAGAACTCTGCATCAGTTCTGATGCACCGGGCACCCGGTCGAATCATATCACGTCACGTCTGTTTCGTTGTATGTATTGTTCTGTTGTCTGTACGATAAGAGATCATGGCTGATACCTGATATCATATAGTCAGGATCGGGTTTTGATATATGCATTGAGCCTGGCCAGCCCCTCTGGAAAGTTTTTTCTCCCAAACCCTACCCGTACATGCATATCATCATAGGAAAAAAGTGTTCCGGGCATGAGCAGAACACCGTACTTCTCCATTAGATCATCACAGAACCTTTTTGAACCTTCTATAACATCTAACCTGGGAAATGAGATTGAGCCTGCCAGAGGTGGTTTCCAATCAAACAGACCCTGATGCTTATCACAGAATGCCGAAAATAAACGGATATTTTCAGTAATTATTGTTATATTTCGCTTAAGCAAAATATCCCGGTGCCTGAGAGCGATTGTTGCCAGATATTCTGATGGTGCACTTGTACAGATAGTGGTATAATCTTTGAATGCACGTGCCTGTTCCAGAAATGAAGTGTCTGCACAGGCAAGCCAGCCAAGCCGAAGACCAGGAAGTCCATAAGCCTTTGACATCACACCAAGAGAGATGCCTTTTTTGTATTTGTCTGTCATCCCATCAAGTCGCATTGCAGGATTATACTCAAGCTCACGATAGACCTCATCAGAGAAGATCCAGATATCATGAGTTGCCGCAATATCCCGGATCTGCTCAAATTCCGTTCTTGTAAACTGGTATCCGGTTGGATTATGAGGTGAATTGATGATAATAAGTTTTGTATTCTCTTGTATTGCATCCTTTAGTGAATCGACACTTATATGCCAGCCGTCATTATCCTCCATCTGCCAGCCGGTAACATCACACCCAATTGCACGAGCTATTTCATGAAGTGACTGATATGCAGGAGTCTGTACAACACAGTGATCACCAGGGTTCAGCAGAATATTCATAGCGATGAATATGCCTTCTTCTGCACCGGCACATACCAGAATATCATCAGGAATAAGAGAGTGATACAGCGATGCAATCTCTCTCCTAAGATCCGGGTTTCCCTGTGATTCTGTATACCCAAGATTTAAATGTAAAAATGCATCCCCTGCCCTTTGCTCAAGTGAGAGGATCTCCTGAATGGAAAAACTCTCACAGTCAGAAGCGCAGAGGAGATATTCTACAGAAAACTCATACTTACCAAAGAACCGTTCGAGAAGGAAGTCATTGATGTGCATCACTATGTCATTTCTTCTCATATAATATGTAGTTTTCAAAATACCCGAATAAATGCAAAACCGATGATACACAGTTGTACAGATTCATTCTGATAGGAGGACCGTCGAAAAATATCTCTGTTCATTTTCAGGTCTGCCCAATCCACCCTTTTCATAGGTATCTGTGCTGAACATCTGAATCTTTCAATCATGAACAGAGGAACAAATCTATAACAATACAACCTGCAATAATCAAATACAAGGAAGCGCAAATACCCAAGATAGCATCTTTTGCAGAACTTCAGATTATGCAGGTAGTTTACACTTGGATCTGCTTAACGTTCTGCAATATGATATCACCGGAAAATCCATACATGGAAAAGAAAGTCGTTTGTATCCTAAGCAATGACGGGAAAGCTGCAGCATCACTGCGATCCGGAATCCTAAAAAGCGGATTTAGTAACGGAAAAACACTTTCAGATCCTGCAGATCTTAACAGAACCCTTAGCATACATTCGCCATCTATTGTCATCATCGATACAGGCCTCTCTTCAGAGAATGCCATTTCCCGTGCCATTGCCATGTGTGATGCTGCATCAGTTCCCTATCTTCTTCTCATCAGCGAAAAGAGAGAATGTCACCTGAAGATACCAGAGGAGACCGGATTTTTTGGATGCCTGACCGCCCATATCCTGCCAGGAACCCTGAAGTCATTACTTATCATTGCAATCAGAAACCACCAAAAAAGTCTCCAGATAACACAGGACGCGACAAACCTGCAACGACAGTCTACTGCTGTAGGTATCATCTGGTGGGAATGGACAAAACCATCACATGAGATATGTGTCACTGATAATGTATATGAATCACAGAATGCTTCTATTATCCCATCTGAAATTACCCAAAAAAATCAGAACCCCAGGATTTTTGATATGAATAAGATGGGTTTTTTACATCAAAACCTCTCCCTTAAAGTAGTATATGAACACATCCATCCTGATTACCTGGAACAGATTCAGAAAGCAGCAGAAAGCTGCATATCGGGTATTACACCTGGATTTTCAGAGCTTTGTTCATATAACCTAAAAGAAACCATTATCCGGGTATTGGTTACCGGAACGGTGACTGGATATGACGGAGATAAACCAACACGGATAGAAGGTATCATAGTACCAGTCCAGGATTTACCCACTCAGCATAATAATGACCTTTGGGAGAGTGACTATTGCAGTCTTCAACAGATATGGGATGGGATACCATATCCCTTCACAGTCTGGGAGGTCATTTATGAAGAAGAGGTGGGAAGGCCGGTTGATCTTCTCTGTCATTATTGTAATAAGGCATTTGCCACACTTTTTAACAAAAATCCAATACATCTTCAGGGAGCAAATGCGACAACCATCTTTCAGATATCCCAGGTCCCATTTCTTGAGATGTACGCAGAGGTCTCCTGGAGCTTCACGAAAAAGACATTTCAGTGTTTTGTCGTACCCAGAGAGAAATGGTATGAGGTCCATCTCTTCTCTCCGGTAAGAGGAATGGTAACAGCTCTCTCTTATGATATTACTGATGAAATTCATAAACAGGAAGAGAAGAAGAGACGTTTAGATACTCTCCAGGCATTTCATGCCCCTTCTAACGGTACTTTTGTATGGGACCAGAAAGAAAAGGTTATTCTAATAGATTGGTATACTGCTTCGTACCTTGATATCAGCCCGGAAATAAGAAAACTATCACGAGAGAATCTGTTGCAACTCGTCCATCCTGATGACCAGGAACGAGCCAGCAATCTTGTTACTATGCTCACTGATACACCAGTCATCACGATGAAAATACCCCTCAGATTCAGAGCCGCAAAGAACTGGATCTCATATATAGTCACGGTTGGGCCGATACAGAAAAAGGGAGTTTATTCTAGTGGAGGTCTTATCACCCTTCAGTATCAGCCAGATAATGACGGAAGTGATCCTGCCTTATCAGCAGATCTAATACCTGGTATTCTCAGCCTTCTCACTGCTGCAACTACCTATGAAGATGCAGGATCTGCCTGTATTCCCGCTATCCTTCAAATGACCGGAATGAATGATGGATTTCTTATTATTAGGAACGAATCAGTTAATACCATAGATATTCCCTACCGAACCGGAATATCTCCACTTACTCATAATGCAGTACAGAGTCTTGCAACTTCACTTATAGCGGATCACGACGCCGAAAACGGTATACTATCAGACCCGGTTGTCTATTATTCAAAGGATCAGCTCATCGGACTACTACTATCAGATCTCTCACAACAGATCGATACCGGTGTTCTTATCACACTGGGAAGAAGTGATACACAGTCAGTCTTTATCCTCTTGGTATCAGGAACGACGCCTACTCCAGTCAGGAAAGATGAAATCCTTTGTATCATACATCAGATATGGCCGGCTTTTCATCGGATATTACTTTCTGACTGGGAACGGAAACTCTTAGAGACACTCACTCTTATCTCTTATGCCATTCCAGATATTCCTGTCCTTATTAGTGAGAAATCTGTTCAATTTCTTTCTGGAATTCTTTCATCATCTATCTGGAAAAAAACATCTGTACAAGAGAAGAATACCTATAAATTCTCTGATGATGTGCAGGAAGCACTTACACAGCCACTTCTGGATGCCGCACAACCCCTCATCAATCGAGTTACCGATGAGATGCTGTTTGGTATTGAGATAACCATGAATAACGGAGAGAGAAGACAGTATTCAATCAGTTTCAAGGCTCTGGAAAACAATAACCGGCGAGTAATTGCAGGATACATAAAAGATATCACCCGGATTGCCGATGAAAAAAACCGGCTCCTATCATGCATCAGTGAAATCCATCGTGAAGAAGAAGAGGTTTTAGATCTCCTTTCGCAGACAGGCGATAACACCCCGCCTCCCTATGGATTTCTCCTCTCTCCTGACGCCCGGGTACCAGCAGAGAGACTATCGACTCTGGCTTATGTACATCGTTTCAGGTATCTGTATGGTGATGAAAATGAGGTTAATGCTGATAACTATCTATGTGATCTCTCACAGATGGTCCTTTCATGGATCGCTCATCCATCACGGGTTTTAATAATACTATCAGCAGGGAAAAGCACTATCAGAAGAGAACATCTCATCACCGTCAGCCTCATCACTTCTGAACTCATTACCCATGCACTCAGACATGCATTTACAACAACCAGGTCAGGAACAATTACTATCTCTTTTTCTTCAGAAAAAGAAGAAACAGGGGAGAAAGAGAAACAATGCCACCTGGTCATCAGTAATGATGGAATACCAATGCCAGATGAATGGAATCCAGACAATAGCGAGGAGAGTGGGATCCTGCTCATCTACCACCTAGTCCAGGTGCGGCTGGGTGGTACTATCAGGTACAACCATACTATGGGTACAACCTGGGATGTCTGGTATCCGGGCAGTTAACCGCATTATTTAAGCGTACCGGACAGAAATGCCGTTTTTTGGAGGAATTTGAATTTTAAGTCCTTTTTACAATATATTAGGAGCTACTCAAAATGAGAAATATGTATATGCATCATGACTCATTTCAACCTACTGGTGGTTCTATTATCCTGAACAGCGTTGCGTGATCGCTACTGATTTTTATTATCCTTATCAAATATTTTAATTCTTGCCCCAATTCTGAAACAGAAACCAAAATTG
>CAYRYR010000041.1:0-22995 GCA_964428385.1 uncultured Methanoregulaceae archaeon
ACCCTTACAGAACAGATGATGATCCTGATGCAATGATAAAAGCAGGGTTGAATATACCAAGAAAGCCAGGTACATATGCACAGTACATGATTATCCCAAACTGATAAAAGGATAATTATAGCACATAGTAAAGATTTTTCTATGTAAGCGTAAGCAGATCATAACAGTATTTCATGACAGAAAAGATCAGCAAACCAATTGTAGCTCTTTGGTTCTGACCCAGGAAAAAAACAAAGGCATGGAAAAGAAAAACAGATCTTGGTAGTTACCAAAAATCAGATACAATTAGGTTTCTAATGGTGAGATCCCCATCCTATGGCTAATAACCATTCTATAAAACCCTTTTTCTTTACACCAGAAATGATTATGGTTCAGATACTACACAGGGTAGCAGGCACAATCAGAATACAGGATCAATCTCTTCATCCAGTTCGCATTCCGATGTAATGGTATGAAAAAATGTGCATAACAATAAAAGATGTTCTGTTGCACAATCCCAATTCAGGAGAGAGAAAAACATCTTAACGATATATTGAACGTAATTCAATTGTTCATCAAATCTTTCAAAAAAAAATATTTCTAATACGAGTCCATCCAACCAAATAAAGCCATTAAATAGGACTAATTCGATAACTAAAAATTATGTCACTGGATATTTATAGGTAAAATGTTGATTTGATGGGCTTAATACAGATTCTGTAAATTACCATTAATTTGTTATAGAAAAAGAACAGTAATGTACCATGGTAAATAGGTATAGTAACCATTATAGCAGTATTATTATCTGCATTATTCTTATGGGTTTATTCTGTGTATCCCCCATTTATGCAGCAGAGATGTCAAATGAACAGATATCAAGCGAATTAACGAATTTCTTTACAAATGAAGGGGCATCATCACTATCCTCTGATGATCTACGGACCATAGGAATACTGTTTATTATGGCAGCAGATCTGAAAGAAGCATATGAGAGTGGGGCCTATGAAAAAATACCAACCGCATTAGACTCTGATACCTATGCTTGTGTAGGTGCAGATACAAAAACCGATTATTTCTCAATGTTATTTATCTTCTTAAACCAACTCGAATCAAATGACAATAACTCTTTTGAAGGGATGAATTTTGGCGACCTTATGGTTGCTTTAGGAATGGCAGAAGAGAGTGCAGCTCCAATAAAAACGACACCTGTCTCTACCGATCCTAATAAGAAAGATATTAATGTTGATGCAATGATAAAAGCAGGGCTGAATATCCCGGTAAATCCAGAGATGTATTCACAGTATGTTAACGCTCCTATCGCTCAGGGAGAAACATACACAGGATATTCTTATGAAGGCGGAATGAACCCTTAAATTTATTATCCTAATTTTTTTCTGTATTTTTTTGAATGCAAAAACAGGATTGATGCTATTTCAGTATATTCTGAGGCATTCATAAGCAAATGTATCGCTTATCCATTGACATCTGATTACGTTACTACACAGTAATAAGAACGAACCCAGGATGTTAGTACAATTTGACAAACTGCCTCATGCCTGAACCACCATTCAGTTATAGTAAAAAACCGATACTATAGTATGACTAGCAGGTACAAAATATATTATGGCTGTAGTATTATCTGCATCATCCTGGTGAGTTTATTATGTATATCCCCGATTAATGCAGCAGAGATGACAAATGAGCAGATAACAAAAGAATTATCAAATTTTTTTTCATATAATGAAATATCATCACCATCTTCTGATGAACTCAGAACAATCGGCATCCTGTTTCTTATGACTGCAGATATCAAAGAAGCAGCAGAGAGTGAGTCATATGAAAAGATAGCGGTCATACTACATCCAAAGACCTATGCATGTGTAGGAGCAGACGCACAAAAAGACTATCTCTCACAATTTTTAACCTTCATGGGACTCCTCGAATCTGATGACAACCAGTCATTTATCGATCTCAATCTTTATGATATTCTGGTTGCTCTGGCAATGGCAAAAGAGAGTACCATTACACCAAAACCAACATCTTCTGAATTTGCAGACCTCTCTATTGACCCTTTTACCACAGATATTGATCCAGATGCGATGATAAAAACAGGGCTGAAAGATTTATTAGGTCTGGGATCAGAATTCACAGGAAATACCTATTCAGGCGGAATGAGACCTGGCATCTATTAATCCCTTTTCATTTTTGATAAACAATCCACCACAATAATCCTATCTCTTTTATTCAAGTTCATTTCCGATTTTTTTCAGACAACCGGATCATTTTTCACATTAACCCGATAAAATGGTACACCAGATCTGACATATAAAAACCGGTATTAGTGAGATAAAGGAGATATCTCATGGGTTTTATGGACAGAAAAAAGGTAGATAGTATCCAAACAAATATCATGTTGTGAGGTAACTGTTATACTGGACGTTTTTTGTGGTTCTCTGGATACTACATAATACCATGCAGGATTCTGCTATCTGTATCACAGGTTACTACAAGGTACTAGTAAGTCTTTCACGTCTGTCTATTCAACATCGAATACATAGGAGATCGGATATTTTATGGAACGAACAATTGGCTTTAAAGAGCGAAGATATATCGAAGAACTTCGTATATTAACGAAATCAACTGCACTTGACTGTATTATCGATGAAAAGTTTGACCGGATAATTTATGTTATTCGATCCGGTGATATGGGGTATGCCATCGGAAAGAAAGGAGAGAATATTCGAAGACTTGAGAAAGTATTAGGACGTAAAGTGGAGATGGTTGAATATGCTGATAAGATGGAACCATTTCTTGAGAACATATTTAAACCGGCAAAAATTACCTCAGTGGAATGCGATGATCAGACAAAATGTGTCAATACCATTGTAGATACCAGAAGTGATGTAGGGATTGCAATTGGAAAAGGGGGGTGTACTATCGAAAAAGCACGAATGCTTATCAGACGCTTTTATAATTACGAGGTCGGTGAAGTCATTACCAATGGGGGGGAATCCCAATGAATAAAGAAACGGTCCTTAAAGAGATATGGGACACGATAGAAGACCGTCTGGCTCACCCGTCTGATTCCAGTTATACCTGCCGCATCATCAATCATCAGAAAGGAGTTGATAAGCCTCTGGAGAAAGTAGGAGAGGAAGTAACAGAGTTTATCATCGCTGCAAAAAATAACATCCCAAAGGATATCATCTTTGAAGCTGCAGATGTGCAATTTCATCTGATGCTGGCACTTAAAGCAGTAGGAGTATCCTTTGATGATGTTCTCGATGAGCTAGCATCTCGAAGAAACAAATAAAATAAAAATTTTATTTCTCTCTGACATTATAAGATGCTGACATAGTATCTGATATGGCTGCCATAAACCAGGATATTATCAAAAAATATCTCACATTCTATCTTCGGCATCTTTCATTCTCTTCTTCAGGGTTCAGTAGTGAAGAGATGATACGAATGTATCATACAAAAAAAGCCGGATCTGATTGCAGCATCCAGCAATCCATACCCAAAACAGTAACAGGCAAGAGCAGCTGCCAGTTCATCGGCTCTGACATGGTCTTTTCCAAGGTTTAACCATGACATCACCGTCGTCCTGATACTATCCGAACCTTTTGCAAGTGGAGAACCCTTTGCCGGTGCAGTGGTTATTGCAGAGAGAGCAGACTCTAACATCTGCTGGTAACGATGTGTCTTCTCTTTTAATGTATTCATTTGAAACGGAGGTATAGTATCATCAGGGAGAATTAAAAGTTCAGGCTGTTCCTGAACATGGATAAGACCAATAAAACATCCTCCAGCCAGCCAGCCATGTGCATACCACATTGAGGCAAGCTGGTTTACCGTGTCCTGTCTGATTTCACAGGTGGCAGCATCAGAAAGATACGATGCTATCATCTCCAGTATCTCCAGACCACAATGGTGTAATGGAGAACCTAAAGCACTGAGCAGAGTAATCGTCTCAGTGGATCTGATGAGATCCTGATAGTAGGAATCAACAAGGGACATAGCCGGCAAACAGATTGAGATATTCTTCTTCAATTGGGTGCAAAGAACCAGGCACGATAAGAATATGAAGTGGACCTCCAAATGAATAATTCTGTATTTCTTTAGGCGTCCCGGCTCTGACTACAGGTGTATCTGATCCGGCTCTGGCAATACCGATTACTAATGGAATATCTACCCCTGATTGAAGTGTAAGTGTATCTAATATCTGTAATCCTTCATTAATTGTCATAAATCGTTCATTCTGAATGTCAAGATACACAAGGGTATGGAGATCCCTCTCTTTATTACTGATTATCACATCGAGAGGGGTTTTTGGAAACCAGTTTTTTTCAGGAAAAGGAAGAGAACAAGACTTTCCAAATCGATAATTCTGAAGACCACTTAACCCGCATACGGCACTCACAATTGATGCGCCATGAATAATTTTTGTTGTTACACCTGCATGCTCTGCACGAATCCGGAGATCCACATGAGTAGTCGAGACCATTGGATCGCCTCCGGTAAGAAAGATAACACGTAAGGTCCGGGCAGCAGTAATGAGAAGATCCGGATGGATTTCCACATCTTCCCGCCCTAGAACCTGTACCTGTTTTGCATATCTCTTCTCCATCTCTGCAACCGTTGTCCCGATAAGACGGGATGTATAGTACTCAAGGTACACAAGGTCCGCATCATGTATCGCCTGCATTCCCTTCAAAGAGATATCATCAAGATCATACAGGCCAAGTCCGATAAAAGTTAGCATAATCAGGTATTACAAAATACAATCGTAAATATCTATTATCGCAGAATAAGATTTCCATCTTCAAAGGAAAAAGGCTGCCAGTTCATAGACAAACCCATAGCCCCTCTCATCCTCAGCGAGTTACCTTCTTCGTCGTTTCTTATCTCAACCACAATATTCATTAGCTGTTTAATGATAGCAATCGTTTTTTCATCGAACGATTCGACATTAAGCAGATAAATTCCAATAGATCCTGTCTTTTTTAATTTAGAAGAAATAACATGAAGGAACTGATAAATAACATCAACTTTTCGAAACATAAGGAGGGTAGTCAAAGAGAGTATACAATACCGTATTGGAGTTGGAAAAACCTGATTTGGATCATCTGCAAATGCTCCCTTCATAATATCTTCAGTCAATTGGGAAAATTTGATATCCATGCCAGTGAGATCATTGGGACTGCCGACATATTTTCTCTTCTGTGAATCACTAATAGATCCAGAAGAACTCTTTGTGATAGCATCTATAATGCCAATATGATTCACATTATAGTTATTAATCGTAAAAAATTCTTCAAGATCATTCACCTGACGCTCAGTACTCAGAACAATCATATATTCTCCCTCTTGAGGGCGTGCGAAATATGTTGCCAGTTCCTCACCATCAGAAAAAGCTGGTGCCAGAATAAGGATATTTGTTCCTGGAGTGATACCACCAGTTTTGGTATCAAGTGCGTCAATTCCGATTCGGTATTTATACATCTGCTATGAATTGATAAAACGGGTAACCTTATAATTGCTACGATAATGCTGACATGATATTATTCCTGAAAAAAAACAGTATCTAAATTTTAGATTTGCATTAGGGTTTATAATGCATATATATCTGCCAGAAAATAGAATTAATACATGAAATTATTTCATCAGAGGTATGCAGAAGGTGTATGCGCACAGATACTACACCGTTAGTTTTTTTTCATAGTGCAATTGAGCGGAGGATATAATTGATCTATTACATGTATGAATGGCACCTTAAAAGAGGGCTTAAAAACCTCCCCGGTAACCTCTGCATAATGATAACAGAAGACGATTTATCGTACAATCCAAAAAAACTGTCAGATGTGACAAAGTGGTGTATCACCATATCAGAGGATGTCTGCTCTCATCATGCGGCATCCAGACCAATATCCGGAATTACGTTTCACATCGATACAGAAGATATATCTCAAATTATCCCGTTCCTTCCTGATATTCGTTCTATAGCACAAATCGCACATCTTTTTCTTTATTATGGAGATACAATTGAAGAATCAGGGGATGGGATTCCGGTAACAATAGCAATTGGAAAGAGTGGACGTGGAGAGATAATCGATGCAATTAAAAAGATGGCAGATGACAGGGTGCAGCCTCTTGCCCTTGATGAAAAGATGCTTGAATCGTATCTGACATTTCAGTACACGCCTGATTTTGTTATTAAAACAGGGGCAAGCCACCTGACTGACTTTCTTATATGGCAATCTGTGTATTCCGAGTTATATTTCACAGATATGGACTGGCGCTCAATGAGAAAGATTGATCTCTTACGTGCTTTGCGGGACTACCAGGATCGTATCAGACGCTACGGAACCTGATACAACTCTTTATAATCATTATATTCATCACTCTATGATTCTTTATGCAGATGAAATGCATCGTGAAAATCTGTGATTTATATCGAATTCGATACTTGCAAACTACTGACCCCCTGTCCTCTCAGGACATCCAGGGGAGGTGTAGAATAAAGATGCTTACAATCAGGTAGCTTATCTGGTATTGTTATACCCTGGCATTCTCAACACGCTGTGAATACAACCGTGTTGCCCTGAGCAAGTCAAGTTTTCGAAAAAGTGGCCAAAATGGGGCACAAAAATATACAGCAGACTCATGACCATTTGCAAGCCAGGGTAGAAAATTCGATGTCCGACATTCATCACCAGTCCTGATGATGAGATCAACAGGAGGAAGTGATATTGTCCCGTACAGATAATCTTCCAGAATCTCAGGCGTTATATTTTCCTGTGAAAGATGATGTTCTTCTACATCCCTAAGTATTTTTTTGCTTGCCTGTAGTATCTCATTGCGACCTCCATAGGCTAGTGCAATATTCAGATAAAAGTTATCATGGTGCGCGGTAGCCATTTCAGCTTCATTAATAAGGGTCAGCAGATCTTTGGGTAAGAGATCACGATCTCCGATAATCTGAATTCTGATACGATATCTGACAACCCGTTCATCCTCACGCACACGAATCAACCGCTCTTTAAAGAGGGCAAAGAGATCCCGTACTTCTTCTTCACTCCTCTTAAAATTTTCTGTAGAGAAAGTATAGAGTGTGAGGTACCTGATACCAAGCTCATGCGCCCATTCAAGCATCTCTTCAATTCTGTCTGCCCCTGCCTGGTGTCCAAGTGTTGTTGCAAAACCCATCATTCTCGCAAAACGCCGGTTCCCGTCAAGAATGAGTGCCACATGGTTTGGGATATGTTTGCACTGATGGATTACCCGTCGCTCGTATAATGGCTCAATAAGAGATCGAATCATAAAGGCATCACTTCCATTATGGTTCCTCCATCAGGGTATCGTTCAAGTATGTATTTTTTTCCTGGAAGAGAGAATGCCAGCTCTTCAAGTATCCACCAGGCCATCTCAATTCGATCGTGATACACAGAAAATAACTGAGGATCCAATTCCTCATCAAGCACTGTATCAGTATCATCACATTCCACCACTCCATAGATAACAGTCCCGTCTTCTGTAATCTCATCGAAAGTGCGTGCAGTATTATGTGCGATTCGGATAAGGCGCATCCTGAGCTGGACACTATCTTTGAACTCTGATGAACAGAAATGAACATTTGGGTGTTTTGCTATCTGTTCTGCATATGCACCTGCTCCCAGAACTGCATTATGACAGGTATCAGCGAGTTCATGCCCCCGGGCACGCATATTATCAGCATTACTCTCTCCCCATTCAAGTTCATTAATGGTAAGGAGATCAATATCGGGAAGAATCGGGGTGAGATAATGAAGCTCAGGAAGCGATGGAACCTCAAATCCTGCTATAAATCCCATACTTCTCGCCTCTTGAACCGAATTATAATACGGACTGTTTCGTATGAACTGCCACTGCTCTGCAGGAGGATGAAGCCTTATTTCGTCAACTATCCCCTTAATCATACTCAATTCTTCATTATTTGGAGCTATTCCTGAATAAAGATGAATATGGTGTTCCTGACCAAAGGTTTCCTTAAGCAGTGTAGCATATGCAACAAGTCGATCAGGAACTAAGAAGGGCTCCCCACCAGTGATACCAGTACCACGAGCTGACATCTTCTCTGCCACCTCAATTAAATCAGATGGACTAGTAACTAATCGTTCATTCGCAAAAATTACATCCTTATTCTTGCGTTCAGAGGAAAGTGGACAGTACCAACAATCCCGTTTACACAAACCAGTAATAAAAAGAACCATTTTTGCACCCTCATGACACAGGATGCATCCCTCGGTCAGTTTTTTATGCTGACTATGCGGAGGTTTATCGTCTGAAGTACTCTCTTCCATAGGAAACCAGATTGGTGTAATTAATTATCTTCAGAATGATAAATCTTTATCGGCTAAAAAAATAGATTCTCTACCTGATATCAGAATAATCAGGAATTTTTCTCTCTCTTTTTTGAGGCATGTGCAATGATGGGATCTTTTGAGACATTATCAGAAAGGAGTAGCATTCCTGCTCTGACTGCTCCATCAACAAATCCTTTACCGATACTGGTCCTGGTAATAAGAGTGGTATATCCATCAGGCGTTCCAATCGATCCTGCAGATATATCAGCATCCTGAGCAGTAAAATCCTGACAGCTGTGGCAACCTGTTCTCACGGATCCCAACATATCTGAAAGATTGATGGTTTGTGTTGAACCATCTCCCTGTTCGATAATAAGGCCTCTTTTGATATCCATTCTTGTAATATCCCAGGAACGAACAGATAAAGTATTCATCTGGTTGGAAAAAAGTTTGTTGTAGTCAAATATTTCAGTGCAAAAGAGACCAATAACAAGCCGGATGGCTTTTTTAAATGGCAGAATAAGATCATTATCAGACTCTTTCATCAGACGGACGGCCGAAACTGCACATGGAACACCAACAACGGCAATCGAATGAAATTTCTTCTCAATTACAGCTGTTTTTAAGGCACTAAGTACCGGAGTGTACCAGCTGTATCTACTCCCTGCATAGGTAAGAATATCACCGGCAGAAGTTATTAGCGTCGAAGACGGTTTTTTCGTCCATCTGTCTTCTGTTACCGTAACAACAGCATCGATAAGGTTATTTTGTAGTGCATAGGTAAGAATAGCAGTGACTGCACCGCCACTCTGCCGGTGAACACTATCAACGACAGCTTGTGCCCCGGTTATCGATATATAATCTCCTATTTCCTTTTTCGTTTGATTGCGAAGAGATGTTCGTGGGCAGACTGCGTAACAGGCGCCACAGGAAATATGATTATTTTCCTGTATACAATACCCTGTTGATACAGGATGGGTATCTACTCCATTATAAAAGAGCGAATCTGCCGGACAGACGGCAATACAGGCACCACATCCAGAACATATATCAGTATTCCAAACCTCTTCCATCAGGTTCCGATAATTCTTTTTGTCCATGCATCTCACTCCCATGTATATTTATTAACAAATGGTCTTGCACTGGCAGGTTTGATGCAGGAGAATGAAGACGAAAGATAGGTGTCTGGATCTTCATCAAACCAGGAACAGAACTCATGTACATAGGGAGTTATGATATCCATCTCCTCTCTCTGCGCAGTCGTCTTTTTTGCCCCTACTCCCAGGCACCAGTCATCAACTTCACCACGTATCAGTATCATCCCTCCATGAATGCCGCTTCCGATCCCCCGCTCAGCATAGATATCATTCTCTCCCCGTCTGAGGAGAATGAGAAGGCCCCCGGCCATGTACTCACCCAAAAATGCACGGGCCTGGTGACCTATGATGAGGGCAGGTCTTTTTTCCTGATATTCTTTCATATGGATACCCCCGCGATATCCAATATCATCCCGAACAAAGATCTTCCCCCCACGCATACTATGAGCAGTTGCATCCCCACATGTGCCAAAGACAACGATACACCCACCATCCATGGTATTGCCAGGTGCGTGTTCTGCATTTCCATGTACAATGCAGGTCGGTCCACTCATGAACATCCCAAGATCTCCTCCAGGAACCCCATGTATCGTCAGCTTCACGGATCCAGTCAGACCGTCTGCAATGAATCGTTGCCCCATGACATTGTCAATGATGATCTCATCATATCCGTCCCTGACGGCTTTTCGTATCATCTGATTCAGGGGAGTATAATGGAGATTCTCTGCATTGATGGTATATACAGCCATTAATCACGCCCCCACTGGTTTTATATCAAGAACATCAAGCATGGTCTGATCCAGCATATATCCACGCAACCGATCCCGGTTTCCACGCAGACTCTCAATGCTGTTGATACCTGCTGCTCCCATGAGTTCAGAGATTTCAAGAGTCCATGCATGGATGAGATTCTCTACATTAACAGATGCCTCATCAGGATTTAACCGGGCAACAAGGTCTGGCCTCTGTGTTGCAATACCATACGGACAGAGGTTGCGATAACATGTTCCACAGACTCTGCATCCCATGGCAATGAGCGCTGCAGTTCCGATATACACTGCATCAGCACCGAGTGCAATGATTTTTGTGACATCTGCACTATTTCTGATACCTCCGCTCGCAATGATTGAAACCTCATTTCTCACTCCCTGGTATCTTAGTTTGGCATCAACAGCAGCAACAGCGGTCTCTATCGGGATCCCTACATTATCCCGAAAAACAGTCGGTGCAGCTCCGGTTCCACCCTTAAATCCGTCAATAACGACAGCATCAGCACTGGATCGAGCAATTCCGGCAGCTATTGCAGCAACATTATGAACCGCAGCAATCTTTACAAAGACTGGTTTTTTCCATTCTGTTGCTTCCTTCAGACTTCTGACGAGTTGTTTAAGATCTTCAATACTGTAAATATCATGGTGCGGTGCCGGACTGATGGCATCACTTCCCTCTGGAATCATACGGGTGCATGAGACATCCTGGCATACCTTCTCCCCAGGCAGATGACCACCTATTCCCGGTTTCGCACCCTGTCCAATTTTTATTTCGATTGCAGCTCCCCGGTTTAGATAATCGATATTTACCCCAAATCTGCCAGAAGCAACCTGAACAATCATATTTTTCTGATAGGGATAGATAGCCTCATGCAGTCCGCCTTCACCAGTCCCCATAAAGGTCCCTGATGCAGTGGCGGCCCGTGCAAGGCTGATATGAGCATTGAGACTAATAGCACCATAACTCATATGCCCAATCATAATGGGCGTCTCAATCTGAAGGTTTGGAACCAGTTCTGTTTTTAGATCCACATCACCAGCTTCATTCACCAAAAAATCCAGTTTTTTAGGTTTCTTTCCGATGTATGTCCGCAGTTCCATCGGCTCTCGTAATGGATCGATACTGGGGTTCGTTACCTGACAGGCATCGAGAACCATCCGGTCAAAGATGATTGGGTAATCAATCGTGTTACCCATTCCACCAAGAAGAATCCGTCCGGTTTCTGCCTGGTTATAGATATCTTCTCTCGTTTTCGCAGTCCAGACGGGGTGACTGCGATAATCTACGGGGCGTTCAATTAGGCTGATGGCATCCCGTGGGCACTGAGAGATACACCGGTGACAGGCAACACAATTGCGGGAATACACCTTAATTTTGTTATTTTCCATTCGAAATGTGCCATATGGACAGTTCTCTATACATCGACCACATAGCATGCACTGATCCGGATCAATCGTTACCAAAAAACGCATGGGCCTGGCACCAATACTCACGTTATAACCCTCCCGATGACAGGTTCCCCAGCTTTTGGCATCGTAATATGTGATATTGCAGGTTCCATTGTCCGTATGGCAGCCTCTTCACTTGAGATATAGAGGCGGTCTTCATGGGTTCCTGCAACAAGAGGTCTGAGTTTAATCCGATCAGAAAAACCAACAATTGCGTCCTGCGTCGCCACAACGATAGCAAAGGGTCCGTTCATCATTGCCGAACCATATGTCAGTCGTATTGCCCGGTTGAGATCCCGGTTTTTCTCATCCATACGATCTATCTCATCCCAGAAAGGAGGGGCAAGTGCGCGTACTGCCAGGTGAAGGGGGAGATTATGCTGTCTGACTAACAGATCCATCTGATATGCCACTACTTCAGTATCAGTAAACATCGAACAGCGATATCCAAAACTCTCGATATACCGTTTATTGGTTCCATAGGAAGTTATCTCCCCGTTATGAACAACACTCCAGTTAAGGAGATTAAAAGGATGTGCACCTCCCCACCATCCGGATGTATTAGTTGGGTACCGGTTATGGGCAAGCCAGATGTATCCTTCATAATCTTCGATACGATAAAAATCTGCGACTTCTTTTGGCCATCCCGATGCCTTAAAAACACCGAGATTTTTCCCTGATGAAAAAACAAGAGCTCCCTGGATCGAGGTATTAATTGTCATCACAATATGAGTGACAATATCATCATCCGGAGTACTGCTTTGTGACATCAGTTTTCTGTTTGGACGAAAGAAATAGCGCCAGGGAATGTGAGCTTTTTCCATCCTACTCTGTTCATAAGTAGGGATTTCTTCATCTTCTTCAATCATCCCCCAGTTTTCGAGTAATTCTTCCACTTGTTCCTTTGGTTCGATAATAGTATCATAAAAAATATGAAGGGCATAGAGGTCTGCATAGTCCGGATATACACCATAGGCTACATATCCTGATCCTTCGCCACTCCCCCGTTCATCCATAACAGCAAGAGCATTACGAATATTAGATCCATCCATTAGTTCCTGGTTGCGATCAATAACTCCGATTATTCCACACATGATATCACAATAGGGTATCCATACGCTTCTTTTCAACCTACCAGATGAAAAGATATTCTCTAAGAGAACAGGTAGAAGCTGATTTCACCTTTGTCTTATATATTATTTGTTATTGCGTAATTTACTTTATGGTGGGTATACATGGTATCACAACCAATACTATTCAGATATAATTAGTAATTATCAGTTCATTATCCTTCAGGATGAGATGAAAAAGTCTGACTATCAATTCATGATGAATGGCGCATATTGTTCAGGTAATTCTGTTCATCATAGAAAAATGAAGAATGCGTTTCTTTCATTTAAAGCATTCTATTGTCATTAGTAACATTTAAATTTGGAAAGGTAGAAGCTTGTTTCAATGTCTGAAAAAGAAGTAAGCACAATGCTTGCGAAGATCAAAGCTGATGGTGTCAGGTTCATCAGACTGCAGTTTTGTGATATTTTAGGACTGCCAAAAAATGTTGCTATTCCAGTAGAACAGGCAGAGAAAGCATTAACCGAGGGGATATGGTTTGATGGCTCCTCAATAGAAGGATTTGCACGGATAAACGAGTCTGACATGCTGCTTAAGCCAGATACAAGTACCTATGCCATCCTTCCCTGGAGACCTGCGGAAGGAAAAGTGGCACGGTTCATCTGTGACATTTAT
Source organism: uncultured Methanoregulaceae archaeon (assembly GCA_964428385.1). GTDB lineage: Archaea > Halobacteriota > Methanomicrobia > Methanomicrobiales > Methanospirillaceae > JAFGOM01. The sequence continues at coordinate 13,387 of CAYRYR010000041.1, forward strand.
ACTTATAATAATACCCCATTTGCAGGAGATCCCAGGTATGTGCTCAAGAAAAATTTAGAAGAGGCAACAAAATTAGGGTTTACCTTTAACACAGGTCCTGAGCTTGAGTTCTTTGTCTTTAAACAGGACGAAGAGGGTATGCCAACAACTAAATTTGTAGATCATGGCGGGTACTTTGATCTGGCTCCCACTGATGCAGCTGAAGACTTAAGACGAGAGATTGTAATAGCGCTCTCAGAGATGGGTTTTGAGATTGAAGCATCCCATCATGAAGTAGCCGAGTCCCAGCATGAGATAGACTTTAAGTATGGTGATGCTCTGCCCATTGCAGATAAAGTTATTACCTTTAAATTTGCAGTAAAGACGCTTGCCCTTTTAAACGGTTTACATGCAACCTTTATGCCTAAACCAATATCAAGGATTAATGGAACCGGCATGCACACCCATGGATCCCTGACAAAAGACGGGAAAAATGCATTCTACGATCCAAAAGGAGAAAAACAACTCTCTGATGTTGCGATGTACTATATTGGTGGCCTGCTTAAGCATGCAAAAGCAATAACACGGATTGCAAACCCGACAATTAACTCATATAAACGACTTGTTCCCGGATACGAAGCCCCGGTTTATATTACGTGGAGTGCAGCAAACCGTTCAGCTCTTATTCGCGTTCCTGCCCCTCGTGGAAACAGTACGCGAGCAGAATTCAGATCCCCTGATCCATCCTGTAATCCCTATCTGTTGTTTGCAGCTATGATTGCTGCAGGTCTTGACGGAATTAAAAATAAGATTCTTCCTCCTCCCCCTACAGATGAGAATATTTATCATATGACTCCAGAAGAACTAAAGAAGCGTAATATAGATACACTTCCCGGATCTCTTGAAGAATCTAACAATGCGTTACTGGCAGACAAGGTCATATGTGATGCTCTCGGCCCTCATGTCATAGAAAACCTGGGTGCGATTGCACAAGCTGAGCTTGACGATTACCGGCTCACTGTTCACCAGTGGGAACTCGACAGATATCTCCATAATTACTGATACAAAATCGTATCTTTTTTCACTATCTTCTTTCAACCTTTTTCACCATGCAGGTTCGTTCAGACAACGCCCTCACAACTATTCAGAATATACTATTACTGGCAATTGTGATTATTGCAGGCGCTCTTATCCTGGCTTACCTACTTGGATTTTTAACGTTTCTATGGGGTACATCCCCATTTCCCTCCCCAATACAGATTTATGGTGTGTATCATACCCATGATATCCATCCAAATTCCCGATCAGACAGCAGAGTTGTTCTTATAAATAATTCAGATATTGAGTATCCCAATAAGGATCTGATGGCAAATTTCCTGCGAAATGGTCAGGAAGTGCATGCCTGTATCAACACATTAAACGGACACCTCTTCATACCAACAGCACATAATGGGGTTCAGTGGATGGGAGGTCCGGGATGTTCTGATAGTAATTTCAGTCCTCATGAGACGATTGTCATTGACTTCACTGATGATACATTCCGGATGGGAGACCTTGTAACAGTCACTATTTATCAACGTTGTAATGGTCCGTGTAAAAAAGAGGTGATTGCCTTTTCTCTTTTAGATGACGATAAAATAAATGGATGGCTCAATCGGAATATCTATCACATGAACGGAGATTATTCACTCATCTCCTGTTATGAGTATACTGCATAACACTACGCGCGCAGAGTCGTGCAATACGGATGGGTTCCGGGATCTTTCCATGATGGGTAAAGATAATACATGCTTTATCTGTTTCACTATCAGTAATTCCATATCCCCTGGCATAGAGCGTGTATCCAGTTTTTAAAGAAACCGCTCTCCTCGGCTTTAAGGAAAGATATGCTTCTATTTTATGTGAATCGTCAGGGAAATGATTTTTTATGTGCACATCAAGTCCTTCCGATTCTTCATAGGATACGCAGATGACAGGAATTTTCGTCTCCTCATAAATATACTGTGGCCGTAAGATGTTAAACCAGGCAAGTGCACACCCTGATATCATAATAAGAGAGATATCTCTCCGGTTCAGAACCTGGAACATGGATATGATTGCATCTGAACTATCATCACCGCCAACCGTTATGGTATTGAATGTAAATCCGTCAATATAGAGATCTTTTCGCATCACAACTCCTGCAAGGAGCGAGATATCACGAGTGTCATAACTCTCGGCAATTCCCATGACTCTGATACCGGATTTTTGCAGTTGCATGCAAGGGATTAATATTTTCAACCATTAATGCTTAAGCAATGGATATAAACAAGGATAATGTCTGTATTCTGATTCCCACACTCAATGAAGAACCGACCATTAGATCATTGATTAGTGAATTTCAGGAGTTAGGATTTTCTGATATCCTTGTCGTTGATGGTAACAGTTCAGACAATACACGTCATGAGGCAGAGATAGCAGGTGCACGTGTTATCACACAGATAGGAAAGGGAAAAGGCACTGCAGTAATCCAGGCATTTTCTATCATTGAAAAACCCTATCTCCTGATGGTGGATGGTGATGGCACCTACTCACCAGAAGATGCACCTAGGATGCTACAGCCTCTCTTTGAAGAATCAGATCAGGTGATTGGTAACCGTCTTATTCATGAGAATACATCTGCAATCAGCCGTCTCAACCGGACTGGTAATTACATCCTGAATAATCTCTTTAAAATGGGGCATGGAGCATATTATTATGATATTTTATCAGGATATCGTGCCTTTACGAGGGATTCCATACGTAAGATGAACCTCTCAGAGACCGGGTTTGGCATTGAGACTGAACTGATATCAGAAGCGGTCAGGATTGGAGCTGTCGTTACTGTTGTGCCGGTCTTCTATGGCAGGCGACCAGGGACTAAAACAAAGTTACGACCTTTTAAGGATGGATTCCGGATTGCAAGAACAATATACCGGCTGGCACGGATGAATAACCCCCTTTTTTATTTCGGATTTGTAGGTGTAATCCTGATGGTTATTGGAGTCCTCTCCGGACTTTTCGTTATCATAGACTGGTTCAATAATATTGATCACCTCCCTTTAACGATACTGGCAGTCACCTTTGTGATGTTTGGGTTTCAGATTTTTATGTTTGGGGTACTTGCAGACATGATTGTCTCGTTTCATCGTGAAGCCATACAGGAGATCCAGAAGAATAAAAGGGGATAATGCAACCTTTTTCTCATATAACATGAACACCTGGTAACGCCCGGGTATTTGATAACCTTTTTCTCATATGAGAGATGACAGTATAAAGCGCGATAGTAGTCTAGCGGCATGACAGTGGCTTCCCAAGCCTCTAACCCGGGTTCGATCCCCGGTTATCGCATTTTTTCATCAGTATCCTGGTTTCATTGTTTCAGGGAGGATGTATAATTTTAATATCTGCACATTTTTTCACTGGATCCTGATTCCCTATTCAAAAATACTTGTCCCAGGTAAACGAGCATTGTACATGAAAAACATAGGTGTGTAACGACAGGCATGCCAAGTGATATCAGTTATGTAATCGGAGCGATTGGCACTTTTTTTGCCATTCTGGATCCTTTCGGAAATATGCCTTTTTTTCTGGCATACACAAGAGAACTACCTTCTGCCGTACGGAAAAAAACTGCTCTTCTATTATCTTTATTTATCTTTGCAGCTATGGCCTTTTTTCTCTTTTCCGGCCAGGTAGTACTGACATTCTTTGGAATCGGCATCCCTGCATTTCAGATAGCAGGAGCGATAATCCTCTTTTTAGTCGGTCTCTCAATGATGAGTGGAACCCATACAATAACAATGACACAGGTTATCTGTGATACTAACTCTGAACGTCTGCTGAATCAGAATGAATCAATCCTTCCGACAATTATCGTACCTCTTGGTATCCCGCTTTATGTAGGACCCGGATCTATTGCTGCCGCCATCCTCTTTGGCAGTAAAGCTCCAAATGATATGGCGTTCTTTGGAGGGCTGCTGGTAATTCTAATTATTGTTCTCATAATAACAGCACTTAATGTAAGTTCAGATCTGATTGGACGTATTCTTGGTAATCAGGGAATTGAAATTCTGGTTCGGTTGATGGGCCTTATTCTTGCTGCAATTGCCGTACAATTATGTTTAGAAGGGATTATTGGTGCGATAATATCTGACATCGGACCAGCAGTCCTGGAGAGTATGAGATAAAGCCGGGCACCATTCCTTTCATCCCTTTTTCATGATAATATAACCCCCAGGGCTCTCATATTGTTGTACATCATGAGCACCGTTTCAGCCCGGTCTGATAATCAGAATCTTTTAGCAACCGTAATATAAGTCTGGAAAAAAGATATGCACACGTTCATACGATATGACAGATTGCATACCCATATAGAGGAAGAAAACTACACCATTCAATAGGATGAAGTATCCTGTTTTCCTGACTCCCAGATATCCTTTCATATATCCTGTAACAAAGTTAAAGATACTGATGCGATATGGAAACAAAGAGATTATACAGATCAAAGGATGATCGTTGGATTGGTGGTGTCTGCGGGGGTATTGGGGAATACTTTGGTATCGATCCAATAATTATCAGACTCTTATTTCTCCTGGCTTTTTTGGGATGGGGTGCTGGCTTATTAATTTATCTTCTCATGTGGATTATCGTCCCAGAGAATAAGGAAGACCAATGAATTGAGAGGTTAGAAAAATCGACGCCATCGTTCTATTCCTGCATATTCAAAAGAATTGATAATTTATCCTTAAAACCCCTTTATCCTTTAGAAATCCTGTATTTGCAGAGTGATTTCTAAATGCCATCTCTTGCATATCTCTGAATCGTAGAAGTCACCACCAATCATTTCTAAAACAACAGCCAAAAGTGGTATGAAATCCTGTAGAAAACGGCATCCTGACCCTGCATCTGAATATCTGTAATGTTGTTTTCATTGAATATCAGATGAATTTCATGTGATTTTTAAATGTATATTATTTCTTTCCGATCTTTTCAGATTCTAGGATTAAAAAATGAATGCACCTATTTCTGTTAGAACCTTTATAGTATGGACAGGCAGGTGATTTTTCGATTACGAAGAACTCTTATTCTGTCTCATCCGAATATATTAGATACTAACAATAAAGGAAATGGCAAAACTTTCTGGAAAGGGCTCTGTCGATTTTTCAAGTGATATTGCCAACTCATGTTTTCACTCTTTAAATCGATGTTTCCAGTTGAAACAACATTCGTTTGATGATTGAAATGATGTAACCGCAGAGGATGCAGAGGTTCGCAGAGTATCTGCCACATGTTTTCACACTGCGTTCCTCTGCGTCCTCTGCGGTTGGAATTATAAGATAAAATAGATGAATATCAATATGAAAGTCAGAATCCCATGTAATTACATCCTGCCTGAACGTAATGATATGGTATCACTTGTTTTTCAGACAGAGCCTGGAAAGTTCGCCTTAATCTATGTAACGTCATCATTGTGCACGCTTAGAAATAACCTCGGCTTCACTTCGATTATAAGAAAACATTATGTCCGGCACTATAATTGGATATCTACATGTCTGAACCGATATGGATTATTCGTTGGGATTTAAGTATCAGCAGGAATAATCCTCATCTATTGATTGGTCCCCAGATGTCTGTGAGGATGTATATTTCACGATAATATCAGGACGTTAAGAGCACTATGACTGAAATAATTGGTACATACGCAATCTGTATCATTGCAGATAACAAAAAAGGAGTGCTTCATGAGATAGCCGGTGTCATGGCCGAACATGATGCAAACATTACCATGGTCCATATGGAAGAACCTGGTACTACGCATAATGCCAGATTCGCAGCATTATATATTGAGTATGAGATTCATTCTTCACAGAATCTGTTACTTCAGGGATTGAATAATCTGGAGGCAGTATCTGAAATTCACCCTCATCAGTCATTTAAAGAAATTTTTGGCACCCGCGTTATTATTATTGGTGGCGGGGCCCAGGTAGCACAAGTGGCAATGGGAGCGGTAAATGAAGCTGATAGACATAATATCAGGGGCGAACGAATATCTATCGACACGATTCCCCTGGTTGGAGAAGAAACACTAGCAAATGCGGTTGATGCGGTTCCCCGCCTTCCACGTGCGTCTATCCTGGTTCTTGCCGGATCTCTTATGGGCGGAAAAGTATCAGAGGCTGTGCTTCGGGTTAAACGTGAAGGGATACCTGTAATTGCTCTGAATATGGCAGGTACTGTTCCAGAATGTGCAGATATTGTGGTGACTGACCCGATACAGGCAGGTGTTTTTGCCGTTATGCATGTCTCATCTATAGCGGTATTTGATATTACCCGAATCCGGGGGCGACGCTTTTGAAAAATAGTATTGAACGTGCGGTAGAAATTCTTTCTCATGATGGTATCATTATCTATCCGACTGAAACAATCTATGGTCTTGGTGCAGATGCCTTATCAGATGAGGCTATCCAAAAAGTCTATGAGGCTAAAGGGAGGGATATCGGAAACCCGATATCAATCGCAGTTTCAGATATCGATATGCTCCAGACGGTTGCCTATGTTGATTCATTTGTTGAAATCTTTATCGATGAATTTCTCCCGGGTCCGGTGACGATTATACTACCTGCACGATCAATTATCCCGGGCGCTCTGACGGGAGGCACCAGAAGAATTGGTATCAGATACCCATTGCATAAAACTGCACTTGCCATTATAGAGGCTTTTGACTCACCAATAACAGCCACAAGTGCAAACCGCTCCGGAGCACCGGATCCAACTTCTCCTGATGAATGTCATATCAACCATAATTTTCTCATTGATGAAGGTAAGGTACCCGGGATTCCATCTACTGTGGTAGACCTGATTGATAAAAAAATTCTACGCTGCGGCATTCACGCAGAGAGAATTGCCAGGTTTTTAGAGGAGGAATAATGGAAATTCCCCGCCTTCGTGATTTTATCAGAGATACTGACGGATGGCTGTATGCTGTTTGTGCGTATGACAATCATGAGAAAATCGGATGTATTCTGAGGTATGTTCCTGATGCCAATGGACAACGGACAGATGAATCCGGGCAGCGATACAATAAGATTGGATTTGAAGATGCATATGCGCTGATAGAGAAAGAAAAACCAGAGTACTCTGATATTATCCAGCGTGTCCCGGTTCAGGATGTTGTTGAAGTTCTCAAACCTGATGAACATATTCAGGCGCTCGCTTCTGGTGACGAGAGAATTTCGCGTCTTTTAACGTTGTTTCGTCTTCCAAAAGGGAAATTTGGCGTGACCGGATCAATGCTGTGCGGACTTGCAGGACCTGATTCAGATATTGACGGGGTTGTATATGGAAATTATTTCCCCACTGCTCAAAACCGGTTGAGACAAGGTATCATGAATGGCACAATCGAAGATCTCGATGAAGAACTCTGGCATAGGGTGTACAAAAAACGCGAACCTGAACTACCTTATGATGAGTTTCTCCTTCATGAACAGAGAAAATGGAATCGGGGACAGATTGAGGGTACCTATTTTGATCTCCTGTATACACGTGATTATGCTGATATTCAGGAAATATCCTGCTCCCGTGGCGAGATACTTGGAAAAGAGATAATTACTGCAGATGTTACTGATGCTACGCTAGGATTTGACAGTCCTGCCCGGTTTTATATAGATCATCCAGATATTGATTGTATTCTCTCGTTTACGCATACCTACTCAGGCCAGGTACAGAAGGGAGAGACTGCACAAGCCTGCGGGGTAATCGAGCGGCATGGAGATACCTGCTGGCTTGTCATCGGAACAACACGTCAGGCAAAGGGTGAATACATCAGATCGCTCTCTCTTATTGAGCAGTCAGAAGAGATCTGACAGCTTTCGAGCGGTTTTTTCACATCGGTTCTGATGCACACATGAGCTACAGGGTGCTTGTGCAGGCTTTTTTGGAACCGACCCCTTCTCAATAGTTCTGACAATCTGCAGGGATTTTAGTACCTCTCTTCGGTCACGTGAACCCGGTTCACACCACCGGATGATACCCGAGGGAATATATTCAACGTATCCACCCCGAAATGAGATCTCAAGTGTCTCTTCTGCTGCAGTTTTGAGTGCTGCTATACGAATCCGGTCTGAACGATAGCACCCATTATCAGGTGCTAATGCTGCCCTGGTGATGGCAATCCATTGGTCATTGACGTTTATTTTATCTGCAACGCCAAAAAAACCATATTTGTGAGAATGTACTAATACATCTGTGTCAGTATAAGGAGAAAACGGAGTATGTGAACAGGCAGTAATGCATTCAGCGAGATATGCTTTTAATGTCAACTCAATATCAGGGTTGATATAAAGTATTTCTTTCCAGATCTCCTCAATGCTCATCGATTCCAACCCATGGAAGCTTATCTGTTTACAGATAACATATCTGCCTGAATCCGGAACAGATTCATGGCGGTCATAATAGTATCTGAGCGGGCATATCATTACAGATGTGAGCGCAGAGATTGAAATTGATTGTACCGGAGGCATGGGATTATGTTTGATTGCGTAAATATAGTATATACATGGTAAACAAAGAGATTCAGGTGACACTTCCTCCAACTCTCGATCCAGTATATAGTAATATGATTCAGGTCGCTTATAAAGAGGATGAATTTACCTTTATATTTTTACATCAGATTCCAGGGGCTAATCAGGCGCGTGGCAAAGCAATTGTGACAATATCTCCAAATCATGCAAAAAATTTACTAGCGGTCTTACAGCGGACGATGGATGAATATGAGACAAAATTTAGAAAAATTGAAACTCCACAGGATAAACCACAGATTGAGAATGTAACCTCTATGCGTGGCTACTCCTGATTAGTATAATCATTACACACCTTTTTTACCTTTCGCTGACAGATGTATTGAGGCACAATGCCGTTGTGGCTTAGTGGTATAGCGGCTGATTCGTAATCAGCAGATCGAGGGTTCAATCCCCTCCAACGGCTTATGATATCTATGTTCTAAAGTATAGATAAAAACGGACTGTAATTTGAACTTTTTTTTCAGGTACTCAGGATCTGGGTAAAATTTTGTTATTGTTGATACCTGATATATCAACACCTTTACTGAAGCCTAACTATTGACTTCTAATATTCTCAAAAAGGAATTGTCGACTGAAAAAAGATTCGAGTTCTTCGAACCCCCATAATATTTGAAAATCTCTATGCTCTTCCATGTTCTTGTGGATAATAAAACCGCTTCTCAAATAGGGATCAGGTTGAGTGTGCCATTATCACTATTGTTATTACTTTCCTTAATTATTTGAAGAGAAGTATGAATATGTCGGGAAAAAATGTTTTACTGTTTTTTACGTGATATTGCGTGAAATGAAAGACGATAGAAAACATTCTTTTATCAGTAAGAATTTTTCACAGGCTTACATACATCAGAACTTAATTTAAAAGTATGGAAAATGACGAAATTAAATATTCCCAATAGTTAAATTTATTGTGTTGACTATTTTCCTATTTCACATGAAACCTATTTAACATATTGTAATAGTCTCTCTATCGTTTTCATGTTGTACCCTGCCTACTTTTTTATTAAGATCGGTAGCATACTAGTAACTGTGA
>CAYRYR010000042.1:0-22726 GCA_964428385.1 uncultured Methanoregulaceae archaeon
GTCAGAATGTTATGTAATTACATCCTGCCTGACATGATGATATAGTATCACTTATTTTTCAGACAGAGCCGGTTTCTCGGATCATATCTCAATTCAATCTACCAGAGATGGAAAAGGAATAGAAATATTAGTATGTATGGAATACACCAGAGTGTACTATGGTACAATGGAAGTGTACAAAATGCGGGTATATCTATGATGAGAGTCTTGGTGACAGTTCACATAGCATAGCAGGAGGGACACGATTTGAGGATCTTCCTGAATCATGGGTTTGTCCCCGGTGTGGTGCATCAAAGAGTCATTTTGTGAAGAAATAAGTTAAAAGGTAGTACCCAAAATCTATTTCTTTCAGTGAAACCCGGGAATCTGATATGAAAATCAGGAAGAATTGTGAAAATTCTGACTAACTATTTTTTTATTTTTAAGTATTTAGGTTCATAATTTAATTCTATCAGGAAAACTTGCCAATAGTAGAGACTGTGATTTATTACCAATAAACACATCCGATTTCATGATAGAATTATCAGTTATATGACATACTTATGACCCAACTTTGACAGTTGGAAAGAATTAAGGATGTTCTTAGTGATGTTTGAATTGATAAACAAACAGAACTAAGAACCAATGAAGTTGAGCCTAATGAAAATATATCTTTTCTATTGGGACCATTTTTCTTGTTGGAAGCCAGTATGAACTCCTTAATTTCACCATTATTTTAGGGAAGCACCAAAAGAATGGAACCTGACTTGATACTATGAGGTTTTTTAAGGATAGTTTCCCGATAAAATCCGTATTATATGCCCTGTAACTGATACCAAAACCTCATTATCGATGATGAAAGGTATCTTTTTGCTTTCAACCCTTATTGCAATAATTTCGGCTATCAAAGGCATAATACCTGATACTATGTATGACTTTTTTTACATGGGAATTGTTTTATCTCTGTTGATAACCAGATAAATCCGGATTTGGGATGGATGATATCAATCTTCATAGAATCTGTAGGAAAAAGCAATGTGAGAAATGAATGTAAAGATTTTCTTTCTGTTTTTAGATAATTACGCACAATATCTGCATTACATTAAATACTAATTACACTAATAAACAAATATGCCCGAGATCTGTATGGGATTTGAAGTTCACCAGCCATTTCGTCTCAATAAACATTTTTCACCTGATCCCAAAATAAAAAACAAAGATCTTTTTGAACATTATTTTAACGATAGCACAAGTGTAAATCGTGAAGTACTTGACAGAATCGCTACCAAATGTTACATTCCGGCAACGGAAACAATCCTGTACAATCTGGACGAAGGATTTCACTGCTCTTTCTCTCTTTCAGGCACACTCATTGAACAGTTTGAGCGATGGCATCCGGATGTCTTATCACTCTTTGATAATGTTGCACGTCACAAAAATGCTGAGATTTTAAGTCAAACGTACTATCATAGCATAGCAGGTTGTTTTACTGACAAATATGAATTTGAAGATCAGGTTCTTATGCATCGTGATCTTATGCATGATCTCTTTCATGTAACCCCTGCAATATTTGAGAATACTGAATTTACCTTTAATAACGAGGTCGCAGCTCATATAAAGAAAATCGGTTTTAAAGGGATTTTTACTGAAGGAGTCGAGCGGGTTCTTGGCTGGAGAAGCCCGCATTATCTGTATTCATGTGAGGGCCTTCCTGTATTTCTTAGAAATGTCCAGTTGTCTGATGATATTGCATTTCGATTTGCCAACAAAACCTGGGATATGTATCCCCTGACTGCAGACACCTATACAAACTGGCTTTCTGCATCCTCAGGTGATGTTATTACAATTTTCCTTGATTATGAGACATTTGGCGAGCATTTTTGGAAAGAAACTGGAATTTTTAATTTTTTACGACATTTGCCTCAAGAGATGAATAAAAAAGGTGTACAAACAGTCCTTCCTTCTGATGTAGTACAAAACCACAATCCCATGGACACAATATCTGTAACAGATACCATTTCCTGGGCTGATATAGAAAAAGATACATCTGCCTGGATGGGTAATGACCGGCAGCAAACTGCGTTTTCAGCAGTCCAGTCAGCACGGTTTTATCCTGCTGATAAAAAGATCTGGAGATATCTACAGACTAGTGATCACTTCTATTACATGGCATCAAAATATGGCACCTGTGGTGAAGTTCATACATATTTCAGCCATCTGAGTATAGATGACGCTTTTACGACCTATATGAGAGTGTTGTCTGATTATGAGAACCGGTCCCTCCAACTGATAAAAAATCGTAAAGCAGCAAAAACGTTACGAGTACTCTCACCTGAAGCAGCATTTCATTTTGCCTGTCCCTCCGGCTACGTTGGATATACCGCATATAACCTGGATCAATTCTGTGATCTGCTCCATATTGTTCCCCATGACTCTCTCCTGTATCATATTTCCAGAGGACATATTACCAGCTGGATATCTGATGTACTTGATGATTCGAAACTTGCAGAAGAGATAGAGGGATTAACTGAGCGTCATGAACTGATATCAGTCGTATGCAGACGGAGGGATACCCTATGGAATCTCTTAAAATAGCATTTTTCTGTTGGGAATCACTTTATGGAGAACGGGTTGGAGGATTAGCCAATGCTGCTACCAATCTTGCAACGACACTGGCACACCACCATGAAATACATTACTTTACGAGAGGAACAAAAAATGACCAGATAATAAATGGGGTTCATTATCACTACTGCCAACCCCGGGGTTTTAATATTATCGAATATTGTGACTCAATGAGTCACCAGATGGTTGAGCAGTTTAATGCAATTGATAAAGAAAGATCGTTTGATCTACTCCATTTTCATGACTGGCATCCGGTACAGGCGTTGCATCTCTTACAGAATAGAAATACTCTCCTTTCGTATCATTCCACCGAATATGGGAGGAATGGAAATCAGTACGGAAATTGGTGGGAATACAAAGAGATTTCTGGTAAGGAGTGGTATGGAGGGCTTATTGCAAAGCGTATCACGACGGTCTCTGTAACGCTAAAACATGAAGTCATGGAACTATATCATATTCCTGAATGGAAATGTGAAATAATTCCTAATGGGGTAGTACCTCGTCAGTTTCGTGCTGATATCGATCCCGGAGAGGTAAAACGATCATATGGAATACACCCTTATGCACCTCTCATCCTGTTTATCGGGCGATTGGTGTATCAGAAAGGACCAGATATTCTGATAGATGCGTTTAATAAGGTTCATCAAAACCGATGGGATGCTCATCTCATTATTGCAGGGGATGGTAGCATGCGACAATATCTGGAGGATCGTGCCAAAAATCTCCCTGTACATTTTCTTGGATATACCTCAGATTCAGACTATATACGTATTCTGAATGCCTGTGATATTGTAGTTATTCCCAGTCGAAATGAACCCTTTGGTCTGGTTCTTTTAGAAGCATGGAGTGCAGAGAAAGGTGTTGTGGCATCTGATGTGGGTGGATTATCCGAAAACATCAGCGGATTTGTTGATGGTATTACAGTACATCCAGATCCTGATTCATTTGCCTGGGGGATATCTGCTCTGTTACAAGAGCCGCATAATGCAATAACATATGGAAAACAGGGAAGCAGAAAAGTAAAGCGTCAGTTTTTATGGGAACCCATAGGAAAACAGATGACAGATCTGTATTCCCTGGTTATTGGATAAAGTGGTCTTATTATCCTCATGTTCATTTCATATCAGGTTGCAATAGGCAATGATCGAATCACTTAAGAATTTAAATTGCAAAGAGCTGCAAAGGAATACAGAGGGCGGAACAAGGTGTCAGACACTATGGTAATTTCAGCCCCTCAGATGTTACATCAGTTTAATCGAAGGAATAATATAGAGGTTGAAAAAGTCTCAGTGTCCACTGCGGTTACATCATTTCAATCCTCAAACTAATGTCGTTTCAACTTGAAAAATCGATAGAACCAGGGTGCTGGAATGCGAACATACTTCCCCATGAAGTGGCAATTTATCACAATCCGGTTTTACCAAAACCAGTTATATGATAGTACCATACTATCTTCTCTACCATATGTTGTACTGCTTTATTAGGATCGGTGGATTATCATGCATAAAAAAACGATACAGGATATTGACATCTCTTCAAAAAGACTATTAATCAGGGTCGATTTTAATGTTCCATTTCATCAGGATGGTAGTATTGCAGATGACACACGGATTTTTGCATGTCTCCCGACTATCAGGTATGCACTGGATAAAAACTGCAGGATAATCCTTTGTACGCATCTTGGAAGACCACATGGCCGAATAGTAGAAGCCTTACGAACAGCTCCTCTTGCCAGACGACTTGCAGAGATACTTAGCATACCTGTCACAGCTCTTACTGATACCATCGGGCCAAAAGTCACTGCATCCATAGACGCGATGCATCCTGGTGACATCATTCTTCTGGAAAATCTTCGGTTCTATCCTGAAGAAGAAGAAAATGATCCGGTTTTTTCAGCAGCTCTTGCAGAATTAGGAGATATCTATGTTGATGATGCATTTGGGGCAAGTCACCGGTCACATGCATCAATTGTCGGAGTTGCAAACCTCCTTCCCGCAGTAGCCGGGCTCTTAATGGATAAAGAACTCACCATCCTTGGAAATCTTTTTGATGAACCGAAAAAACCGTTTGCTGTCATTCTCGGAGGCTCAAAAGTAACCGGAAAACTACAACTGGTTGAACACATCATCACAAAAGTTGACCTTGTCTGTATCGGAGGTGGAATGGCAGCAACCTGTCTTAATAGCCAGGGGTACAGGACCGGAAGTTCGTATGTAGAGGAAACCACACTGGATTATGTCAGATTACTCTATAGTTCTGCAAAATCGATGGGGGTAACAATTCTCCTGCCATCAGATGTTGTCATCACTCAAAATAATGGAGTGTCTGCTTCACAGACTGTTCCCGTTACTGACATTCCTGATGGGTGGTCAATTGTTGATATTGGTGTGAATACAACGGATGTGTTTAAACGAGAACTATCTCATTGTGAAACGATCTTTTGGAATGGACCTCTGGGAAAATTTGAGGATCCGGATTTTTCACAAGGAACCCGTGAAATCGCAACGTTTCTTGCAGAACAACCTGTTACAACAATTGTGGGGGGAGGTTCAACTGCTGAGGCAGTAACAGAACTGGGACTACAAAATGCATTTTCGCATATCTCAACCGGAGGAGGTGCATCTCTCTTGTTCCTGACAGGCAGGAAATTGCCCGGGGTTGAAATTCTTTGGGACCGGGATACACTGTAGGAGAGAAGAAGCATCATTCAGTGTCTAAACCTGGTTATCACAGGAACACAACAGAGGGTAAAAACACCGATAATGTCTCAATCACAGAACACAATAATGAGAGTATGATACATATGCTATGCAAATTACCTGTAAATGTACTAGTATTCACATCATCTCGTATTGTTCAATAGTATGTATGGTATAATAGAGGATAGATATCATGAAGAAAATAGGAATATTAACGAGCGGAGGGGATGCTCCCGGGATGAATGCCTGTATCAGGGCGGCAGTCAGGACCGCTCTGACAGATGGCATTGAGATTGTAGGGATTCGTCGGGGATATGCTGGCCTCATTGCAGGGGACATTATTCACCTGGACAGATCATCAGTGCATAACATTGTCCACCTGGGAGGTACCATCCTTGAGACATCCCGTTCTCAGGAATTCAAAACCGTCGAGGGTAGGAAAAAAGGAATAGATATCCTCAAAGAGGAAAAGATAGAGGGCCTTATTCTTATCGGGGGGAACGGCACATTTCATGGGGGGGCTGAGTTATCAATGGAAAGCACGATTCCGATCCTTGGCATCCCTGGAACAATTGATAACGATATCTATGGAACAGACTATAGCATCGGCTTTGATACTGCAATAAACTGTGCGATTGAAGCAATCGATCGGATCCGGGATACAGCTCAATCCCACGAGCGACTTTTCTTTGTTGAGGTTATGGGTCATCATACCGGTTTTATTGCTCTTAATTGTAGTATTGCAGGAGGAGCAGAGGAACTTCTCATGCCTGAGAATCCAATGGATATTACTGAATTATGCAGACGTCTTCAAGACAGTTTTACTCATGGTAAGAAGAGTGCCATCGTCGTCATTGCTGAGGCTGATAAACCTGGCTGGAGTTTTCATATTGCACGAGAGGTTCAGGAAAAGATGTCATTTGATTCCAAGGTCTGTGTTCTGGGTCATATCCAGCGGGGAGGATCTCCAACAGCTCGTGACAGAATTCTTGGAAGTTTATTTGGTGCACATGCCGTACGGGCATTACAGGCAGGAAAAGACGGATATGTCGTTGGAATAGTTAATGAATCTATCCAGTATACGCCATTGCCTGATACCTGGCAGAAGAAAAAAGAATTACGTAAGGATCTCATCGACCTCAATATGTTACTGTCAGAATAGGGCAGTCAGATAGTTTCAAACATATAATGAAGGGTCCAGCCGGTCCTTCTGGCTTTGTAGATTTTTCAAGTGATATTGCGAATCATCTTTCAACTCTTCACATCGATTTTTCCAGTTGGAATGATACCTGTTTGATGATTAAATAAATTAACCGCAGAGGACGCAGAGATATGAGAGAGACTGTTTCAGCATCAATAATTATTCATCTGATTGAAATGATGTAACCCAGGAGGGGAGGCCAGGTTCACAGAGTATTTGGCACTTGAGTTCTCCCCTCTGTGGTTGAAACTCCTCCAATTGAACTGATATTATCAACGAGGTACGCAGCGTATCTAACACATGTTCCAACCTATGATGTTTAAATCCCTAAGTGATAAAAAATATGAAAGTCAGAATGTCATGTAATTAATCCTGCCTAAAATGATGATATGATATCACTTGGTTTTCAGAATGAGCATCCGGTCTGGGAAGATGAATCCTTGGTTTAACTCATTGTGGGAGTGATGGTCTCTCTTTTTCCCGATTACCAGAAGAGTGGAGAATCGGGATTATCAGATCAGGGGTATCAGGGGAACAATTCCAAATAGCAGAACTATCATTGTATAGTTAATGCGACCACGAATTGCCCTCTCTCTCTCTACACGTATAGAGCCACATACTCTTCATCGGATTGATACTGATCTCATAGAGGTACGACTTGATCTTATACACGGGGCAGAACCTGACTGGGTTCATAAGATAACAACTTCGTTTCCAGGACCTGTAATCCTTACCCTGCGGAGCCATGACGAAGGAGGCCACTTTACCGGAACAATTGCAGAGTGGTCAGATATTATATCAAGATACCGTGGGATCTGTGATTATATCGATATCGAAAAACGATTCTTTAAAATTGCCTCAGACATCCATAGAACCGGAGATGAAGAAGTACTAGCTTCCTGTCATATATCTGCCATGCCGGATGAGAATTCCCTGGAGAATCTGTACAACCAGCTCATCTCATACGGTGATATCGCAAAAATAGCGGTGGCACCGGGGGATGAGAATGATCTCTTGAGATTCGCCTCATTTACTGTATCAGCACCAAAACCGATAATTACCAGTATCATGGGGAAGAAATTTTCCTGGGCACGGCCTTTTCTTGTGCTTTTAGGGTCATCCTGGACATATTGTCACTCTGGAGAAGAAGCAGCTGCGGGTCAGTATCATGTTGATGATATGAAGAAAATCTTTTCTTTACTGACCTAACGGGATTTTGGGATAAGGTGGGTATCGATTCCTGGAAAGGAGAGTGTCGATGATGACAAGAGCCATCATTGCCTCGGCCACAGGAACGATACGTAAGGCAATACAGGGATCATGGCGTCCTCTGACTGAGATGGTAGCATCTTTTTTATCATCAGTCACAGTCAGCTGATCAGTCTCAATGGAAGGTGTTGGTTTTACAGCAATACGTGCTATAATATCCTGGCCGGTTGAGATTCCTCCAAGAATGCCTCCTGCATGGTTTGAGAGGTATCCCTCTTTTCGCATCTGATCATTATTCTCACTCCCCAATTTTCGTGCAGCAGTAAATCCGTCTCCAATCTCCACTCCTTTTACCGCACCGATACTCATGAGAGCCATTGCAATGTATGCATCAAGTTTTAAAAAGACCGGATCACCAAGACCTGCCGGACAGCCGGCAGCCACAACTTCCACAATACCCCCGACAGAATCCCCTGAATCCTGTGCGGTTCTGATGATCTCATCAAAACGTGCCGGATCCAAAACCCCATGGATCTCACAAATCCTGCCTGATATTGTTATGCCATGATGGGAGAGGATAATTGCGGCTACCGCTCCTGCTGCTACCCGTGCTGCTGTCTCTCTTCCCGAGCTTCTCCCTCCACCCCGGTGATCACGCCACCCATACTTCTCGTGATACCCGCGATCTGCATGCCCTGGCCGAAAGCTATGACGAAGATATTCGTAGTCAGCAGAATGCTGGCCGGTATTCTGAATGAGAAGAGCAATCGGTGTCCCGGTGGTATATCCTTCAAAAACACCTGACAGAATCTCTACTGTATCCGGCTCTTTCCTGGGGGTGACAAGATCGCCTGTCCCCGGTCTTCTTCGATCTAAAAAAGGCTGGATATCTTTTTCTGTCAGAGGTACCCTGGGAGGGCATCCATCAATGATTACCCCGATTGCTACACCATGAGACTCGCCAAATGTTGTACATATAAAGTGTCTGCCAAATGAATTCATGCAAGTACCTCACGTACCATATCAGGCGATACCTTAAGCCCGGTCAGGAGACTAAACTGTTCGGTCAATTGATGGATGAACATCTCGGTCCCTTCAATGGTTATACATCCAATCTTATCTGCAGCTCTGATTAACGGAGTCTTTGGGGGAGTATAGACGAGATCAAATACGATCATCCCCTTGTGCAGAAATGAGGGATCTACTGGCATCGATGTATCAGGATGCATCCCAACCGGAGTCGCATTGAGCACCAGATCGTACGATCCAATATCCCCCTGATCCAGGGATCCATATCTGCAACCAAACCGTGTAGCCAGATTTTTTGCTTTTTGTGGTGTACGATTCAGAATGGTGACACCATATCCCCGCATTAAAAGGGCATAAATGGCAGCTGAAGCCGCTCCTCCTGCTCCGATGACACATGCAGATCCGCCAGGGTACCCCTCAAGAGGACGGTAGATACCAAGCCAGTCTGTATTAAAGCCAAATGACCTTCCTCCCTGAAAGAGAATGGTATTAACTGCACCTATCGTTCGGGCATCATGTTTCACTTCATCAATAAGGGGAATAACAGATTCTTTATGTGGAATTGTAACCGACAATCCTTTTATTCCCGCTTGTATGGCATTTTTGAGTAGTGGTTCTACCGTCTTTACTTCAAACCAGGTATACAGAGCATTATCCATACCAAACTTTTTAAAAAAACGGTTCCAGACCAGAGGCGATCTGCTATGACCACAGGGATATCCCACAATACCAAAAAGCCGCATACGTGGATTATCAATGGATGCAATACAATTTCTCATAGCATCAGGATTACAGGAGATCGGAAGCGGATTATCAAATATCCAATTTTCCCTGATACTTATAACATCACCACCAGTTGCATACAGATATGCTATCTCTTCAATACAGGAGTCTACAGACATTGTTGTGTTGTCAATTCTATAATCTGCCAGACTCCGGTACAGAGGAGTGCGAAGAGATAGTATATCAGAAATCTCTGAACTGAGAGGAAGGGTGGTGAGTGGTGGACGATTACTCGTTACTATCCTCTGATAAATTGTATCAACATCTGCATCAAGCCAGAATATGGTACTTTTTCTCCGAAGATCAAGGCGGTTATCAGGATTGAGTACTGCTCCACCACCGGTGCTGACAATTGATGCAGAGGGTGGAATCGATGAGATAACATCACGCTCGATATCACGAAATTCGTCTTCACCCCACTGTGAAAAGATTTCCGGAATAGAACATCCTGTTTTTGTCTCTATCTCGGCATCAGTATCAAAAAATTGTAAATCTAACAGATCAGCAAGTCTCTTTCCTATGGTAGTTTTTCCGGTTCCCCGATATCCTATCAGGACAATTCTGTTTGATGACATATAGCTCCTAAAATATTCCAGAATTGTGGATATGACTTTGAGACACATCCGGCATCGGAAATAACCATATCACCAGTACCACACCCAAGAATGGCAAAACTCATTGCTGTGCGATGGTCTGCCTTTGGATCAATACATGAACCATGTAGTGGTGCCGGCAGGATGATAAGTTTTTCATCTGTGTATTGAACGAAACCTCCACAGGCTGTAATCCCCTCCATTATTGCAGCAATACGGTCACTCTCTTTATGGCGCAGATGTGATATCCCTGTAATTGTTGTTTCTCCGTCTGCAAATGCTGCAACTGATGCTATTGTCTGAACAACATCCGGTGCTGAGGCCATATCAACGCTGAGGCCACGCAACCTGCCTTTGCGGCGTACAATACAGGTATTTTCGTGTGTTTCACAATCACACCCCATCTGTTGTAACAGGGTAAGGACAATCCGGTCTCCCTGAGCGCTGCTTGAATTGAGCCCTTCAACAATTATCTCTCCTCCACATATGGCGGCGAGTGCAAACCAGTATGAAGCGGCAGAGAAGTCTCCTTCAACAGTATAATTGGCAGATTGATAGTGTGATGAGTTCTGAATACGCAATTCTAAACAAGAAGTTCCCGGAGCGATTCTATCACTTGAGGTTACACCAAATGATTCCATTACTGACTGTGTGACCTCGATATACGGTGCAGATACCGGGTCAGATATGAGACGTAATACCAGATCTCTGGATCCATAGGGTGCGGTAATAAGAAGCGATGAGATAAACTGGCTTGAGATGGCAGATTCAATTGATACAGTACCGCCATGAAAGGTCCCGTCAATAATCAGAGGTGGATATCCGCTCTCTCTCTGGTACCTAATTCTGCCACCAATTGTATTCAGAGCAGTAACAAGCGGGCTTATTGGTCGCTGTTGCATTCGGCGACTTCCTGTCAGTACTACCGGTCCGTCACAGAGCAGGGAGAGTGAGGTGAGAAACCGCATGGATGTTCCTGAGTCTTTGATATCAACCGGCTGGTCAGGAGTGATAAGTTTTCCTCCTGTTCCGTCAACATAGATGCAACCATCCTTCCAGGTAATGCCTGCACCAAATTGCTGTAATGCTGATGCAGTTATTCTGGTATCATCTGAATCAAGAGGATTTCTGATGAGAGAACGGCCGTGCGCCAGGGCAGCCATACAAAGAGCACGGTGTGTATAACTCTTTGAAGCGGGTGCTAAAACCCGTCCTGTAACCTGACCACAACGTCCAATATGTGCAATCATCTCCCTTCCTCATAGCGGGAATAACAACCCAGTTCTTTTACCTGGGTAACCTGTTTCAGGCTGGTAATAGCTCTTTGCCACTCTCCAGTACATGCACAGTCAAGAAAGAAGATATAATTTCCGAGCCTTCGTTTTGAGGGTCGTGATTCTATTTTTGTGAGATTGACTCCCTGTTCTTTAAACGGGAGTAACATGTCACATAATAGTCCGGCATAATCTTCTTTTGGATCAATAAGAAGACTGCACCGTTCCGGTTCTCTGGAAGTTGCAGGAGTTGTCTGTATCACAATGAACCGTGTCTCATTCCATTGATTATTCTCAATATTATGTTTAAAGATTATGAGGTCATACAGATCAGCAAGCAGATCCGATACAACTGCACCACTATGAGGATCTTTCTTCAGAGCCATAGCACTTGCTGCGTTGCTGGCAGTGTGAATAATGGGAACATCCAGATCTTCTAAAAAAGTGCTGCATTGTTCATGGCTTTGAGGATGGGCATAAATGGTGGTCATACATTCAGGGTTGACTGATGTTGCAAGATGATGATGGATGGGCATAGTACAATCACCAGTAATGTAAAATTGATATTGTACAAGACCATCAAGTGTTGCTGAAACACTCCCTGCTTCACTATTCTCAATCGGGAGAACGCCGGGGATCTTCTCACGTTCGACTGCAGTAAAAACTTTCTGTATCGTTGGAACCAGCATAATGTCAGTTCCAAAGAGTTGTATGGCCATGGCATGGGAGAACGTGCCGGCAGGTCCGAGGGTAACTGCATTGCTCATGTTGCCTCGTGATTCTGTACCATAGTCCTGATGAGAACGTCTGAATCGCGCATTGCACTCGCACAAAATGAACCAAACCAGTCTGCATCTGCATTAAAGAGAGAACAAAAACCTTCAGTATTCTGAGAGATAATCAAATCCACAATATCCTGACAGACTCGTGAACTGGTTTGAAGGACTTCAGGAATATAGGGATTTAAGGTGAGAATATCAGCATATAATGAGGCATCCTGTGCTAGCAGTCGGCCGGCAATATTCATCTCAATCTGGTAGACCGGACTCATAAAGGCTGTGGTCACATCTGGTTTCATTCCCATTTTTCTAAGTGTTTCTGCCATAACAAGAGTTTTAAAGTGAGTGAGCCCCTGAATTATTGCCATCATTCTGTCGTGCTCTTCAGGAGTGCAATAGGTTATGCATGCCCCCTGCTGTGTGAATACATCTGTCAGGATGGTACAGGATTCGTCACGGCATCTGGCCGGTGTCACAATGATTGTCTGCCCAGAAAGGGAGGCAACAGATGGGCCAAACATTGGATGAAGGCCGATTACTTCTGCCGCAGATGTAAGCATTGTGGTAACAGGACGGACCTTTAACGAGGTGAGATCACAGAGGATCTGTTCATCTCTCATGATAGGTGCCACTGATGCAATTATCTCATCAGTCAGGTGTATGGGAACTGATATCATGACAATGTCTGCTACCTCTGCAATCTCTTCTGAGGTGACTGGCGTTTTAGTGCCTGATACCAGGACTTCAAATCCGGCTTTTGCAAAGACAGATGCAAAAAACCGACCCATCTTCCCAGTCCCGCCAATGATCCCTATCTTCATGGTATTCTTCATTTCTCAATGATACTCTCTTGTATTGCCATCCCAAAGTGTCTTCCGCCTTGTGTCAGATGACCTAATATACAATCTCCGGGTGATAGCGATACAACAGATATTGCGCCTCCATCAGGTGTTACAAGTCGTATCGTCTCAGCATTCTGCAGCACTAGTCCTGCTTTTTTCCCCTGGTATTCTGCTTCTACGAGCAGGAGGGGCCTTTTTTCTATTTTGAGTCTGCCAATTGTCACTTCCCTGGCTGATCCATCTGATGCCGGTATCAAAACCCGGTCTCCAACAGTTAGATCGGCCAGATATGCTGTAGAACCATCTGGCATTAGAATATACGCATGGACAGCTCCGGCATTGACACGAAACGGACGGGGAGCAACATACGGATTTTGCAGTGTCTCTGCGTGAATGAGGAGAAAGCCGGAAGATGTATTACCAATCAGCATTCCTTCCCCATTCTCTAGCATGGAACAGGTATCAATACAGACCCGGTCACCCATTCCTGCAGGCTGTACTGAAGTTACGGTAAGAGGGACCAGATCAACTGCCATAGTCTCTTCCTGAACAAGGGCACATATTGTTCTGATAAGATCAGAATCTTTGGTTGTTATCATAATGCCTGCTACCCCTTTCTCAAGAACAGAGAGAGCAAGTTTTGCTTCATCCAGAGTATGCACCGCTGCAATAACTGTATCAGATGCTGCAACCAGGTTCTCTAAGGGAATGACGGTCCAGTCATCCGTATGGACGATAATCGTCCCCTTGCGTGCCAGAGAAAGGGCTTCTTCCTGTGATTTTTCATCATTGACTGTCACCTCGATGATATCTCTCCCGATGACAAGATCTCCGTCAGGAGCAATGGTTGTCACCCGCGAAAGGACTGCAGCATCCTCTGCCCTGTCTATCACGAGTGCATCAGCTCCTGACTCAAGAGCGGTTGTCGCAAGGTTTTTGTTCCAGGGCCTGATATCAACATAGAGGTGCTTCATCAGACATCCTCAGGTGCGATATTCTGGTGAACAACACGTGATACTTTAGAGACAAACGTTGCTGTATCATCCCTCTGAAATGCATTCCTGCCCATACAAACTCCGTCACAGTTGGATTCCCATACGGCATTATGAATAGTTTTTAATGTCTCCAGATCCCCGGTCTTTTCCCCCCCGGCTATCAGGACCGGAATGGAACTTGCTGCAACAATCCTTCCAAAACTCACCGGATCTCCTGTGTAGTTGGTCTTAACCATATCTGCGCCAAGCTCTTCTGCAACCCGTACTGCAAGACCAACATGAACCGGATCATAAGGATTTGCCGATGCCCCTCTTGGGTAAATCATAGCGAGAAGTGGCATTCCCCATCTATTGCAGTCATTAACCACCCTTCCTGCTGATTCAAGCATCCGTGATTCATTTGGGGCGCCGAGATTAATATGAATAGAGACTCCGTCTGCACCAAGTGCGATTGCCTCTTCAACAGTACAGGTAAGAACCTTGTCATTGGGATCCGGATTGAGACTAGTACTTGCCGAGAGATGCACGATAAGCCCGATATCCTTTCCTTTCTTCCGGTGACCCCGTTTTACCAGACCCTTGTGCAGGATAATTGCATTTGCTCCACCCTGTGAGATAGCAGATATCGTCTCATTCATATCAAGGAGACCTTCAATCTGCCCAAGTGTCATTCCATGATCCATGGGAATAATGACTGTTTTTTTAGTATTTCTATCAATGATTCGTTCCATTCGGATATCTTTTCCAATCATAGTCTCTCTCCATTATGCAGGATCTCAAGGACTTCTCCTGCTGTTCTTCCTTCATGTACAATAAGGGCACATGCCTGGACGAAAGCACATGGTGAAGGGTGCTGAAATGCGTTTCTGCCTATTGAAATTCCTCTGGCACCTCCCTCCATAGCTCCTTCGATGAGTTGTAATGTCTGGAGGTCATCGGTCTTTGAACCACCGGCAACCACTATCGGGACCGGACATCCATCTGTTACTTCCTTAAAACTATCGGGGTCTCCGGTATATACCGTCTTGACGATGTCAGCCCCAATCTCTGCAGCAACCCGTGCCGCTAATTTTACATGCTCCACATCATGTTCATTTGTTATCTGGCGGCCTCTCGGGTACATCATTGCAAGGAGTGGCATTCCCCATTCCATACATTCAATTGATACATTACCGAGATCTTTGAGCATTCGAGCCTCTGAATCAGCACCAATATTGACATGCATGGACACTGCATCTGCTCCCATCTTCAGGGCATTTGTCACGGTGTTGACAAGCACTTTCTCGTTCGGGTCTGGTCCAATCATAGTTGATGCTGACAGATGCAGAATCAGGCCGATATCATGGCCTCGCTGTCGGTGTCCATGCAGAGCAAGGCCAATATGGCCGAGGACTGCATTAGCTCCTCCTTCAGCAACCGCATTCACTGCCTCTGTCATATCAATAAGGCCTGGTATTGGGCCGTTGGATACCCCGTGATCCATAGGTACAATTATGGTTTTTTTGGTATTTCGGTTGATTATTCTCTCAAGTCTGATATCTTTTCCTCTCATAACAGAATCCTCCATTATATTCCGTGCACCAGTAGTGCTCAGAACCAAAAATAAAAATAAAAGAAATCAACGCTTAGTAATACACTGATTCCTATCAGGATAAAAAAGTGATAAAAAACATTCTCTTGAGTACTTTTGCCTGGAACCGCCGGTAAAAAGCGGTATGCAGCGGCTCTGCTCACCATGTCCGAAGTGGATTCATGTCCAAGCAAAAGGAGATGCATACTTATGCGTCTTTATTCTGACTTGTTAAATGTTGTGGTAAAAAACAGGGTACTGGCACCATGACACACTGTGACACGGTTGGAGACGCAGAAATACCATGGTTCACCAGAGTCCCGGAAAAAAAATGTTACTTTTTAACCTTCTTAATCTTGATAACATCTCCCATGGTAGTAGCCATCCGGTTCTGATGATGATCACCTGAATCAAATCCACCTGATTCAATGAGTGATATCATAAGAGTTTTCTCTAATTTTTTTCTGACTGAGTCTTCAGGTATGAGATCGCCTTTTTCTATCTTCTTAATAAGAAGTTCTTTCTCCTTCATCTGCATTGCAAGTTCTTTTTGGGAAAGACCCATCTCCATCCTTGCTTTTCTGATGACCTCAGAGTAGTTGTCAACAATGTCCCCTTCTATCATATCAAAAACATCACGGCCACGGTGGGGGGTTTGTTGTGGCGGGGATCTATTATACTGTTGTGATGAAGGGGGAGAGGGAGGAGCACTCGTTCTCTGTCCCTGTACTTCAACCCCATATTTAGCGCACTGTGGACAAACAAGTAGCTCAGCTCCTTCGATTCGTACTTTTTTTAACGGTCCCTTGGAAGAGGACCCACACATTTCACACTGCATACACTTTCGCAATCATCATATAGTCACATAATCCTATATAACTAATTGAGCAAGCACGATGGTAGAGTCGGATAGTAAAACAGATGATTCAAAGGCTCCTGAAGACATCTGTCGGTACCTGATTGAACGGGTCAGTGCAATGGAATCGCAAAATCAGGATTTCAAAGAGCAGATCCGTCAACTGGAAGCTGATAAACGGTATACTGAGACCCAGAAGATCCGGTATGAGCGTGAAGTCAGGAAAATGAAAGGTGAGATAGAGAATTTAAAGACTCCTCCGCTTATTATTGGGACAATAACCGATATAATAGATGATAAGCGGGTAGTTGTCAGAAGTAGCGCAGGCCCCAGATTCTTAGTACGGGTATCGCAGTCAATCAACCCTGAAAATATAAAGTCCGGATCCCGGTGTACATTAAATCAACAATCGCTTGCCATCGTAGAAGTTCTTCCAAGTACATATGATACCCAGGTCTACGGAATGGAGGTAGTAGAATCTCCCGGAGAATCATATGCTGACATCGGAGGTCTTGAACCACAGATTGTAGAGATTCGGGAGGCTGTTGAACTCCCTATGATAAAACCGGAAATATTTGCCAGGATAGGCATTACACCTCCAAACGGGGTTTTACTCCATGGGCCGCCAGGGACAGGCAAGACACTCCTTGCAAAAGCGGTTGCTCATGAGACAAATGCCTGTTTCCTTCATGTTGTTGCATCTGAACTGGTTCAGAAATATATCGGAGAAGGAGCAAGACTTGTTCGGGAACTATTTGATCTGGCACGGGATAATGCACCATCTATTGTTTTTATTGATGAGATTGATGCAGTAGGAGCTTCACGTACAGATACGATGACATCCGGAGACCGGGAGGTGCAGCGAACACTTATTCAACTGCTGGCAGTGCTTGACGGGTTTGAGAACCGTGGTAATGTCAAGATAATTGGTGCAACAAACAGAATTGATATTCTTGATGTTGCTCTTTTAAGACCCGGTCGCTTTGACCGGATTATAGAGATACCTCTTCCTGATACAGATGGAAGATATGCGATTTTAGAAGTCCACACAAAGGGGATGAGACTCTCTGAAGATGTTGACCTGCATGAGCTTGCACGATTAACTGGCGGAAAGAATGGTTCTGATATACGGGCTATCTGTACAGAAGCAGGTATGTTTGCCATCAGGTTGGATCACGAATCTGTTTCACAAGCAGATTTTCTACTGGCACTGGATAAGATCATATGTGATTTTAACCGGAATGACAAAAGGATATTTTCATCAGCAGGAGAAATGTACGCCTGATACAGAGTCTATATCACTCCTGTATCATCCCTGTTTTGTACGGTTAATCGATAGAAACTGATAACGTTTTTAGATATTACATCATCTGTCAATAAAAAATTAGTGAGATGGACCTATCTCACAAGCATTTTTATTAACATCAGCACTATATCTTTGGTATACCTGCCGTGCTAGGGTTTTTCGCTCTCGTTTTTACCCTCTGGTATTGTATTTGTCCTTGCAGATGTTATTGTGGGATCAGAATATCAGATACTGGTATCAACGAGATCAAACTCTTCCTGTGAACACCATACTTCTGCCTGGAATGATCCATCAATAAATGAACAGGGAGATACTATGTGACTCGTATCAAAAATCCGCCATTTTTCCATTGAATTCTCTGGTGAAAGGCGATATAAGAGACGGTATGGCCAGGGTGGTTTTAAGTTCACATTTCGCAGTATGTATGTTCCCTCTGCAAGTGATGCAGTACAGTAGAGTGGGGGATAAAATCCATACAGGATTTCATAAACATATCGTCTTGTATAATATCTGATATCAGATGTCAGAGCAAGAGCCCCTGCTACGGTAGGAACCCTGATGAAGACTCCATACAAAAGATCAACAGGTTGATAAAACCGGATCGCGTTTCTGGCTGTCTCTGATGCAGCAAGTGTAGCATAGAGATCAATACCCGGTTTGGCAACCAGTACAATATTCATTGTGATAAGTATGAAAAAAGGACGTTTTAGAATCTATCAGAGAAACATTCGCTCATCTGATGTAACATCGTCACGAATCTTTGAGATTGCTGTAATAAAATTCTCCTGTTCTATCTGAAGAGCTTCTTTTCTGACTGCAATCATGCCCGCTTCTCTGCATATAGCCTGGAGTTCCGCTCCGGTCATACCCTCAGTCTTAGTGACCAGAAGATCAAAATCTATCGGAGAAGCCAGCGTCATTTTTCTGGTGTGAATCCGAAGAATTTCTCTTCTTGCAAGAGTGTCCGGAAGTGGGATTTCAATAATTCTATCAAAACGTCCAGGGCGCAACAGAGCCGCATCCAGCATATCAACCCGGTTTGTTGCTGCCATTATACGTATCTCTCCACGAGTATCAAATCCGTCCATCTCGGCTAATAGTTGCATCATCGTACGTTGCACTTCAGCACTTCCTGATGTTCCGTCATTGGTTCGTGTCATTCCGATAGCGTCTATTTCATCAATAAAAACAATGGAGGGTGCTTTATCACGTGCAAGTTCAAAGAGATCCCGCACAAGTTGAGCTCCTTCACCAATGAACTTATGGACTAATTCACTCCCACTCATCCGGATAAAGGTTGCTTTTGCATTATGGGCGATTGCTTTTGCGATAAGTGTTTTGCCTGTCCCCGGTGGTCCGTACAGCAAAATCCCTTTTGGAGGATCTACTCCGACCCGTGTAAAGACTTCAGGGCGTGTCAGGGGGTACTCAACTGCCTCGCGGACTTCTTCAATCTCATGGGTAAGGCCACCGATGTGTTCAAATGTTATTTCTGGACATTCTTCAAGTTCCATAACCCTGACACGTGTATCATAGGTGGTCGGCATTAATTTTACGATTGAGAGGGAGTTATTTACTGCGACTTTAGATCCTGCCTGAATAGTTCCCTGTAGATCTTCCGGAACCACGGTAAGATATTCCTGGTTATTTCCCTGTTGCCTCAGATATATCTCTCCTGTAGGAAAGACATCTACTACTGCGGCAACAAAAAGTGGCATACGTTTTAACTGATTATTTTCCCGTATCAGAACTGCGTTCTCTTTTATAAGTTCTTCTGATTTTATTGAGAGTTCCAGGTTTTGGGCCTCAAGTTCATGCATTCGTATCTGATAGGTAAGTTCGTTCTCATGTTGAACACGAGTGGATAGAGGCTCATCCATATCTTATTAGTATCACAGTATTCATACATATAAGTACGGAAGATGAGGTTAAAAGGGCGGGGAATATCACCGGGAAATGGTAAAGGTCCACTTCTTATCGGACCAGATCCTATCTCGTTTTTGTCAGGGGTAGATCCAGAAACAGGCATTATCATTGAACATGGTCATCCTATTGAAGGAAGAGATATTACCGGGACTGTACTTGCCTTTGAATATGGGAAAGGCTCTACGGTTGGTAGTTACATTCTCTATGCACTTGCCCAGTCAGGTCATGCGCCTGCAGCAATTATTAACAGTGAATCTGAGACCATCATCGCAGTTGGTGCTATCATGGGAGGAATTCCCATGGTAGACCGGATTGGAATACCTCTGTGTGATCTTCCTGATGGATCTGTGGCAACTGTTGACGGGACAACAGGAGAAGTCATCATCACCTGATACATAAGAAAAAGAAAAATACCCTGGTAAGATGAAACAGTGGTAAAAAAAGTTACAGATGGATGTAGAATCTTCTTTATTACGACTTTTTATGGTCATTTACCTTTTTCCCCTTTTTTTCATGTGTGAATAGTATATTCAAAGGTGGGTATACACAACAGTGTTATTGATAATGCTGAGTTTGACTTTCAAAAATCACCAGATATGAAACGGGATGGTAGCAGGATCACCATATCCAAGGCATACATCCCTGTCATTTTCTAAATTCCCGATATCCTGATTGAAAAAAAATTGTGATATGCCATTATCAGACGGGATGAGAAGCTGGTTTTTCTCTTTTGTACAGAGCTAGATGTAAGTATATTACGATAGATTCAGAATCATTCAGAACTGAAGACATCGTGTAATAGACAATGAATCTTTTTCATGTATCTGTTTACCGAATTAGAAAAATTATAGAAGTCAGTTTCTTAATGAATTATTCGATAATTGTTCTCACAGCTTCTGACAACTGAGGTTCTAATTTGTGAGCCACCTGAAAAGCAAGGAGAGCCTGATCTTCACGATGCATCGCAGACAGGACAACTCCTGCGTTAAACCAGATCTTTGGGATGGTGCTAAAATATTCCAAAGCTTTTTCACTGGCCTGCATTGCACTATCATATTGCCCATTTTTATAGAAGCAGATACAGGAATAATGCCACCGTATGAGAAACTGGTTTTCATCGTCTGGGATTGCAGAGAATTCATGTATCGCATCTGAAAAACGTTCTAATTTATATAAGACGTATCCTTTCCTGAACCGGAACTCAGGTCTGTCCGGATATGACTGAATTAAATGATCTAGATCTGATAACGCACCTGTAAGATCATTAATCTGCGTTCTACAGATGGATCGATACAGGTAGATATCATCATCTGGCATACCCTGTGTAATTGCCTGAGAAAAAAATGCTATGGATTTTTGAAATTCCCGATTTTTAAATTTTTTCAATCCCGCAATATAACTTTTTTTTGCATTTTCTTCTGACATGTTCCCACTCATCAGAGGAGGCATAGATCTATAATTCTTTTGTATTACTACTATATCAGGTTAAGAGATGCAATTGTATATCTTTATTATGATAACCCGAGTCATATGATTTTTTTGTGTCTTATCTTGTTACCAGGTGGGTGTCTGAGAACTCCGGATTTTTTAAAAAGGTTAGAATAAAGAGCCTTTTATATGCATTAATTGGTGCATGAATGTCAAACTGGATTATCTAAATAAGTATCTGCCATTCTTGGACAGTCATCTGGTTGGTTTTATCAATGGGTTTAACATCCCTGATACACCTCTCATCTCTTTTATGATTTCATAGATATCTAATGGAGATTAAGCACCAAAAAACGCAATCTATCGATAGTATTAAGCGATAGGATATTTCATACACTATATAATCCGTTGGTATAATATGAGATCTTCTTTGATCTCTTCTTCATTATGTGTAATTCCCTGGTGACTGGATGAAAAAAAGAATAACTAGCTTGTGTATTTGTGTTTTGTTCCTATTGATCGTTCTCGTATCTCCTGTTACTGCATCTCCTGTGGGTTCCGTTATTGCTGATTACAAAGCATCCCCGTCACAAGGTATAGCTCCACTGGTAGTTCAGTTTACAGATATATCAACCGGCCCTGTCACTACATGGAATTGGGACTTTGATGATACTGAAACTTCTGAAGAACGAAACCCTGTGCATGTTTATTCAGATCCTGGGTTTTATTCAGTTTCTCTTATGGCATCATCAGAATTGAGTCAGGACACAAGGACAAAGATTGGTTTTATTCATGTTCTTCCTGCATCGTTACCTCCACAAGTTCAGTTTTCTGCAGATCCTATAAAAGGAAATGCACCCCTTCAGGTAGCGTTTACTGATCTGACAACAGATGATGTGTCCTCCCGTTTGTGGATATTTGGCGATGGTACCTCATCTGAAGGATATAATCCCGTTCATACCTATACTGAATCTGGAACCTATTCTGTAATTTTAACCGCCTATGGACCATTTGGTGAAGAACAAAGCGAAAGAACTGGTCTTATTACGGTTATAAATGAAGATGTGGATTTCACTCATGATATCAGGGAAAAAAAATCTGATTTACCTGAAAATTTTGATACTAAAGAACCGGATAATTCAGAGACACCTTATGAATTAACCCCCTCCTCTATTATTGCATCAGAAACGGTCTCCTCCCCAGTCTTATCAATATCCGATCTTACATTGGTACCTTCTGCTAGTAATGGAGAAAATTCTTCAGAACTTACTGCCTGGTTTACAGCTGAACCCGCTGAGGGGATGGCACCATTAACGGTTCAATTTTCTGATCTCTCACAGGGATCTGTTACGTCCCGGAGCTGGTCTTTTGGTGATGGTACGAGTTCTCAGGCAAAAGATCCGGTCCACCAGTATAGCATTCCGGGTATCTATGATGTTCACTTGATAGTACTAAACCCTGATACAAGTGATGAAATTACACGTCAGGGACTTATCGATGTTAAGGAAGAAATAATTCCTGGAATTCCCACTGCTTCTTTTACATCTGATGTTACCACTGGCATTACACCTCTGACCGTAACCTTCACCGACACATCAGCAGGTGATATAACTGAACGTGACTGGACATTTG
>CAYRYR010000043.1:0-22340 GCA_964428385.1 uncultured Methanoregulaceae archaeon
CGCAGAGGGACGCAGAGCGGGGAACATGGGTCAGATTCTCTGCGAATCTCATCCCCCCTCCGGGGTTACATCATTTTAATCATCAAACGAATGTCGTTTCAACTGGAAAGATCGATCTAAAGAGTGAAAACCTTATTGGTAATATCACTTGAAAAATCGACAGAGCCAATATTCGAGAACGTTATTCAGGGCATAATAATTATTATCCAATCCGACACATTCCAAACATTGGAATTGGCGATATCATCCGTTGTCTGGCTCTGGTCCAGGCAATAAGATAAATGGGGGGCACGATTCACTGTATCTGAAACGACGGCAATCCCTTTTATGATAAGTTCATTGTAGACATTGTCTCATCCATGGAACCATGCCTGGTGCAACTGAACAGAAATAGCCTGGAAAACAGGTAATACTCATGATACAAACAGGCCCTCAATAGGTATATCCGGGACGACCTGATCTCTTTTCCTGTTCATGAGAAAATAGTCTAAAAAGTCCTCACCCGTTACTACAAAAACCCTTTTTCCCACCCATTTTGCTCAAGAGAAATTATTTCTTATAACCTTCCAAATGGATGAAGATATGACTGGAGGTTTTTGTGAGACCATCTCATACATTCATACTTTACCACAACAGACCTATTATCACATGGATCCTCTTCTTTATACCGGATATGTTGGAGGCATCTGCACAACAATTGCATTCCTCCCGCAGGTTCTAAAAACGTGGCAAAGTCAAACTGCTCATGACATCTCATGGGGGCTGCTTTTTCTACTTCTCATCGGCGTTTTTCTCTGGATGATATACGGTATCGTGGACAGGGATATACCTGTGACTATCGCCAATCTTATTACAGGATGCCTTATTACTTCACTGATTAGCATGAAATGGTGGTTTGACCATAGATGCCGGCAGAAATAACAGGATCTGAGATCAGGGAATCTCATCTCCCATTATTTTTTCCCGATAGCGGAGTGTCCATGCAACAAGCAGACCTATGCAAAACGATACTGCCAGTCCGAATGGAATAGAGAGTACTGCAATAATACCAGTGACCAACCATCTTTTTGTCTTAATCCCGTGCTTTGCAAGTTCGAATGCCACAACTATCAGGAGTATTCCAAACATTCCTATTGGGAGTGCATTCACGATAGCGGGGTCAGCACAGATTCCGGCAATCAGGAGAAGGAACAACCCTCCAAATAAGAGGGAAAGACCACCTCTTGCCCCGAACCGGTAATGAGCAGCAAGTCCACCAGCACCATGACACATGGGAAAACCTCCAAAGAGAGAAGAACTGATACTCATCACACCAATTGTTTTACTGAGACGGTCTGGGTTTTCCGTTCTAGCAAAGAGGTCTGTTACCAGAAGTGATGTTGCAAGAATTGCATTGGTAAGGGTAAGCGGTAGCTGGGGTGGTAACAGCACCACAGTTGCAGTGAAAAAATCTTCTGGCGAAGGGATAACAAGGCCGGGTACAGGAAATGTGGTAAAGGTTGGAAGACCGGCAAATATGAAGGATACCAGAAACCCGGCTCCGATAATACACAGGGCAGAGAGATCCGGCACTTTGTAAAACTTTCTGATGAGATAAAAAAGGAGTATTATTCCAATGGATACTGATGTAAAAGTGAGATCCGGAATGATAAACCCGGGAATAGCACTTTTTACGAGGATAAAGGCAAGGCCAAGCTGGACTCCACGAATTACAGATTCTGGAATTACCTTTCGTATCCGGTTCATACAACCAAATACCCCGATGAAAAAACAGATAACCCCTACAAGAATTCCTGATGCAGCAATGATATGGGGGGCCAGGTTATCTGCGATGGCTATCGCTCCGATTGCTTTTAACGGTTCAACTGGAATCGGAATCCGGTAATAGAGACCACAAATACCGTACCAGACTGCAGCCCAGAACAGCATCAATGAAATATCCATGCCACATGCAACTGAAATCGCAAATAAAAAAGGAAGGACGGTCCCAAAATTGCCTACTGAACCGGCAAGTTCTGAAAGAAAACGAGAGGGGAGGGGGTTTTGTTCTTCAGTAGCAGGCATGAGTACTCTCACCAGGCATAATATGTACAGACGGTGCCTTAAAGGAGATAGTAACAGGAATACCAGGCTTGAGATCAAGTTCCCTGATTGACTGCCAGGTGACCTGCACAGAAAGCTTAAGATCTCCTGACATTACAGAGATAAGACTGATAATTCCAAAAAGCCGGACTGATTCTATTGTTCCGGCAATCACATTACGTGCACTGGTCTTCTCTTCAGGTACAATATGGAGTGTTATCTCTTCCGGACGTATTGCAAGGGTAACCGGTGTTCCTGGTGGTATCGTATCGATTGAGTAGATTTCAACTCCTTTTACTGATATTACAGACATTCCATCTTCATTTCTGACAACTCTCCCGGTGATAATGTTTCCTATTCCAATGAACGATGCAACCTTTTTCGAACTCGGATGAAGAAATACATCAAATATAGTCCCTGACTGGATAAAACGGCCTTCCATCATCACTGCCACCCGATCGGCAAGTCGCTGACCCTGGATTAGATCATGCGTTGACATGATAACAGTTGTTCCAAATTCCCGGTTATAGTGCCTTATTAGGTCTTCAATAACATTTGTTGAGACCGGATCAAGATTTGCTGTAGGTTCATCAAGGATGAGAAGATCCGGACCGGTGACCATTACTCTCGCTAATGAAACACGTTGTTTCTCTCCTCCTGAAAGTGTTAGCGCTCTCCGGTTTTCATACCCGGATAAACTAATTTCGTCGAGCTTTTCCATAACCAACTCATGTATCTCCTTTTTTGAGTGTCCACGGTACCTAAGCCCAAGAGCAATATTATTAAAGACGGTATCCCTGAATGCGACCGTACTCTGAAAGACCATACCCATCCTCCTGCGAAATAGATTTGAATCAGGTGACGCTTGTATCGGAGTTCCTTCAAAGAGGATTGTTCCTGATGTTGGTATCTCCAGGAGATTAAGTATCCGAAGCAGGGTTGTTTTCCCCTGGCCGGAAGGGCCGATGATAGCAAATATCTCTCCTTTGCGAATGGTTTGTGTGACACCAGATAGTACTTCCTTTCCATCGAATTCCTTCCTGATATCCTGTATTTCTATCATAACAACTCAACGGTTCTGGACAAATCCCATGAATAGGTTGATAATCAGTGCAATAACAAGCAGAATAATTCCCAGGGCAAGAGAGAGGTTGAAATTTCCCATAGAGGTCTGAAGCGATATTGCCGTCGTCAGAACTCTTGTATGACCCTTGATATTCCCCCCGATCATAATGGCGGTCCCGACCTCAGATATTGCCCGTGAGAATCCCACAATAATTGCAGCCATTATGGCAAACCTCGCTTCCCGAAGATGACTTTTCAAAAACTGAAACCGTGAAGCACCAAGAGATCTGATGGTGTCAGTAATAATGGGATCTATGGCCTGAAGAGCGGAGATAGTAAGGCCGGTCATAATCGGTATGATGAGTATCGTCTGACCAAATATCATACCGTTTGGCGTAAACATCCACCCAAGATCTCCAAGTGGCCCGGATCGGGAGAGGAGCATGAAACAGAGGAGGCCCACGACAACGGTCGGGAGTGCATATAATGTCTGGATGATGCTGATTGCCGTCTTTTTCCCTCTGAATTCACGAAACGAAATAGCAGCACCTAAAGGAATTGCAACCATCACACTGATAAGAACCGAAGAGAAAGTTATCTGCAGCGTTCGGATGGTGATATCGATAACTTCCGGATCTGCTGTCTGTATCAACAAAAAGGCAGTCTCAATGCCAGTGAGCAGATCATTCATAGTAGTTTAGTGCTGGTAAAAAGAAAAGAAAGTGTGGATTATACCACTGGATCTGTGGTTTCGTCTATGGTTACACCAATAAATTCTTCATTTCCTAGTGCAGGATTAAAATACGCGGTGCCTTTCTCTTCGATACCATAGGTTGCGATAATATCCTGTACTTCCGGACTAATCATGAAGTTTTCCCACTTCTTTGCCATTTCCGTGTTTACATCCTGACAGGTATCCGGATTAATCCGGATTACAGCATAGATGTTGAGAAACGCATCATCATTCTCGACGAGAGGGACAAGAGTTAAGTCACTCTCATAGGCTCCCCATGTAGAGGAATCTGATAGAGTATATGCCTGTAATTCTTCAGCCATGGTAAGAGTCTGGCCCATACCAGCTCCTGCTTCCCGGTACCAGGGTGAGATGTTAATTGCTGCGTAATCATACCCACCGTTCTTCCAGAGAAGTTTTTCTCGTGAGTGGGTTCCTGAGTTGTCACCGCGGGATACAAAAATAACGGTCTCATCATCTGCGCCGATTGTATCAATGGCTGCAAATGCAGCTGTTGCATTAAGGCCTGATACTTGTGCCGGATCGCTCTCTGGTCCGACAAGCAGGAAATAGTTGTACCCGAAAATCCGCCGGTCAAGTCCATATCCTCCATCAATGAACGCATCTTCTGCTACCCGGTCATGAACCATAACGATATCAACATCACAGTTGCGGCCGTACTCGAGTGCCTGTCCGGTACCTACTGCAACCCACTGGACATCGACGTTGTTTTCAGTCTCAAATTTCTCTGTGAGAAGATCAAGAAGTTTGGTTGCATCAAGACTTGTAGTAGTTCCAATAAGGAGCCTGTCTGCACTGTGTTCAGGAAGTCCTGATTCTGCAGCAGATACTGCCCCACAGAAAAGCATTGCTCCGAGGACTAGAGCAATGATTCCAATAGCTGATTTACTAATCATCATTATGTGTTCAATATCCAGTAATATATATACATCTTATTAATTTTTGGAGAAATGTAATAAAATGGGTAACCATTTGATATGTCATCTGCTATACAAATGATATAACACCTGATAATCGAAAACGGGTTTATTGAAAACCATATTGCCAAAACAGCGTAGCGTTATCCTTATGGCATCCTAATTTACCATAATACAAAGAAGGTGAAGATATTCCTTCACTGGCTCTGTCAATTTTTCAAGAGATAAAAAATAAGTATGTGATAATTACTTGATTATATTCGACCTCTTTCTCTGCCCTTATTGTTCCTTTGCGCTCTCTTTGTTGGAATTATTAAAGTGAGATGGAATATTGTCAATATAAAAGTCAGAATGTCACAATGAAATCCTGCCTGAACATAATGATATGGTATCACTTGTTTTTCAGACATAGCCCTTCACTTCACTAAAATACGTAAATTCCGTTTTTGGTACGAACAGATTGGACAAAAAGAAAACACACAGACAATATATCTCCTATTTCTGTTTCTTTTCAGATTTTTGTTATTTTCTCTTTGATTTTTGGATTCATGATACAATCTTATTGTGTATATCATTACCATGATAGCGACGAAGAAGATCGGTTACTGCCCTGATATCTGATCCCTGACGTCTTGCCTCTTGTAGATACGCTGAAAAGGTATCATCAGTCACAAGATGAAGAACTGGTTTACACATATCTGCATGGAGCATCAGATCAAATGCACGAGCTTCCGCTTCTGTCAGGTGGAGAGATGCATATTCTCCATGATGAGGGGCGAACACAGGGTTTTCATCCAGGCCTGTTTCAAGGACACTCCTTGCAAGAGCTGTATGCGGAATCGGTTCAGCAATACTGACAAAGACATCATCAAGTGTATTTGCTGTGAGGAATTCTTTTGTCATACGAAAATCTTCTTCTGTTTCATCAGGGTATCCACAGATAAGACTCCCTGCAACCTTTACATCAAACTGACGACATCTTGTAACCGCTGCCTCTGCCTGTTCAATGGTAATTCCCTTTCTGATACTGTCAAGCATCTTCTGACTGCCTGATTCTATCCCAAAAAAGACCCATCCAATAGTATATGTCCGTATCGCTTCGAGAACTTCATTTGTGATACAGTCTACCCGGATGTCAGGGCAGGAAACATTTTTTGGACCCATTATTTTGGATAATCCCTTTAACAATTCAATAAAGGCATCAGTATTGATGATATTGTCATGTGACTTGTACAGAGATCCGGTACCACCACTTATGGCAACCCTGTTTACTCCCTTCTCTTTGAATGCTGCAACTTCCTTAAGAATTGGGGTTATCTCTCTGCTTCTGATTGTTCTGCCAAAGAAGAGAGGAACCTGACAGAATCCGCATCTGCCAAAACATCCCCGATGAGTCTCAATATAGACATTAGCTCCCCTGATACTCTGGTCTCTGATATCATCAGGAATGAGGGGAAGAGGATGCTCAATGTCTGTGATTCGCACCTTTTCTGTTGTTATTATCGTATTATCAACACGATATGCACAGTTTGGAGCCTTTTTAGGATCACCGGTCTCTAAAAGTACTGGTATTGCCGGTTCTCCTTCACCAGTCACCACAGCGTCTGGGTTGAGCTCACCAAATACAATATCAGGATATGCTGAAACCGGCCCTCCAATGTAGCATTTTGTCCCGTGTGCCTGAAGGTTCTTTATTGCATCTTTTATCTCAGGGCTGATAAGATGTTGTGTTGAGTACAGAGAGAGAAAGAGAACATCGCCGTGTATCGCACGAATATCTCTCTGTATTGATACCTCATATCCCATATTCTGGATGATACCCCCGATAAGCATCGCTCCATAGGTATAGATCTTTGGTGAACAGACGGTTACCTGCATGCCATTACAACCTCATACGTGTACACCGGTTCATCTCGGTTCCGGTATCAGATTATACAATGTATCTGATGATTAAAGTTATTTTGGCTTTTCGTAATCGGGTGAATGGTCTTTCACTCTTGTTATGCATGGGTAAATCAGATAATAATAATGTAACAGAACAAAACCAGTCTGTACCTCGGATATTGATAGAAAACAAAAAAAGAAGTGATTGTCTTTAGCAGAGCAGATTTATCGGGTGCTTTTCTACAGCGATATCGCCACCGAGCTCACGGTACGTCTCGGCAAGGACAATATCAGTAAACGCCATAGCAGTAGCTGTTGCCTCACAGTTCTCGATTGGACCAAACATGATAAGGTCAGCTCCGAGAGTTGCAGCCATAATGTTACATCCAACATCAGGTGCGGACCATGCTGCCTGTCTGATACCATCAAGACCACCAAAGTGGTGTTTGCTCATCTGCTCGAGGAGGATACCTGAATCGGTGTACCGGTCAATAAGACCTCCCTTTCTCCAGCGTTTTAGCCATGTCCAGGAGACGGTCATGTTGTGGTAGGCACCACCGGTTGGGAGTCCATGAATCGCCTTACAGGCAAGAATTTCACGGAATGAACCACCGGAGCCAAGACCGAGCGGAGTTGCAGCAGTATCCAGAATTGGGCGGGTAATACCACACTCTTCTGCAATCGCCAACATGGACTTCTCCTGTCCAGCAACGCCACCTTCATTTAGCACTTTTTCCCGGCCACGAACACTCGGATCACCCGGGTTAAAGGCTAGAACGATAGCTGCGCTCACGTCACTCTTTTTCAGTGCATCAATCGTTTCAGGACCAATAGATCCGTTAATCGAATTGTATACTGCACGGTCTGCGATACCAACTTCAGTGACGTACTTACATGCATGAGCAAGAGCTTCTGGTGCTGAAGAGTCCATCAGGAATGGAAACTCGTCATCCATCTCAGTAAACCAGTTAAAGTAGCTCTCAAATGCCTCTCCATACTCTGCAATGATCTGACAGAAGTACCAGTGGCCTGTCTCATCATAGAGTTCAAGACAGCGGTTCCAGAGTGCTTCTGCACGTGGTTTGTCTATTTCTCCTGTGTGCTCATTCAGTACAGTCTCGTGCTTGTTGTAAAAGATTGATGCGCCAAGAGCACGTGGGTACTCTCCCGGCTGCCCACCAATTTTATAGCCATTAAAGTCAAGAACGGTCTGTTCTTTCTCAAACTTGAACATCTGATAACACCTCGCTTATGAATCCCTTTCTATTCCGTAGTAGAACTTCGGCTGTTCCAGGCATTATAATGCGGTAATGATCACGTAAACCATCAGACCTGCAACAATACCATATAGGATACCGATGTCACGTCCAACTTTACGTCCGACACGCTGTGCAATCTCAGCATCAGCGAATTCGAGTCTTGTCTCGATTGCATCCAGCTTTGCTTCTATCTCAAGGAACTGTGGGTTTGCAGTTGCGGAAAGTACTCCTTCTGCTCCCCCTTCATCCTTAATTTCGACAACCATCGGGCCGTCTGCAAATGCTCCTGGATCCTTTCCATTCAGTTCAGCAATTTTAGATGAGATAACACTGACATCCTCGCTTTCCATGATGTCAACGATCTCTACCTGTTCCTGGAATCGCTTGATGTTATCTGCTGAAAGGTTCTCAATAAACGGAATAGCACCTTTTGTTCCGACGATACGTCCGCCGTCAACACCATTTGCATGGAGTGCTATAAGGCTTTCACCGCTCATGTGACCCTTCACCTCAGTTCCTACTGTCAGAACGAATCTGATATTCGGGTTTGAGATAACATTTGCAATGACCTTCTCAAGTCCGAGGTTTTCAGTCTTACAGGAACCACAGATTGCTGCCCCTGCACTACAGATAGCCGCCTCATCAAGATGGGATCCCATGGTGACAACTGCGACAGCACTCTTTGGATCTCCTGTATGAAAATCACCCTGGACGATTGGCCATCCTGCTGCCGGATCTTTTTTGTCTGCCATTTCAGATCCCTCCCAGGAAGAGAACAGGTACTACAAGTATCAAAGAGAATAAAAGACCCAGGATAAATCCAGCCATTCCTGAGTCCATGATGCCGGATTCAAGTTTGTTGGTACGTGCAATGATTTGTGCTTTGTACTTGATATCAGTCATCATAGATGTGATCGCTGCCATGCGAACCGGACCTGCCTGATTTGTATCATCTTCCATGATTAATCACCCCTGTACCTTCATCAGTAAGAATCCGACGATAACAAACGATACAATGAGTCCTATCATCAGACCTTCGACTTTACCACCGTAAACACCGGCAGCAAATCTGTCCCTGTACCCGATATCAGTCACCATCATCTGGATGGTCTTCAAACGGGCAGTGATGAGAGCAACTTCTGCTGACATCGGACGGACTTCTCCGCCTGCATCTTCTACACCGCTATCGTCTTTTATCTCGATAATAAAGGGATCAGCATCGAAAGCTCCCGGATCACGGGCCGTTAATTCAGCGATTTTAGATGAGATAGCACTGACATCCTCGCTCTCCATGATGTCGACGATCTCGACCTGTTCCTGGAATCGCTTTATTGCGGCATCATCCAGGTTCTCGATAAACGGAATAGCACCTTTTGTACCGACGATTCTTCCGCCCTCAACACCATTTGCATGGAGCGCGATAAAGCTTTCACCACTTAAGTGACCCTTCACCTCGGTTCCGACAGTCAGAACAAATCTGATGTTTGGATTTGATATGATATTTGCAATAACCTTCTCAAGTCCGAGGTTTTCGGTCTTACAGGAACCGCAGATTGCTGCTCCTGCGGAACAGATAGCCTGCTCATCAAGGTGGGAGCCCATCGTTACAACGGCAACAGGGCTGTTTACATCACCTGTGTGAAAATCACCCTGGACAATTGGCCAGCCACTGGCTGGTGCTTTTTTATCTGCCATAGTATTCACCTCAGTGCACCATTGAGAGCATGATTATTCCTGCAATCGCAAGACCAACCGCAAGACCATACCAGATGGCAGTGACTCCACCGGCAAAGACAAGCGATTTTTCCCTGTTCGGGAATGATGCAAGGAATGATCCTTCACCAGATAAGGATCCGACGATATCGTCTGTTATCTTATCCAGCATGTCTATCTGTTCAATAATTGGTCCAAGTGATTCTCCCTGGGATGTGACAAATCCAATGATAGCGTCACACCCAAGACCATATTCTGGTAAAACCGGAATCCAGCTCATCACTTCTCACCTCCGACTTCCCTGATTGGCTTTGCGTCTAGCCACATGAATGCATCGCGTTCTGATAGTTTGAAATACTGCTTTAACGTGTAGCCAAACCCTATCAGCGATACAATCAATGAAACTGTTGCTGCAAAGACATCGAGGTATGCATAGGAGATTACAGAGATTGCTACCATAGAGAGGAACCCACATTCCAATGCGAGCATAAGGGTCCTATCCTGGCTCTCATTCGGTCCGAGACATGCATTGAACGGATGTTGCAATGCAATTGCTCCGAGCATGAACACAACCGCAAGGACACAACCACCGATAATTGTTCCGGTTACATTGGCCCCGTTTCCGATTAAATTTACAAACAGAAACGATCCGGATGTCATTGCAGTTAACCCGAGCATGGTCAGTGACCCGACGATAGCAAGTTCGGTCAATGAGATGACCATGACCGGAATGTTCATGTTGATGATATCATTTGCAATGTATCCGATGATGGCACCGATAATTGCTGCAATGATAACTGCTACAACCGGTGTTGCCATGCCGAATTTGGTTGCAACAATCATTGCAATCGCTCCCGTACCAAATGCTAACATACCTGCAGAAGGAACTCCGGTTCCAAGACCATAACTACACAGATGTTTAATCGTGTCAGATCCCCACCAGAGCGCAGCAACTGCAGCGATGCCTCCAAAGAATGCAAAATACCCAACACCTAACATCTGGTTTAAATATGTCAGATAAATACACACGACTGCGGTGATGAGACCACCGATAAGTAATGTGTTATGGGGAATTCCACCAGTTGAAGCTTCCATTTTTACAGTCATTGAATCCACCTCATATTGCCACCACAATCAGAATTGCTACCAGCCCACAGACTGCTGATGCAACAGCACAGCCAATAATTGCCCGTGGAACCCGTTTGAATTTCGGGTCGTGTGGCCCTTCGATGGTTCCGGTAATGTTGTATGCTGACAACACTGCGTTGACCAGGAAAAATCCAATAGCAAAGATACCAGCGAGTGAGACCGCGAGAGGTTCTACGGATCCTGCACTGCTACCAAGGAGTTGTTCAAGTCCTGGCTGATAGACCAGAAGCAGTTCAAGGTAAATTAGGGTTCCACCAAGAGCAGTAAGAAATCCTCCGATGACACCACCAATGTAGGAGATGAACGGAAGACCATGCCCCTCTGTTCCCTGTGATTTGAATTCAGGAAATGTGTATCCTGTAATAGGATCCTTGTTTACCTTTCCTGATGCTGCCGGAACACCCATGGCAAAGACATAGGTCAGATTGACCATAAGACAGGTGATAGCCATCATCAGACCTCCACCAATTCCTCCACCAAGGATAGTTATCCAGAAGTCACCAGTTGCTGTCCATGCCCATGCTCCGCCAAAAAGACCGGCAAGACCAGCACCTGCGGCAAGCATGGCCACACCGGTTGCAATACCAGGTGCCTGACCCATTGCTGCCGGTGCTCCTCCGACCGGGACAAAGTGGACGCCGAATCCAATCAGTGCCCCGCCAACGATAATGCCAATGAGTGGGAAGACAAGAGCAACACCCTGCAGTCCGCCAAAGAGGCCTTGTGGGATCATAGACTGCTCAATTGCATAGGTAATGAGAATGGCAACGAGCAGAATGAAAATACCAACTGATGTTCCTTTCCAGTTGATACCGTCTCCACCACGTGCCTGTCCACCAAGAGCACTCATGTTGATGCCTCCTCTTGTTCAGCATATGGTCCATAGGTGTTGCGTCCCCACTTCTCGACCCAGAGGTCAATGATGGCGAAGATGACGATGAGAATGAAACCGATGACAACAGCTCCCCATGATCCCAGGGCGGTCTCAAAGAGAACGGTTCTCCACAACTCTAAGAAGACTATAAGTCCAAAGCAGATACCTGATGCAGGTCCTGCAAACTTAGTAGTAAACCAGCCGTTATCAAGTGAAGAACGCTGTCCGGCTTCAGCATATCTGACGATGTTTCCTGATGCTGAAATAGGAACTCCAGCGCCAAAATTCTGATTCTGGTACTGACGTTCCTTCCCATAAAATGGGTTTCCTGTTGCAGACCCGGCTGCACCGAGTGCAATACCCCAGACGAGACCCAGGAGTGGGAGTGCGAATGGGTGATGTAAGAACTCAGCCATCAGATAACACATCGTAACGGTACAGAAGATTGCTACAAAT
Source organism: uncultured Methanoregulaceae archaeon (assembly GCA_964428385.1). GTDB lineage: Archaea > Halobacteriota > Methanomicrobia > Methanomicrobiales > Methanospirillaceae > JAFGOM01. The sequence continues at coordinate 12,154 of CAYRYR010000043.1, forward strand.
GCGTGTGCCATCGTCACTGGAGTCAGTGATTTGACCACGTCAATGTAGACCGGCTGCTCAAACTTAGCAAGACTGGCAGTACGTCCCAGGTATGCTGTAACACAGTAGATACCCTGTACAAATACTGCAACAATCGAACCAAGAATGATTGCTAGAGCCGGATTATGTAGAATCTGCAAAAATGCGAAGGCAACTCCAGCCCCAAGTGCACACCAGAGTCCATATGCTGGTGGCTCACCTGATATTGCTTTGTTGTAGATACGATGAATGTATCCCATCTGCGGGGCGAGCTGAACCTGTGAATTTGGGTCACCCTGTGAACCAATGTCAGATTCAGTATCTTCCGCAGCACCAGCAACTGTGGCAAGAGCTCCTGCCAATGCAGTAATTCCAATGCCTAATACAATAGTTTCCATGTAAACCTTTCTCCTGCGCTTATTTTTCTATCAGACACAAGAGTGCTCTTCTTCGTTACCACACACAATGAGTAGTAAAAACCCTTTGTGGTATTGTAAGAGTCGGTTATGACAGCATTAAAGGTTTCGAAATTGTGTGGCATATAAGGAAAATTTACGTAGATTTAAAAAAAAGAACAAAAAATTGTGGATTTTAGATCATATCCAGTTGCACTAGTGAAAAAAAAATTGTCCCACAGATTTTTTTTAGTGGTGTTCTGGCAACAGACCCCCTGTACCTGATCTTTTAAATCAGGAACTGTGAAATGATAAAAGGAGTATACAAAAACTACCAATGACGTAAAAAATACGAAATAAGTCACAATTTCTATTGCGTTTGATAAAAAATCAATTTTTGATTCACCATACTGGCATGAAAAAAAAATCGGCAATTGCGCGTTGTGAAAATCGTCAATAGTCGAAGTTCTGCGTGTCTGATCTGGCTAAAAAAAGGATGAGTAAGATATCCGGCTTACTTTGCCGGCATCAGGAGGGAACGCTCTCCCTTTGCCACGAACTGTCTGGTTGCACCTTTTGCAAACTCTTTCCTTGGCTCTGAAAAGTCAAAGGGAAGGCTTGGGTCAGCAAACGTGATCTTGATCAGAGGAGAGAGTGAACAGCCATCTCCACGGGTGTAGTGTGCTGCACCGACGATAGCTGCGTATTCTCCCTGGTGTCCGACGTTCATTGCATAGTTTGGATAGTTTGGACCACGGAACTCGCCGATACATCCTTCGTCTGGTCTGACTGATAGTGAGTTTGTAGAACCACACTGATCCTGCAGATCGTAGCCGAAGAATCCGAGACGTGACCATCCTTCCTTGTGCATGAGCATGGAGAGATACCATCCATTCAGACCGGCGTTTGAGTTACCAGTTGCAATGGATGTTGAGAGACCTGATGCTGCTGCAATAACACCGGCACGTTGTGACCCGCCGAAGTGGTCTTCCATGAGTGTTGGGAACTGTTCGTACTGTTCCATAGCATTTAAGGTGACCTCTCCTGCGATGTCATTGACAACTTCCTGGGTTGGTTTTACCTTGTCCTTGGGGCTTGGGTTCTGCCAGTCTACGCCGTATTTGTCCTTGATGTAGTCCATACCATAGTAGGTATACTCATCGAGGATGTTGTCGGTGTATGCAGCTGTTGCGTACTGAGTAAACCCGACACCACCAGACATGTAGGAACCGAGCCAGATCTGGTCAAAGAGCATTGTTCCGGCACCAACGACCTCAAGGGAAGCTTTTGCAGGATCATTGGGGTGTGTTCTGTCAGCCTGGATCATATCAGCAAAGTTACCAAAGAGGATACCACCTGGCTCGTTTGGTCCACGGGCACGACGTGCAGGCAGGTGGCTTGCCATCTGAATGACACCAGCGTGCTTTGCTGCGTATGAAAGGTCAGCGACTGCTGCTTCACCGGCACACATCCGGTATGCGGTAATGAATGACATACCGATCTGCATAGCAGACCAGCGGCTGGTAGTTCCACCATCACAGGTACGTGAGACGATGGTTGGGATGTGAATTGCCTGCCAGAGGGACTTGCCGACTGCTGCGTTTAACTCTGCTGCCTGTTTTGCAGGGAAGAGTTTGTTCACATCGATAACATACTGCTTCTCGAGCTGGTCAGCAAGTTCTGAGTCACCAGTAAAGACCTTAACGTAACAGTCATCGACTACGCTTGGGTGGGTCTCGACCATGTGTTCCTGAACGACTGCTGCTCCAGGCATGGCGTGGTTGAGGATATGTAAGTACTCGTTGATGGTCTCAGGAGTAACTTCCTTACCCAGACGCTTCTGGAGTGTGTTGTGTGCAAGGTCCATGGAAACGATAACCGTCCGGCGGATATCATCCCAGAACTGCTGCATTGCCGGGTTGTTGACAAAGTGCAGATCGTCACCCTCAACAAAGGTGCCGGTTCCTGAGACTTCGTAGGTCATCAGCTGGCGCTGACCCATAGGAAGACCACCAAGGTGGCAGCGGTATGGATCATACATTGCCATCCCACGTTCGGCCTCAACCTTCTTGGATGCTGCAATGAATTCTTTTTTACGGGGAGACTGGTTCAGATTGTCAAAGTTATAAAAGGAAGTCTTTGTGTCTTTGACGTCGCCCGAAAATTTCTCTTTCAGGGCTTTTAAGAAAAGTTTCTGTGCTCTCTCGATTTTTGCCATATTTTATGCCTCCTTACTCGACCGGCATAAAGCCGTACTTTGTCCTCAGTGAGTGAATACGCTTGATATACTCTATATACTCCTCATCATCACGGTAGGAAGATCCGACAAGTGAGTGGAACATGGTAGTGTTTGCTTTTAACCATGCTGCGTCCTGTGGCTTGCCAACATTGACTTTCTTGTCGAGTGGCTCACCTATCTGGTTCTTGACATAGTTGACGGTTCCACCCTCAAGTTTGCACCGTTGCAGCATATCAAACATCATTCCGTCTTCTGCAAGACGAAGTGAGTGACCGTGCACGGTTGCACCACGAATGCTCGTAATTGCCGGGTCAAAGAGATTTGTATTGATAAGTTCCTGGGAGATCTGTTCGAGGTCACGCTCACGGCACTCGACGATCTGACGTCCTGAAAGTGTTCCCGGGTCAATACCACGGAAGCGATAGCACTCGGTATAGGTCCGCTGGTACGGCTGACAGGGTGCATTGTACATGGAGTCAACGAACTGAATGTACCTGACACGGTCACCTGCTGCAGCTCCCGGGGTAGGGGTAACTAATTTTCTGATTGGACACTCTGGTTCGCCCTGCTCTGCCAGTGGTGGGTGAGCGGTTGGGTATGCCTGTCCTGGTGCACGGTGTCCGAGAAGGAGAACAATGTCCTCATCGGTAACGTCACGCATTTTCTCAAGTTTGATACTGGGGTTCATCTGTTTACGCCGGTTTTCGGCAACAATAGATGTACCTGGTCCATACTGTGGCTTATATGCCATATTATTCTCTCCTAGTTAAGTGGTTTTAATGAGTGTCATAACCGCATGGATGACTTCTGCCAGTTTTTCCCGCGACGGTGTCTCCCCACGGGTGACGCCGCTGATGATTCTCATGACAGTGCCTTTTGTGTAGATTTTATCAGGTGGGGGCATGACATATGCTGTTTGTACTCCTTCCCTGGCAAAATCTTCATAATCAATCGGCACCTGACAGACAACCACTGCGGGAATCTCACAGTCTCTTAATATCGAGCGGACTTTTGCTACGACATGTGATCTGACGTTTCCATGGTGAAGAACAGCAAGACGATGCCCGTTTACCTGTGCAATCTCTTTGCCATTCATGCCAAAGTATGCACCTAGTACATGGCCTGCCGCTTTTGGCGCATCAGGCGGTAAGCCTGATCCGGCATTAAGCACCATCGTACTTACCTTATACTCGACACCCTGGGAACGCAACGCTGACGTGATATCACAGACCGGCTTTGTGACGTGCCTCCTGCCCGGGGACATGCCAACAATGATGACATCCGGATGCGAACATTCGGATATGGTCCCCCGTTGTGCGAGGGCACCTCCTTTGCCCATTCCGGCACTCTCCCGGCAGTCTACTATCTGGGTGACACGTCCAAGCGGCATTATCTGTATCCCTGAATTATCGTGGGTCCGGTCTTTGCATTGGGATCAGTTATCCCAAGAATTCTGCTGTCTGCACCAGGGCCGTATTTTGCGTGATCCACCTGGGTCGGACTCGATCGCATATATTTTCCCTGCTGCAGCTGGTATGGAAACTTAACAAAGACCGCATCACATGCCTGTTGTATCAGGGGAATGATGTCGTCCTTTTCTAATTCCATAAGGATCGTTCCGACCTGCACTTTTAGTTCAACCTCTTCGTCTTTGACAAAGATGGATCTCCTATCAGAGTGAGGGTTATCAGCCCCCCGTGCTGGGCCGGCGGGGACGGTCAGAGGGATACTAGGACCGTTCATGACGATCCGTCGAATCCCTGAGATTTCTACCAGTCGTGTCAGCAGATTCTCAACGGTATCAGGCTTTAAAAGACGGTGTGAGACAATCCTGCACTGAGGATATTCAGCATCAGTCATCTGGTTCTCGACCATGGTGCGGTTATACTCCGGCTGCAACGTTCTGGATTGGTTTTGCGAATTCGTCGAACTGCCCGAAGGTATCCTGGTAGATCTTGGAGGTACTTTCTGGTGTGAACATCTGTGTTCCTGCATCAAGTGCACAAGCTGCTACGATACAGGGCATACCTACACCTGCTGCGTGACGGGTAACGACGTGGTTCCCGTTAAAGACACCAGGTCCACCGCCACCATAGATCGAGTGGCTGAAGAAGGAGAAACCGACTGCTACACCCATGACACGACCATAGTCACAACCTGGAAGACCAGTCTCGTGTTCAATCAGGTCGTTGAAGTACAGAAGTGTGGAAGATACTGCCTGTGCAAACCGGCCGGCACCACAGTTAACCATGGTTGCTGCAAGGGTTCCTGCTGCAGTATATGCATTCCAGAGCATTGGGTCCTTGGTGTCGTAGAAGGTATATCCGCTGGGTCCCTTCTTTCCTGGGGTGATGACTTTGTCTTCAATTGCACGCTCAACAAGACTCTGAACAACAGTACCGACGGTTCCGGTCTTTCCGTTCTTTGAGACGAGATCATAGACAAGGTTGTTTGCATTCAGACCCTGGTATCCGAGTAAAAGAAGCTGGGCACGCTCGAATGGGCCGATTGCTGCACCCATCTCAAACTCTCCAGACTGCTCAAATATTGAAGTCAGTGCTGCACCCTGCATTGCATTCTTGTTCGTAATCATGACGGCATGGTTTGCCGGGATGTTTCGTAATGCATATCCAAGACCTTCATTGTTCTGGGGAATTGACATGATAGATGCGACAGCTCCTCCAGCCATATCCATAGTCTGTGGATACGTACCCCAGATTGCTGCCTTGACTGTTGACCCGTTGAACATATCAACATCAAACTCGTCAATGATTGCATAGGTTGCGGCTGATGCAACTGCAGTGGTGGTTGCATCATAGGTTGCAGCGGCGTTAATACGTGATGTCGGGACCGTGCACAGGAGAAGTTTGCCTCCACCAAGTGCCCGGATCTCAGTGTCATCGCCTTCCTGGACCTGAAGCATCTTAAAGATCTTTTCCTTGATAGCTCCTGCATGTCCTGAAATGTCAAGGTCAAGTTCACGTCCCTTAATGATCTGGTGTTTGCCGATTGCACCGGATTTCAGTGCTTTCTCTACACCACCAAGGTTGATTGCTGCAGTTCTCTTGGTCAGGTCAATAGTCTTTAAGATACCCTTGTTCACACAAGGACTAATTTTTTCAAGGGTTACATTGCTCTTGAGCAGTTTTCCCTTATCATCATAAAGATCGATTGTGTCGGAATATTTTGCCATATGGTTCCTCTGTCTAGTCTTTTAAAACCTGTACGTTATCTTTTCTGAATACTGCTTAGTTTTTGGTCACTGATTGTCACTGGTAGTCACTGTACACGTCCCTTTACGGGACTGAAAAGATATCAGGCCTGAATTGATTTAAGGCTTCTTATTTGAACTGGTAGGAGGATTTTTAACCCTATCATTGATTTTAAGCTACTCTTATATGGGTGTGAATAAAATTTTAAACCCGTGTTACGAGATTGTACGAATGATCCATTTCATTATTAAAGTTGTATGCGCCAGTATGCAATGAGAATGGGTTTTATCAGGAGTGTAGTGTGCTATCATGCAACATTCAATCTCCTCTTTTGAACTTCCCACACTGAAATAGGAAAATGATGAGATAGTACCTCGGCATACTAATAAGTATGAACGGGTCATCATGGAAGGATACCCGCATCCTGATAACCGGGATTAGCGGGTTTGTCGGCCCTTACCTTGCAAAAGATCTGATTAATCAGGGTGCAGAGGTATATGGTCTCATCAGGAGGCGGGCAGATGGTTCAATTCCTGATAATATTAAAAATAAGTCAATTGAAGATGAAATAACGTTAGTAGAAGGTAATTTTGAGGATATTTCCGGGGTTGCTCAGGCAATTGATGATGTACAGCCTGAATATATTTTTCATCTGGGTGCCCAGTCGTTTGTTCCCCGATCATTTACGCATCCGGTTGAGACAACCCAGAGCAATGTCCTTGGTACCCAGAATCTGCTTGAAGCGATCCGGATAAAAGATCTCGATACCAAACTGGTTTTTGCAGGATCTTCTGAGGAATATGGTCTTGTTATCAGCTCAGAAGAACAGTATGCCCAGGCAAAAGCCCGATATGGAGCAATATTTCCTGAGCCGGTATCGATTCCGGAAGTACCTATTGCAGAGACAAACCCGCTCCGGCCCATGTCACCCTATGCGGTAACCAAAGTATGTGGTGAATTTTTATGCAGGAATTATCACTCCACCTACGGGTTTGAGACGGTTGTCTCGCGTGGTTTTAACCATGAAGGAGCGGGCAGGGGACGAATGTTCGTAACGTCTGTAGTAACCCGGCAGGTATCACAGCTTATTCATCATGAAACCGATGCAATTACGATTGGGAACGTGAATGCATTTCGTGACTGGTCACATGTTCTGGATATTGTCAAAGGATATGAACTGCTTGCCACCGATGGTGCATCAGGTGATGTATATAATCAGGGGTCAATGCGGACGACATCAGTTATCAGTTATATCCTGCTTAGTCTTTCTGCTGCCGGATATGATGTGCAGGCAATCTCTACCATGAAGAATGATAAGACGTTTTCAGACCCGCTGGCATCAGACCCCACCCCGGTGTTTGGCTGCTCATTTCAAAAGACCGCTCTTGATACCGCAATGCTTACGGGCAGGATGGAATTTCATCTCGAGGATCAGGGAATTTTAGTCCAGACTGATAAGGGAACGATTCCTGTTCTGTTTGATGCTGACCGGTTCAGACCATCAGAAGTGCCGATATTGTTTTCAGATACATCAAAAATTTCCCGTATCGGGTTTTCTGTTTCACATTCGGTTCAGGATATCATAAAAAGTCAGCTGAATTATTATCTGGAACCAAAGAACCGGGTGAGGTAAATGCGTGTGATTCCAGCTGAAATACAAGGGAGGTTGTATGGATGAGTTTCTGGACTGATAAAACCATTCTTGTAACTGGTGGAGCTGGTTTTTTAGGCACAGCGATTGTAAAAGAGCTCCTTATCCGAGGTGCACAAAAAGAGCATATCCTCATTCCCCGCAGCCGTGATTGTGATCTTCGCCTCCTTAAAAATTGTGAGAAGGTTGTAAAAGATATTGATGTGGTCATTCATCTGGCGGCAAAGGTAGGCGGGATAGGGTACAATCTTTCTCATCCGGGTGAGCTCTTTTATGATAACTGTATCATGGGAATTCAGATGATGGAAGCGGCCCGGCTTTCCGGAGTTTCTAAATTTGTGGCTGTCGGCACGGTCTGTGCGTATCCGAAATTCACCCCGGTACCATTCCGTGAAGAAACACTCTGGGATGGATATCCTGAGGAGACCAATGCCCCGTATGGACTTGCGAAAAAGATGTTGCTCGTTCAGGCGCAGGCATACCGACGCCAGTACGGGTTTAACGCCATCTATCTTCTTCCGGTGAATCTGTACGGACCCGGTGATAACTTTGATCCGGCAAGTTCCCATGTCATTCCTGCACTGATACGAAAATTTGTTGAGGCACGGGATAGTGGTGCCTCTTCTGTTGAGGTATGGGGAACGGGAGCTGCATCGCGAGAGTTTTTGTATGTTGATGATGCTGCACGCGCAATTGTTCTTGCGGGTGAGCGGTATGATGGTGATGAACCGGTAAATCTCGGATCCGGCATGGAGATATCGATTAAGGAACTGGTTTCCCTGATATCGGATATCACGGGTTTTTCAGGGGATATTATATGGGATACCAGTAAACCTGACGGTCAGCCAAAACGGAATCTGGATGTCTCACGGGCGAGAGACTGGTTCTCATTTGAAGCAAAGGTTCCTTTTGAAGAGGGGTTATTAAGGACTGTGAAATGGTTCGAGGAAACGTCAGGGGGCGTGTGAATGTATGCTGTGACTGTAGTACGATTATTGGTGGGTTTTGCGTCTGAAACACCATTTTTATTTATTACTCTATGAAATATCTTGAGATTTTATGATTTTTAACCTGATGTTGATCAGGATTCCATTGAGATTTCATTTTTTTCTACAGAATGTAAATTCGGTAAAAATTGGAACCTCTGGAAAAAATGTAATATTATATTGGGCGTTGTCGATTCTTTAAGTGATAAGGACCTGTGCCAAATTTCTATATGAGATATGAGAAGTTATTGACTTCAAAAACATGATTGAAAAACCTAAAAATGATTTATTTAGATTCCTCTTTACACCTGATATTTTGAAATCGTTAGATTTTCAGACAGGCTGTATAGTCTCAAATAAAATGCATTGTATCGATAATACGGCAAAATATCTTGTAATATCGAATAAATTGGTATTGTGGATATACTATGCTACTGAAGGAGAGAGAGCGCTATCAGGTGTACTACAAACCTGAATTATGATTCAAGGACCTGCTGATAGATTTCATATGTCTGTTTTGCGCAGGCTGACCAGGTAAATTCTTTTGAACGATTGATTCCTTTGTTTTTTAGTTCGGTTCTGATGTCTTCGTCTTCCCAGATACGCAAAATTTCGTCAGCAAGGATCTGTGGGTTATCAGGAGGAATGGTTATGCCAGCATTTCCCACGATTTCAGGCAATGATGAACGATCCGATGTAATTACCGGGCAACCGCATGCCATTGCTTCAAGAGGGGGAAATCCAAATCCTTCATAAAGTGATGGATACACAAAGAGTGTTGCTGCTGAATACAGGGAAGGCAGGTACATGTCAGGAATATAACCGGTGAATATGATATTTTGTGTTAGGGTCAATTCTCTGACAGTCTTAAATATTTTATCATAGAGCCAACCCTTTTTTCCAGCAATCACGAGTGGAATCTGCCAATTTTGTTTTTTTAATAATGAACATGCTTTTAGCAGAACAGGCAGATTTTTTCTTGGTTCAAGAGTTCCGACATACAGAATAAAGGTATCCGGAAGCCCGAATTTTTCCCTGACATCAGCTGCTTCTTTATGTAAAGCAGGAGAAAATTTTTCTTCAACTCCAAGATATATTGGGATAATCTTTTCCTTTGGTATTTTAAGATGGGTAATAAGATCTGACTTCGTATTTTTTGAGTCTGCAATAATAGCATCAGCATTGATAAGACTCCTCCTTAAAAAAAGTTTATTGTATGGCGGGATAAGACATGGATGTTCATTTGGATATAAATGCGGGGTTATGTCATGTACTGTTATTATATTTTTTTGTTTAAAAGGAAAAAAAGTAGGGATCTGAGTAGGATTATGGATGATGTCAATGGATTTATTTCTAAGTAACAGTGGTGTAGTTAGATACCAGGGATATGTCTCAAATTTAGGGAAATAGTTTGGAATTCGTATTTGGTTTACCTGTATATGTGTATCTATTTTTGAATTTATATATGTAAATTCGAGATCTTTTGGGTACAGATGCATGAGGTTTTGTGCAATATTTGAGGCATATCGTCCAATGCCAGTCTGAACTTTGTTGAGTACTTCTGAATAGAATCCAATTTTTATTGGTCTTTTCATGGTATGCGTTTCGGTTTCTATGATATAGATCTTGTGATGACCATTTGCTACCTTTCTAGGTATTTATCTCTTAATATTGGGCTCATTGAGA
>CAYRYR010000044.1:0-22132 GCA_964428385.1 uncultured Methanoregulaceae archaeon
CTGTAAATTTGTTAGGTGTTTTCGCTCATCCTTTTTTTTATCCAGGGGCATATAAGGTCGCACTCATTCGTTTTTGACCCCCCTTTATAAGTCAACCACCTCCACCTCCACCTCCTATCAGATCAAAAAGGGGGACAAAAAGGTAAAAACAATGACCGATATCCAAAGAATGCAAACTTTGTGCATTATAGAAACCATCTTGTACATGAATACAGATAAACTCATACCAAAGAAATATACGTTCTTTTTTTAAAATGAAAACTCATCACTATAATAGAAACAATAACAAAAGAATTTTTTATAGACATTTTCTCAGGTATTATAAGCAGCTATTTCTATCATATCCCAATGATTATTTGAAAAAATGTATCAGATTATTCAATTGTTAAATAATATGGATACTCTCTTATTATCTTAATAAATTTATTCAGCTTTTAATATCCCTGGATATTGTGAAAAGAGCCAATATCCATGATATGGCATTACTACTTCTTCTGGATCTGTTAGTGGACAGGCATTTTGTATTGTGTCTGAATATCTCTGCGTAGTTCCATCAAATCCAATAATGAATTTCCATGAATCACTCAGGGAAGAAAATGCATCACAGGGATATTTCTTTAATAAACCATAATAACCAACAGATTCCCATCCTGATCGTATCTGACGTTCAGGAAGAGATAAAGGGTTTGGATCAAAGAGAAGATGAACGGTATCCTGATTCTCAGAAAACATCCATATCCCCTGTAAGGGAAGAATCTTTTCGTCACTCTTCATAGATCTCCATGTATCGTCTTCAAATAAAAGTATTGAATGCCCTGAAGTAGAAATGGCAGAGAATATTACTGCAGTATCATAACCGGATTGTAATACTTTTGGAATAGATATAAGGTTCCATCCTGCTGCAAGTGGTAAATCACCAGTATCAGGGTCAACAGGTGAGAGAGACTGAATAGCTTTTGAGAGATTTAATCGCCCACCAGTTCTGATATATCCAAAAAGGGCAGGAATAGGATCTGTTGTATCACAAATAGAATGATAAATCTGCTCGTAAGAACAGGTAGGACAAGTATCCATCAGAATTGCGGCACTGCCTGAAACAAAGGGAACGGCCATTGAAGTGCCTGACATCATTCCATATCCTGATGTATATGCCTGATTATAATCTTTCTCATAATCTGATATATCGTTATAATTTTCACCATTTGTCTCTGATTCATATGGTGTAGTACTAAAAATGTCAACACCAGGAGCAACGAGGTCAACTGAGATGATTCCATAATTAGATGTTAGGGCAAGATTATCCTGATTATCAACAGAACCCGTTGAGATGATATTTGGGCTGTTAAAAGAAGCTGGATAAAAAGGGATTACATCAATATTTTCATGATTATTGCCTGCAGCACAGACAAAAAGGACCGGGGAAGATGATATTGCCTCATATAATGTCTGACTATACTGAGTAGTTACAAAAGAACAACTAATAACATCAGCATTATGTTCTAAAGCCCAGCGAATGGCTGATATTACTCCAGAAACTGTTCCTTCTCCTCCTGCATTCAGAAATCTGACAGCCATTATTTGGGTTTGCCAGTTAACACCGGTAACCCCAATCCCGTTATTACCCACAGCACCTATAATGCCTGCACAGTGTGTTCCATGACCATTCAAATCCATGGGTATATAATCTCCATCAATAACATCATACCCATGAGTACCAGTCATGGGATCGGTCCATAGGTTTAAAGCAAGATCAGGATGATTCAGATCTACTCCAGAATCCAGTAAAGCGACAATAACCTGATCCCGATTACCGGTGTTTATATCCCAGGCTTCAGGGGCATGTATATCAGATCCTGTATAACCTGCAATACCATTGATTATCTGTCCCGTATTATGTAAACCCCATTGAAAATTGAAGTCAGGATCATTGGGTAGAACAGCAGCATGTATATAGTAATTTGGTTCCGCAAATAAAACGCCTGGTTGTTCTTCATACCGGATAACCGCTTCCTCGATCGGTATATCTATAGGAATAGAAAGAAGATACAAACCGGAAATCCCTTCTGGTGTATAATCGAGTATTGTTGAGGCACCTATAATAGTACTTTCAAGTGCCATCCGATTGTTATCTGTTTCATTGGGATATGATTGTGGGGCATATTTAACAAGAATTTCGCCAGGAACATAAAGTTGTGTTGAAGTTGTTTTGTCAGGATGAAGATTGACGAGCATTTGTTGTTGTAAATTAAAAGTTGCATTATCAATTCCCTGGTGTATAGGGACAACAGGCTCATACATTGGAAAAAGATTGGATTGTTCCTGATTAGCAGATATAACCTGGATGCTGGCAATCAAAAAAATCAATATAATAGTGATAAATCTGTAAAATTTTATATAATCCATTATTCTCTTTTGCTGATAAATCTTTTTCATGATATAACCCAAAAACTATTCTTTTATTAAAATTACCGGTAAAATATAAGATGAGATTTTGTTCCTTTCACTTAAGTAATGTATTGTGCAATACTTTTTCATCTCTATATAAGAGCGTGATATAAAGCTGACTCATGATGAATGTGGTTAAAATAAAAATGATAATACCTAAGGTGATAAATAGAATACTTCCGATAAGAATTATGGTAACAAGATTTGAAGCTGATGATATTGCCAAAGCAGCATTAGGATCTAATGATACCATGATATTTCCATTTTTCCAGCTGTTTATGAAGATAAGATAGACAATTCCTGGTATTAACAGGACTGAAAAATATACAATACCAACAACGCCAACTGCCCTTGTTTTTTTAAAAATTTCATAAGACCGGAATAATGCATACCAAATATTATTTTTCTCACATAGTATCACCGTTACAACAAAATAAGTAAAAAGAAAAAATAGAGAACCACCAACTGCACACAATAACAGTCCGATGTCATCAGCATATCGTGATGCAATAACCATAAGTAATGCAAATAACATCATAATAAAAGCCCAGCTACTAATTGAAAGTGCATGTGAACGAAGAGCAAGTAGCGTCTCTTGTAATGTTTCTTTTCTAGCATGTATTGCAGACCATCCGGTGTGAATGATACCTGCTTTTAAAAAATAATAGAAAAGATACGATATATATAAGAGTAGTAATTCAATTGGACCCACTCCCTTACTCGATCTAATAAGTTCATCCAGATATCCGGTTGCGAGTAGGATGAATGCATAAATAAAAAAAAGCACCCCAAAAAAAAGAGGGACTAAAAATAAGTGTTTATTTTTAATAAGAATTAGAAATGACTCCCAAATTTCCCGCCGATTGGCAGAAATGGTACTGGCAAGATACATTGGAGTAGATCGAATTTTGCGGATACGGGTGATATCTTCTAAAGTCCCTGAAATTCGTTCAGGATCTCCGTTCTTAGTATACCTTGTAATATCTCCACGCATTAATACCCAGATATATCCGTCTTCCTCTGATCGAAGACGAAATTCGAGGAGCATTTCTTCTGCATCTTCCTTAAGAACATCAAAAAAAGCTTTTTGTACTCGATCTTGTTCTTCAGGATGAACATAAGTACTAATAAACAAATGAAGTGATAAGAATGGATCCTTATCTGGACGTCCAAGGATGAAACTAAGATGATGATCAAATGTAAGTATTGATTCTGCGATATTCATCTCCCAACAACCCATTCCTGAACTCCAGAGTGCAGCACTGATGTGTGATGTTCTATCTGAAATGGGGTTCATATTTTCATCAGAAGAAGAATGACTTACTGACTGATTAAAATCTGAATTCATATCACTCTATGTAATTTCATATTCTATCACATATAAGAATAGTATATAGTACCTGATAGCTAAAATTTCACATCACTTATATATTAGTAAATAAATATAGAGCGATATGAACAAACTTAATCCATATGGGGCGCAGGAGATAGAAAAAAGGCGTCAAATTCGTATATTCAAAACAATGATTCACCGGATCCATGAGCAGGAAAGACTTATCCAGATGATTGAACAGGAGACAATAATACCTGAGATGGCACAGGATTTAGCGAAAAAGGCAATTAATGCAGATATTATCGGGAATAAAAAATCATTGTTGGAACTTTTATATAATATTATTGCACAGGCTTCTTCGCAGGATCTTGAACTTGATGTAGAATTTCATTATGTTATCATCGAAAAAAAATTTATGGAAGTGGATATTTGTTCATTATGGATTCAGAATGAACAAATGATGCTTCCTTATGAAATTGGAAAGATATTTGGGGAAAAGATAAGTGGAACAAATCCATTGCAAGCTCCAAATCAAATAATCGAATTTTATAAACAAGCAGAAAAAAGGTTTGACAGGGAACTTCTCGGTAATTTGGAACGATGTTCACTTCTAGTGTTAGAAGAGAAATATCCCCAATCTTCCTATCATATTACTCTCAGACTACCAGCAACAATTTTAAATGAGTACCCTATTGAATTATAGGCTACTTCATTTGGTGACTTTTCCTTCAATTTCTGATAGCAATTTAAGAGCTTCTCCTGAATAAATAAATATCTGGCGGAATCGGTAACTATCTTCTGGTGAGGCAAGGAAATGGATTTCACGAAGTCTGGTTTGTAAATCTGATAAAAGATATTGTGAAATGCCCTTTACACTTCCATTCTCTATTTCCAACTGATTATAGCCTGCAGGAAGAAGAATACAGGTTACATACAAAAGGGAATTATTTTTAAAAAGAGGATGCATCTCTAATTTATATTCTCCTTTTTTACCATCAATACTGTGATTTCCTGTTGTGGTAATATGTTTCCCACTGCGTAACTGATTCTCATTGCGGTTCCATATGGTATAAATAAACTCTGGTAACTGATGAATTGAAAGATGTCTATTATTTGTGAAGGTAATTCCCATTCGATGGAAAAATGTTTTACATGCTTTATTCATGTACAGAAGCAATCCCTTATTATCAAAGAGAAATATAGGGTATCTGAGTGTAGACAGGATCCATAAGGGATATACATTTTCATCATGAATTACTGCAGTTTTTTGGGGGATTACATCGATTTGGACAGAATCTCTTGGAACCTGATTATCTGTTTTGATATCTTCTGTAATTTCCTGACGACCTAATCTAGTTTGTGAATCGATTCTTTTCTGATTTAAAAGACTTGAAGCATTATAGATTTTGTGCTTATGTATGGTCATTTCGATGTTGCTATATAATTCTTTTTCTTTAAATGGTTTGATAAGATATCCAAAAGGTCCGGATTCTACAGCTCTTTTAATCGTGTCATCATCTGAATGAGCGGTTAGATATATTATAGGAATATTATATAATGCATAGATCTCTTTTGCAGCTTCAATTCCGTCAACTTCACCCTGAATTCGAATATCCATAAGGATGAGATCTGGTTTTTCATCCCGTGCCAAAGTAATGGCTTCCTCTGCATTAAATGCATTCCCGGCGATATCATATCCCAATTCACGAAGAGTCTTTTCAAGAACTATTGAATTAACTGCTTCATCTTCTACAATAAGTATCTTTTTTGGCATACGTTACCTCCGATGCGATATGGGAAATGTTACGGTTATTGTAGTTCCATTCATTCCATCAATAGACGCATCTCCACGTAATTGTCGTGAAAGACGTCTTAATAATTCCATCCCCAGTGACTTTTTTGTACTAATAGATGCAGCATCTTCCATCCCAATGCCATTATCGGATATCTGCATAATATAGGAATTAGCATCTTTTTTAAATTGTATGGATATTTCTTTTTTTTCTGTTCCTGGGGGAAATGCATATTTTACTGCATTTGTAATAGTCTCATTTAAGATAAGTCCACATGGAATGCATGTATCTATATCCAGATTAATGTCTGGATCACAATCAACATTAAATGTTATGGTATTTGTTATGCCAGTGTACTCTTGGTTCAAATAATCTACCAAATCTTCTATATATAATTTAATATTAATATTGGCAATATTAGTGGCATTGTATAATTTTTCATGAATGGCAGCCATAGAATATACCTGGTTTCGACAGTTTTGAATGATTTCTTTGACATCATGTTCCCCTTCAGTATATAATTGCAATTTTAAAATACCAGATATTATCTGAAGATTGTTTTTAACTCTATGATGGACCTCTTTAAGCAGTAATTCTTTCTCTCGTAAGGAAGCAATCGTCTGTTGTTCAAATATGATACGATCTGTTATATCTGAGTATAACATAAAAATTTCTTTTCCAAGATGAGAAGGGGCACTATAGAGATATGCTTCACGCCATCGATATTTCTTACCATGATTAAATGGGATACGGGCAAGATATTGTGGTTCACCGTTTTCAATTATTTGATGTGCCGCAGTCAGCAATTCTGTTGCCGAAGGATTATTAAAAATATCAAAAAAACTACTGCCAATTAATTCATTACGCTTTTTCCCTTCCATAATTTCGGCTGCATTATTTATTTCGATGAGAATAAGATCTTTTTTTACCTTATCGACCGTAAATATGGCTGCTCCACTATGCATGTGAGAAAATAACAATTTCAGACGATTTTCGCTAGTTTTTAATGTATCATTCAATAATTTTTCTTTCGTATTATCAAAAATAAAACCTTCAACAGAATTTATAGATCCATCCGGGGAATAGACACCTCGTCCTTGTTCGTGTACCCAGTGTTTCATACCATTGCGAGTCGTAATTCGGTACATAAGTTTAAATTGAGATTTATTAGCAATTGCATCTGATATTGTGCTGTGAATCTGACCCTTATCTTTAGGGCTGATAAGGTCAGCATATGCAACAGTATTATTTCCAATTAGATCATCTGAAGAATATCCAGTAAGAGCGAGGCATCCTTCACTCACAAAATCCATTGTTCTCTTTATATCTTGCCTACAGGAATATGCCATCCCGGGAAGATTTCCAAGCAGTGTAGACATTTTACGTTCACTCTCAATTAATGCATTTTCTATCTGCCAATCTGCAATATGACTACCCATCTGGACAATGGTACTCTCAAGATGATATTTGATATCAGGTGTTATCTGATATGATTTGTCCTCTGTAGCCATATGAACAAGGCCAATGCAAGCACCATGATTAACAATGGGAAGAAACATCTCAGCCTGAAATTGTAATCCTGAATAATTGATAGGTGCTAATGTATCATTTGCTGTAGAGCGGTCATAAAAAAAAGGATTCTGTTCTTTTATGTTACAGGATACATAATCAATGATATTATCCTGTATTTCTTTTTTAGCATATTGCTCTGTAAAACCATGATATAATGCAAGGGAGAGACACCCTTCCTTAGTATTTTTGAGGTAAATTGCACCATTTTTCATTCCGGTTATCATTAATCCGGCTTTTATGCATGATGAAAGTATGACATCCCGTTCTTTAGCACTTGTACAGGTTATTGCGAGATCCCTTTGTACCCGCAACATTTTTTCAGCCCGGGAGTGTTCAACTGCCTGTGTTATTTTATGGGCTAGATCTGCAAAAGCAACCCCGGGAATAGAATCTTTATGTACATAAAAACTGACTCCCATATTGAGAGCTTCAACAACCATATCTTCCCGGTCTCTGATGGTAAAAAGTATAAATGGGATGGCATCCCCTCTATCTCTGATGGCACGTAAGAGATCAAAACCCGTATATTCGGGCATAGCATAATCTGATACAATTGCATCATACTCATAAGATGCAAGACGGGAGAGTGCATCTTCAACAGACTTTGATACGTCTACAATTAAATTATATTTTGTTTCTAGCATATATTTTGCAACTTCAAGAATTGCATCATCATCATCAACCAATAATACATGAGTCATAACTACCTCCAAAATAATCAAATTAATCTATTAAATAAATCCTTATTTTTTTGTTTATGTGCAATATATAATACGATATATTAAATGGTGCTAAGAGGTTTTTTTAATATAAATCTTAAGAAACCATACACATCAGAATAAATATTATTCATTTGATTTAAATAATGTAACTCTTAAAGATCTTCAGTGAATTATTTTAATTAAAATGGGTATCATTCATTTTGAACTAAAATATTAGTATATTTTATAATATAATAAAAAAAATATTTTACGTAATATTATTATTTATTTAAAATTTAAAATCAATAGCAGCAACATAGGAACAAATAAAAAATTGATACTAAATTCACATTGTATGATAATAACTAATATATAAAAAAATAAATATTTATCATTGAATTACAATATACAAATTCATCTTAAACGATATTTTTCTTCCTCCCCAATTATCGTTGGAAAAAATGAGGTATTAGTCATAAATGAGGCAGTAGTGAAACAGGTTAAAACTTTTATTCAGGTAATGACGAGACGTTCTCCTGATATCATGTATCTAACCATCTCTGCAATATTACATGCCTGATCACCACATCGCTCTAATAATCGTGCAATAACCAGATATGTTTCCCCAACGGGTATCATAACAGGATTTTGTGTCATCCATCTGATAGTTTCTTTCATAAAAACTGCATATAATGCGTCTACCGTATCATCACGTCTATTTATCTCAAAGATAAGATCGATTTGTTCTTTCTGATATGCTGCGATAGAATCTGCTATCATCTCTATCACCGTTTTTCCCATATCAGGAATATTGCAGAGTGGGTATTCAGGATTATCCACGGGCAGATTTATTACTATTTTTGCGATATCATTTCCCATTCTGCCAATGCATTCAAAATTATATATTATTCGAATAGAACAGACCATTTTTCGCATGTCTTTTGCAATAGGCTGATAAAGGGCAATAAAACGAAACATTTCATCTTCAAGATTGTGATAAATGATAGTTAATGATGGAGTTTTTTGAACCACGACATCTGCTGTTAATCGGTCTATCTTACATAATGCATCCAGGGATTCAACAAGCATTATAGATGCAAAATTTCCCATATCTACAACTGCACTGTAGATCGATGTCATCTCTGTTCTCATTTTATCATGCATAATATTCCTCTTTATTCAAAGCTTCCGGTAATATAATTTACAGTCAATTCCTCTTTAGGATTTTTAATATCAGGCTGGTCTCTCCATACTCCATCAGTTCATTAAGTTGCATAAAAGTAGTATAACCGTTCACTCGTAAAGCCTGTACCATACTATGAGTTACTATTATTACAAATAATCCTGTTTTAATACATCTATTAATTCTTTAATTTTAGCCGTTACAACAAAATCAAGTGTGGCACATGGTTTATCCATTAGGATAATTTCAGGGTTGACTGAAGGGTTTATGCAATGCATAGACGGCTGTTATTGTCTTCCTGATAATTCCAATGCTGAATCAAAAAAGCCTATCAGAGACTTCATCCTATAATGTTGCCTAATAAAGAGAATCCTTCACAATTTCCTCGAGAATATTTTTTTTGATATTCCATGAACCATGGGTCCTAAGGGTATATTTTCATGACAAATTTAAAAGGATTTGGTTTCTGGAAAACCAACCTATCTTCATCCTGACTTCAACTGGATTACATTCAGATCATAGATGTCCTGTCTGAAAAAATAGTACTTGTAATAGTACATATGTCGACAAGATTATTCATACATTTAAAACACAAATAAGAATTGATTTTCCACATCCTGAAGGGTTGATAAATGTGATACTTTTTTGTCAGGCAACTCTTGTCACCGGCAGTGTAAAAATCCCCAACTCAGGTGAACTGAAAATGAAACTTTAAAAAGTCATTCAATTTAACGGGAGACAATCAAAGAATGATTATAACTGACAAAATACCTCTAAAAACCTATTGTATTTAATACCTAATATTTTATTAAATCATTTTATTTTATTTTTAGATAAATATTCAATTTTTTCCTGGTAATCAATAAGTATCCTATTTAGGTCTATATATCAGAATTGGCAACATTAAATATATGGAACATAAAAATCCAATTCTTGTATTTTCCATCATGTATCAAGAATTAATTCTTTTATTATTTATGAATCATATTTCATGAAGATATACTGTTTTTCTATGGAAAAACAGAAGAGTTTACTTCTAAAGAGAATCTATTATATCTATAGAACATAATTATTCGCTATAGAGATATACAGGAAAATAATATGGATATTAGACGAGTGCAGATGACCGGGGGTTCATCATTTGTATTGACACTTCCCAAATCGTGGATAGAATCTCTTGGTATAAAAAAGAATGATCCACTTGGAATAGTAGAAGAACCAAATGGAACTCTACTCATCACAAAAAATATTTCAGAAGAAAAGATAGAACGGATTAAGACACTAAAGGTAAATGAAGCAACAGATCCTATTTATTTTTTCCGAATATTAATTGGAACATATATTGCAGGATTTACCAGTATCACTATTATTGCAGAAAAAACAATTCCATCGAGACTTAAAGTAAAGATTCGTGAATTCACTTCTATGGTGATAGGTCCTGAAGTAATTGAGGAATCAGAAAAAACGATACTACTAAAAGACCTATTAAACCCTCTTGAAATGCCTTTTCGGAATTCTCTAAAACGAATGTTTGTACTTGTCAAAGGAATGCATAAAGATTCCATTCGGGCTCTTCTTTCAGAAGATCATGACTTAGCAGATGATGTTATGGCCCGCGATAATGATGTAGATCGATTATTCTGGCTTATCAGTCGGCAGAATAATATGATTATGACCAATATTTATCTTGCACGAAAGATGGAAACAACAATATCACATGTTATGCCTCATTATCTAATTAGTAGAATATTAGAACGGGTAGGTGATCATGCGGTTCGAATTGCTAGAAATAGTAAACGTATCACTCGGGATGAGACCGGGGAAGAACTATTACATATGATTGAAGAAGCAGCAGATTCATCTCTTAAATTATTTGAAAAAAGCCTGGAGTCTTTCTTTGTGAATGATTCTCATATGGCAAATATAACAATAGAGTCGATACACAGACTTGAAGAATATTATTCAGAAATAAATCGTGAGATACGACATAAACCAACAGAAATAGCTCTCCCAATACGAAATATCTCTGACAGTATTAGAAGATTTGGAGAATATTCAACAGATATTGCAGAGATTGTGATAAATTACTCTATTATGTTTGAGGATAATACCTCTTGACAGAGGATAATAGGGAAACTAATGTATAATCTCTTCTTAAAATACAACAATAATAAAACCTATTTAGAAAAGAGAAACTAATTATTGTCATTTTTTACTATTGTTTTCTATAAATCATAATATACAATGTATTTTTATCTTAAGAATGAAAAGATAAAAGGCATATTGACCAGTTTCCACCATTTATCTGTACTGCATATTAAATTGCTGTAAAGAAAAGAATTCTTTCGTTTACCATACCCAAAAACCAGATCCTCCTCCTCTATCCATCAAAAAAAATAAAATTCAATAATTGGATTAAATAAAGTGAGGAACTAGAAACACTTCATTACATCATATAATAGAATGATTGAGATGAAAATTCAATACTGATAAATAGGAATGATTATAATGTTGTTATGAATATGACAACAATAAAATCTTCAATTCGTTTTTTGTACTTTGTACTGGTTATCACTTTTGTTTGTAGTATTTTCTATCCCGTAATGGCTTCCGGCATTTATAATACTGGTAAACCAGTTTTATCTGCATCAATTATTGGAGCAAATGAATTTAATCCGGGAACTGATATAATTATCAATACTGTTATTGAAAATACAGGCAGAAAAGAAAATCAGATTTACGATTTACATGCGGCATCTGATCCAATTGATCCAAGTGACGCCGAAAATATTAAGATAACTCTTCTGGCAGGGGACGCTCCATTTACTATAAAGACTGATCCACGTATGATTGGAAATATTCGATCAGGTGAGAAAAAAGAAGTCACCTTTCATGCACGGGTGGACCAAAAAGCTCCTCAGGGAACATATTATATCCGTTATCTTCTATCATATACCCAGCCATATGCCACAAGTCAGGATCAAAAAGATACCCTGATGTACCAATATAAAAGCATCAACCAGGAATTATCAGTTCCGATATCAATCGCTCCAGAGGTACAACCACATATTCTAAATGTTTCATCAGAACATATCAGTATTGATCATGAGGGATATCTTCATCTCTCAATACAAAATGCCGGATATGAGAACGGTATAAACACAATTGCAAAACTTGTGCCGGAATTAGATTCACCCCTACATCCAATAGAATCAAGTGTTTTTATCGGTGATTTTCCTCATGATGCAATATATATCTGTACCTTTAAGATCTATGTGGATGATAGTGCTGAAGTAAACACTTATCCCCTTGATCTGATTCTTGAATATATAAATAACGAAGGAGATAATCAGGAGACAATTCCGATTTCTTTCGGAGTCAATGTAGATAAAGGGGTTGAATTTCAATTTTTAGATCCTAATCTTTCTCTCTATCCAGGAGAAGACAGGACTTTTTTTGTTAATATAACTAATAACGGCTCTCAAATTGCTCATAGCGCCAAAGCACGAATATCTGCAACATCCCCATTCACGGTCATTATGGATACCTCGTTAATGGGTGATATCAGACCAGGTGAGACAAAAACCGTCAGGTTTGAAGTGCAAGTAGATCAAACTGCCGTAATAAAACCATATGGTCTGGATATCGAAGTTAGGTATAGAGACGATCTCAATAATTACCGGGTATCAGATCCTGAAAAAATCTCTATTATTGTTATAGAAAGAACTGGTTTTGATGCATTCATTAATAATCCAATTGCCATGAGTATATTTGTGGGATTACTCATTATTATTGTGTATATTCTTTACCCTAAAAAACATCGGCAATCAGAATCAGAATAATTATAGTGATTTAAGCAGACCTGTAATATTAATCCAGAGGATTAAATCCGTCCTCTCAATATTATGTTCATGAACTTTTTTCTTGATGATACCGGCAATCTGTTCATCACCCACACCCGATTGCATTGATTTATCAATTTGATTCCACGAGAATGTAGATACAGTAAGAACGTCATCGACAATCACTCCGATTTTAGATTTGCTTAATTTATTATCGAGAACAATAAATCGTGAATCCTCCTCATTTTTGTGTGTATCTGTCATAACACCAAGAATTCGCTTAATGTCAATTATCGTTGTAATTTCTCCTCTAAGATCAATAATTCCTCTAATAAATGCGGATGTATTTGGTAATTTAGTTATTTTTGTAAATTCTACGACTTCTTTTACATCAAAAAGATCAAAGGCAAATAGTTCTGTACCTAAAAGAAACTCAACGACCTGTATAGATTCTTCAGATTTGCTGTCATCCTCTCTTGATGACTGACTTTTCTGATTTTTTTGTCTAGCCTGATGTAACAGACTATTCATTGCATTCAGGTCATGATGGGCCATATATCATTTCTTTGTTCTTGAATTATTTGAAATTGTTTACGAAGCGTCAATCATTTTCAAAAATCTCAATATAATGAAAGGTGATATCCTGATAAATTTATTATATTATATTATATTATTATAGTATATCCTGTTATAATTGCCATTTTTGATTATCGAAAAAAGTGAACTGTTAAAAAAGGTTCAGGAACAAAATACACACCTGCTTAGTTCTATTGGCCTCATTATGATGTTATTATCTTCGTCCAGTTCTGTAATACCAACGCAGGGATCATCACAAGGATCTATGACACCAAAGAAGTAATACATTCCAAGCGGGTACGAATCAGGAATTGGAATCTTTAATGTTTCTGTCATCTGTTGTCCTGGACAAATTGAACCTGCATTCCATTGACCGACTAATAAGGCGTTTTTATCAAATTGTGAATTTTTAGAGAGATAATATTCAACAACAATATCATCAGCACAGGCATTTCCACTATTAGATATGGTATCAGTAATAGTTATATCCCCGCCAGGATTTGCACAATCCGGAACATCTATTTTTATATGCGTTAAATCAGGGAACGGAGCATCAGGACTATATTTTATTAGTATCTGTGAGGGACTGACCCATGTATTCTCTCTAAAACCAGTTATACCAATTGCTTCAATTGTTGCAGTAATGTAATAATATCCTGGAATTGTATTTTGTGGAATTTGCATTACTTTTTCAATTGTCCTTGTTTCATACGGCATCATTCGCATCTCTTTCCAGTCTCCCAAATATTGTCCCTTTAAAGCACCTTTTTTATTTTTTGAGAGATAGTAGGATACCTGGGCAACAGGAATCATACCATTCAGACCATTATAGAGTGTTCCTGCAGGGGCAAATGCTTCTCCGATAAAAGCAACCGATTCATATATGAGACTTGTCAAAATGAGAGTATCACTTCTGACAGGAGTTGGAAGGGCAGTGATGGGTGGTATCTCTTGTATTGCCTGAATTATCTCTATAGGTTCATTATTATACCATATATTATTATTTCGAATTTCATAAGGTAGAGAGCCTTCTTCATCAATATATTTAAAGAAATAATAGAAACCCGGTTCCAGATTTTTTGGAAGATCAATTTCTATATTAGCAATTAATTCTTCTCCTTTATTTAATCCGTAAACTAACTGAGACCCGATTTTGATTGAATTATTACTCAGGCTTTTGTCAGGTGAAAGATAATAGGTAACAAAAAAAGGATTTGCATCAGCATCTCCATTATTAATTAAATAATCTGATACGAAGATGTATGCACCCTGTTCTACCGGTGAGGATATATCTGTTCCAATGCTTGTGATGTCAATAACAGATCTGCTTTTTTTATCAGTGACAATAATGGGATAATTATTCGATCCAATATTGTTTTGTTCATTTATTTCCTGAACTGAATTATCAGGATCTACATTTCTGATAATATAATATTCACCAGCCCTGATATTGTCAGGGATAGTTAGAGATATCTTTACCGGTTCTTCTTTACCGGCATTAATGCCCGGTAGAATACTTTCTACAAGGAAGTACGAGATTGTCGTTATTTCAGGGATTTTTGAGAGATAATAGCGTATAGTGGATTGTTTCGCATCACCCGGACCTGAGTTATAGATGATGTCATAAATGGTGATTGTCTCACCGGTATAAACGTAATCAGAAATACTCATATCTCCTCCATACAGATCTGGTTTGCGATAAATGGAATGAGTAGATACAGATATTGGAGAATAAATAAACTCATAAGATTTTTCTACAAATTCTGTTAGTTCAGTAGTGTTTTTCAAATAATAACTAGTCTGCTCTAAAGTTCCAAAAACCGGGGATATTGTACTCCATACCAGAAGAAGCAGTACAACGGTAATTTTCAAATATTTCATAATGAAACTCTTCCCATCACATAAGAAATAGTTTCTGGAAGAAAAATATTCATGATGTAATCAGTGCGGATCTGATAATTGATAAAAGATAACCACAAATGAACGCAATAATCAATATTATTATCCAGTTTTTCCATGTACTCTCAATTTTCATATAAATTGATTCGGTGTAATATTGTTTATTTTTTTTGTACAGAGATATATATTCCACTTCAAATAATTAAAAATAAGATTGAAAATACAAATACTTACTTCTTTTAAGATACAACCTATCAACAGTTGATGTATATTAATAAGGAGTTGCTTCGGGAAATATTAAGAGAAAGACGTTCTTCTCTTTCAGATCAGGAACGTCTTACTTATAGCATTTCAATCTGTAATACTGCTCTATCCTGCATCAGGGATCATGAAACAATTATGACCTATGTAGCAAAAGAATTAGAGGTAGGGACATTACCTCTGATAAAAGAAGCTTTGTATCGCACAATTCCCATTGTCGTCCCGATTATTGTTACAAAAAATACAAGCCTTCATCTTTCCTATCTTACTGATATATCAACCCTTATACCGAGTACATTCCAGGTTTTAGAACCAATAGGCAGAGAAATTCCAGCCAATCCGGATACTGTTACTACTGCATTCATACCGATGTTAGGATTTGACAGGAATGGATCCCGTCTGGGTTATGGGGCTGGATTTTTTGACCGGTTTTTATATAAAAATAACCATATCAAAAAGATAGGTCTTGCCTTTTCCTGTCAGGAAATAGTAAATATTCCTGTTTGCAGGAACGATATCAGTATGGATATGATTGTAACTGAAAAAGAAATAATAATCCCGGGTACAAGGTAATGGTGGGATCTAATTATATTAAACTGGTAACAATTAAGGCGGCTGATGAGGATACAGGAAAAGGAATTGCCCGTCTTCACTCTGGTGCTATGCGATCATTAGGTATTGTAAATGGTGAGATGATAGATATCAGAGGGCATAAAAATGTCCCGGCAGTTGCATGGAACACACAAAATGCATATCAGCAGAGAATTGAAATTGCCATGGATGGAGAAATGCGAAGAAATGCAGGATGTGGTATAAATGATACTGTTCTTATACGAAAAGCTTGTGTACATGACGCTGAAAAAATTATTCTGCAACCAATAACATCAATTAAACTGAATAATTCTGATATTTTTATCGCAAAAAAGTTGCGGGGAAGACCAGTAATTTCTGGTCAAACAATAAAAATAGATCTCATCGGGAATTCAATATCTTTTATTGTAACCAAGGTTGTCCCTCATGGTATTGGTATCGTAACGTTCTCCACTGAAATTGAAAATGTTGAGATAGCCTACAAAGAAGAAATTCCGGATGAAAAGATATATTCAATTCATTATGAAGATATTGGAGGATTATCTCGAGAAATAAGTCTTATCAGAGAAATGGTTGAATTACCACTCCGGTTTCCCCAGATTTTTGAACGGATTGGTATCGATCCCCCTAAAGGCGTCCTGTTATATGGTCCTCCAGGTACTGGAAAGACATTACTGGCCTGTGCAGTTGCCACTGAAGTTGAAGCGTATTTCATCACGCTTTCCGGGCCTGAAGTAATGAGTAGATATTATGGCGACTCTGAGAAGCGAATTCGTGAAATATTTGAATTGGCAGAAAAAAAAGCCCCTTCTATTATCTTTATTGATGAAATCGATTCAATAGCACCAAAACGTCAGGAGACATTTGGGGAAGTAGAACGTCGTGTTACTGCACAACTTCTCACAATGATGGACGGACTCTCTAAAAGGGGTCAGGTGGTTGTTATAGCCGCAACTAACATACCTGAATCTATTGATCCTGCCCTTAGAAGGGGAGGTCGTTTTGATCGTGAGATCGAAATAGGAATCCCTGACAAAACGGAACGACTTGAGATTTATCGTGTTCACACAAGAACAATGCCTCTTTGCAAAGATGTTGTTCTGGAAGATTGGGCTGACACCAGTTATGGATTCGTTGGTGCAGATATCGCTCTCCATTGTAAGGAGGCAGCAATGCATGCTATTAGAAATGGGATGGATGAGTATAACAGAGATGATAAATTCTGTTTTGAATTGATAAAACAACTCATGATCTCATCAGATGATTTTACTGCTGCCAGACGTATTGTGGAACCTTCTGGTATGCGAGAACTTAGAGTGGAAATTCCTGACGTCTCTTGGGATCAGGTCGCAGGTCTTACAGAGATAAAACAAGAAATACTAAAGATTATTGAATGGCCGTCAAAAGTTCCTGATCTCTATTCAAAACTTCATCTTAAGCCTCCCAAAGGGATATTGCTTTTTGGTCCTCCGGGAGCGGGAAAAACGCTTCTTGTAAAGGCTATTGCCAATAGGACACACATGAATTTTATCTCAATTAAAGGACCCGAACTTCTCTCAAGGCTTGTTGGTGATTCTGAAAAAAAAGTTCGAGAAGCATTCAGAAAAGCAAGGCAGGCTGCCCCCTCCTTGTTATTTTTTGATGAGATAGATTCTCTTGTTCATCGACGCGGACTGGATGGACCTCTCTCACGGGTAACTGAGAGTGTATTATCTCAGATCCTTACTGAGCTTGATGGAATCGAGGAATTATCAGATGTTATTGTAATTGCTGCAACAAATCGTCCGGATATGCTGGACCCTGCAATCATCCGGGCAGGTCGTCTTGAAAAACACATTTATGTACCTGCTCCGGACAGAAAGGAACGTGAAGAGATACTCAATCTTTATCTCTCTGATATAACCCATCTTCTTTCTCCTGATATCTCCATTCCCTCAATAGCAGAGAAAATGCGATTTTATGTTGGAGCTGATATAGAGGCGTTTGTCAGGGAATTAAAACAGATTGCCCTTTCAGATCACATGGGAAATTTTCAAAATAATCACTCATTACCTGATACGAATCAGATTCTGATTCAGAATAAACATATAATAAAAGCATTGATGTCAGGTAAGGGGACTTTAGATGATAGAACACTAGAGGCATTTGAACAGAGTGGATGGGCACTGTTATATTCCAAATCATATCAGGATTTTCTTAATCATGCTGTATCTGTAATTATAGAAGCTGATCATTGTTGTGACGAAGAAATAAATCCGGAAATGAGAGAAATGGTGCTTAATCTACGTGAATCAGTTTTTTGGAATAGAAAAGATCTCTCACACATTCAGAATAGTATTCAACAATTACAACGAATGTGTACACATAATACTCGTTAAATGCTGTAATTTACAAAAACATTAAATTTTATCAACTTTTTTCCGAATTGTAATGTGATCTACCTTATTTTAATGGATTATACTAATTATATCTTTTTTAATCAAAATATATACATAATTTTATATAATATATTATCTTTGTCATAATCACGTTTTTCCATATAGAAGCGCATATATCTGTTTATACAGTAATTTGTGTAGATTTGAATTAAGTAGATATGATTAATATAAGAATTAACCTATGGTGAAGATATAGGAGTTCTCATTATGTCACAAAAACACGAATTTTCACTTATTGTTCAGGAAGCAGTACGGAATGGAGATGTAGGACGGGATATTGCAAGGATATCCTGGGAGATTATGGATGAGATAGGCCTCTCAAGCGGGGACATCATTGAAATAGAAAACCTTAAAACTACATATGCAACTGTTTACCCGATATCGGCTGTACAATCAGATACATTATGTATTGATGGAAAGATCAGAGGTCAAGCAGAAATTGGGATTCTTGAGCGGGCAATGGTTCAAAAAGCTGACCCTAAACAAGAAAAATGTTGAATTTCACCTTACCAGTGGCCCGGAGGGAGTTAATACAGATGAAATGGAACAATTGCTTACTAATTCAGCTTCAGGGAAAAGCCCTTCTTTATAGGCAAAGCATACCGGATACCAGTAGGATATTCTCATAGCGATCCTTTTAATTACATTTTTCGAATTTACGGATTTTCAACTGGTGAGCAGACATTATATACCTACTCAGTTGTTACAATCGTGAGTACATCTCCCAATGGTATTGTATATCTTTCTGATGCTCTTATGTAACAGTCCATCCATTCAGAAGTAAAAAATCAGGTATTACTAAGGGGGAGAAACAAGAAAAGTAGACAAATAGGGATATTCCTATAATTCACTATGAGGATATCAGTGATCTAAACCGTGAACTTGGTCTGGTTAGAGAGATGATAAACTTCCTCTTAAAAATCCAGAACTCTTTGAAAGGCTGGGAATTGAACCACTAAAATGTATCTTCCTATATGGATCACCAAAAACCGGCAAAACAATGATTGCTCAGGCTGTTGCGAATGGGGTAAATACACACTTTATTTCATTATCAGGTCCTGAAATCATGAATAAATATTATGGAGAATCTGAAGGAAGACTACGGGAAGTATTTGAAGAAGCAGAACAAAACGTTCCTTCATTCATCTTTATCGACAAGATAGATTCAGGTGTTCCAAAAAGAGAAGATATAAAAAGGGAAGTAGAGCGCTGGATTGTACCCCAGTCACTCTCTCTTATGGATAGTCTCAAAAGCCGGGGAAAGGTTATCGTTATTGCAGTAACGAATTAGCCAGATAATCTTGATCCTGCATTAAGACGTGGAGGTAGATTTGATCGAGAGATTGAGATAGGTATCCAGGATATATCAGGAAGACTCAAAATATTTCAGATTCATTCCAGAAATGTCCCTCTGGATATTACTAATACTCATATTAGTGATGAAGATCTAACCGGAGACAAACGGGAACCATTACACAGGATTGATACAAACATTGATGAATTGAATCAAGAGATTGATGGTCTTACTACAACTGATAAATCTGAAAAAAACGAACGATCATCTAATCTGCATGAGCAAAAAAGCGAACTGGAAAATACAATCAGAAAGCGAATATTCATTCAACCATATGCAAACCAGATACATGGATTTGTTGGAGCAGATATCACTGTTGCAAAAGACGATTTTGATGCTGCATTAACTGATGTAAATCCATCAGCAATGCGTGAAGTTCTTATTGAAATCCCGGATGTAACCTGGGGCTTGAAAAAGTCAGGGAAGAATTACAGGAGGCTGTTGACTGGCCAATCCGATATCCTGAAATTTTTCACAAACTCAATACAAAGACACCCAAGGGCATTCTACTCTTTGGCCCGGGAACAGGGAAAACCATGGCGACAAAGGCTGTTGCAAACATGAGTGAATGTAATTTTATCTCAATAAAAGGACAAGAACTTATCTCCAAATGAGTAGAGGAATCAGAACATGGTATTAGAGAAGTTTTAGGAAGGCGCGGCAGGCTGCTCCATCCGTAATCTTTTTTGACGAAATTGATGCTCTAGTTCCCAAACGGGGCTCTCAAATGGATACAACACAGGTTACAGAAAATGTTGTCTCTCAAATTCTAACTGAAATAGATGGTATGGAGGATTTGAGAAATGTCTCTGTCATTGCAGTTACAAACAGGCCTGATATACTTAATTCAGCCCTTTTATGTCCAGAAAGATTTGAACATCATATTTTAGTTCCTCCCCCGGATGATAAAGAAAGGAAGAAGATTTTTGAGGTATATATTACCAATATTGAAGAGCTATTTACAAAAGAGATGCCATTACAGATCTGGTAGCCTGGACTGATGGCTTTGTAGGAGCAGATATTGAAGCCCTTGTAAGAGAGGCAAAGCTTGCAGCAATGAGAGAATTTATTCACCTCATGAAAGGACATACAAATCAGAAATGGATGAAGCATTCGAAAATGTTTGAGTTACAAAAACTCACTTTGAAGAAGCGTTTTCTCGTGTGAAAGAATCACTTAACAAGAAAATCCGTGAAGAATATGACCGACTCTCCTGATATTTCTTATATAATGGTGAACAGAAAGAATTGCTGCAACGAGCTGCTGAACTTCTGATAAAGGCAACCTTTAATGGACAAAAAGACGATCACTATGATGCGCTTAATACCGCATTGTATATGATCGTTCCTAAAAATTTTGAAACCATCAGGATATAAACAGACGATCTTGAATCCAGAATAGTTGAAATGAGATGAGGAGTTTACTGATACAATGAATAGAAAAAAACCGGATGAATTTACGAATATTGATGAGTTAATCCGTCATATCATATCACATACACTAGGAAATGGATCTCTTCAGCCAGGGATGATAGGAGTTAATGTTATCATAGCAGGTGGAGGAAATCCTCCTTTTTCAGGTAAAACAGGGGGTTCTTCTTCTGATGATATCACAAATCCACATATTGAACTGTGTGAAACTGATTCAGACCTGGTGGTGACTGTCGAATTACCGGGTTTACAGATAGACCATATCAAGGCAATTATACGAGATAAAACACTCTTTATTATTGGATTTGATGGAGAACACAGGTATCAGGGATCAATAGATATCCCTTCAGTTCAGCCTGACACATGTATTCAGACCATTAATAATGGAGTATTAGAATTACAGTACAAACTAATTACAAGTCCTGAAGAAGAAAATATTGAACCTTCTATATCCGATTCTTCTGACATTCAAACATAACCAGTAACATCATAAGAAATTGATGTTGAATACTTCATACACTCCGACTCTTTTTTGCCTTTTTTTATAGATAGATAAATCGCTTCTATTAATTCCACAAGATGCCTGCTTTGCAGAAAAATGTAAAGGATGAGTACTGAATACTACCTATAGCTCTGCAATCCAGAGGCACTTAGTAACATCCAGCCTATCAAAAAAGGATGAATATGAATATTTAAGCAATCTTTTCTATCTCT
>CAYRYR010000045.1:0-22096 GCA_964428385.1 uncultured Methanoregulaceae archaeon
ATGTTTGTACTTTTTAACAATTTCGTAACACTTGTTGCTGCCGAGTGTCGGTTACTATACTATCTCTTCCTTTTTTTTGAGGTATCAATAAGGGACAGTATACCTTAATCTTTAACATTGACACTAGATATTCTATCAGAAGAGTAGTGTATTAAAAAAAAGGAAAAAATTACAGATAACCAAAGGATTTTAGGGTTACTTCCGGGTTAACGTTTCCAACATGATACACCACACCCTCACTTATCTCGTTAATAGTAACCTCAGCTGGTGAGAAGAGAGAAGTGTCTATCTGATAAAAGTCAAAGTTTGCTTCTTTGAATATGTCATAAAATGGTTTTCCATATCCCTTAGATTTATTACTTGGTATCTTCTCAAGATAATCTTTAATTTCAGGAGCATTCATTGTCAGATGGATCTGCCCATGATAGATAGTAGCATCATTTGTGGTTCCCATTGCTTTCTTTGCATCATTTTTTATCGGTGGAACCGGCGCTGAACCAATGGCTGCAGTAATCTTTTTTGTATCAAATCCCAGTTCATTAAGTTTATAGATTGCAGTCTCGACACACCGTCCTGAAACCTGAATAGATCCAACGATAGAAGCGGTTGGCGCGACAACAGCACAGACATTTGCCACATCCACATTACATTCTTTGGCAATGTATTCCATAACTTCTCCATTTGGAAGATGATCAGACTCAAGTGCAATAATAGCCACATCGCTATCATCTTCATATTCGATTACTTCATAGGTATGCTTTGGTTTTAACGACAACGCACGTGCAGGACCCGATCCCATTGCAAAGTAATTACCCACTTTGACCGTCCAGCCAGCCTTTTGTGAACCAAGACATGAAATTGCCGGAAAATCAGTACTAACCTCAATGAAAGGCATTGGCACATGCAGGATCTGACCCATGCGGAAATTAATTTCTCCAAGACCGCCCATGCAGATGTCAGTAAACGCCCTGCCTGCAGCATATCCTCCTGTCACAGATATACCACAGTCTACGATTCTCGCCCCATTGTCCAGTTCATGATACGCGACATTAAAATCTTCACTGAAATCAACCAGATTTTCAAAAGTCTCAATTGCTAGCTCATTAATACTGATCACAAGATAACCCCCATTTGATACCATATGTGTGTAATCAGATCTAAATAATATTTGGTTATGTGATTCTACTTAATGTACCCAAGAACTTTTTCAGGTTCATATCTTAGATTAATAAGCCTGGTTCTTCCTCTTCCTTCTTTAAAAGCAAGATTTAAGAGACGAATTGCATCCAGTTTTTTTATAATTTCATAAAACCGTGTATAACCAATTCGGGTATGTTCATTCACAGCCTGATATAATATTCCCATAGTCAGTTGTTCTTCTCCTTCTGACATCAATGCCACCATTTTTAAGATATCTGCTTCCTCTTTTTTCAGGGCTTTAAGGCAGTACTGCAGATGCAGATACTTGGATACCTGATAAGCTTCACTAACATTCTCACCTGATATAAAGCGTTGCGCATCCCGTTCAGCATTCAGCGTTGCCCGTTTAAGAAGATCTATGCCTACTCTGAGATCACCACTTGCCAGGGTGTGACCGATTACAATTTCCAGTAATGCGTCAGAGAGTACACCAGGATAGAGACCCTGCATAACACGTTCTGTCAGGATATTTCTGACTTCTTCTTCCTGGTACGGAGGAAAATAGATATCAGTTGGGCAAAAGACTGATGAAACACGTGCATCAATAGCAGTTTTAAGATC
Source organism: uncultured Methanoregulaceae archaeon (assembly GCA_964428385.1). Lineage (GTDB taxonomy): Archaea > Halobacteriota > Methanomicrobia > Methanomicrobiales > Methanospirillaceae > JAFGOM01. Next base: position 1,762 of record CAYRYR010000045.1, read on the forward strand.
CACATCCATATCACTAATTATTGTAATAACACCTATTCGCGTACCCGGATATGTTTCATGAGACCGAAGGAGAATATAGAGCAGTTTGTTTAGTTCATTCTCATATACAAGATAATTTGCATCATCAAGAGCTACGATAACAACTTTTTCTTCTTCTGATATTAGCTGTGCCACTGATTCAAAAACCCGTTTGAAAGAATTTCCGGCAGCTGAAGGATTGTGCCCGGTAATTTTTTTGTAAATCTGTGAGAGAACTGAAAATTTTGTATTATCAATTTGACAGTTGATATATACAGGGATTAATTTAGAGGTTGTATCTTCAATATCAGAAAAAATTTTACGTACTGTCGTTGTCTTTCCTGTACCTGGCAACCCTTTTAAGATGGTATTGAGAGGGCGACCACCTTTCATTCCGGGTCTTAACTGAAAGACCAGTTCGCGTATCTGGGTTTCACGGTGATTAAACTGGTCGGGAATATAGTCGATCTCAAAAACATCAGGATCACGAAAGAGTGTCTCATCCCACATAAGCATCTTTTTTATCGACATACTTCACCCCCTTCTCTGAGTGATAATCCATTCGACTCCTGACCACTTATCTGTTACAGCATAATGCAGGTATACAAGCTAGTCATAACGTTCTGATTACAATATAAAATGTTTGATTTCTGAATGATTCTGAAAAGATTAGGTAAAATAGGATACAATCAGGGCTTAAATAAGTATAGGTTCTTAAATAAAACGAAAAATCAGTTAAAAATTATAATCTGTATCTGAAAAATCAGGAAAAGAGAAGCGGGAGAAATTCTGTTCCTTTTATAATGCCATACATGCCATTTTTAGCTTCTGCTTCAGAGAAGTGAGATGTAGAATCTGTCTCTTTTCCCAGAATGGCAAATGGAACTGGATCACTGGTATGTGTTTTAATTCGTACTGGTGTTGGATGATCCGGAAGAACCCCGATTATTCCATTAAAATCTTCCATTATTGTACCAATCATTGTATCAACCCGTTCAATTGCGAGTATCTTCTCATCGAGGGATCCCATATGCCCTGCTTCATCTGGTGCTTCTACATGAAGATATACAAAATCAAGGCGCTTTAATGCCTCAATTGCATACCTTGCCTTTGCATTATAATCAGTATCAAGATATCCTGTAGCTCCGGGAACCTGAATTATCTCCATACCTGCACAGGTTGCAATACCGTTAAGAAGGTCAACTGCTGATATCATACCTCCCCGATATCCATACTTATCCTTAAAAAGAGGGAGGCTGGGTCGTTTTCCTCCACTCCAGGGCCATATCTGTGTAACAGGAGATTTATTGTTCGCCTCCCGGTTCTGATTTATCGGATGATGGGAAAATATCTCCTGACTTGTTCTCATTAAGGTATTGAGTATTGGACTGTCAGGTCCCCCTGGGAGATATGGTCCAATAGACTGCCCGATAATATCATGGGGTGGTGTTGTATGAGATCCTTTCCCTTCTGGAAGTACAAGCACATTCCGATAACTAACTCCCGGGTAGCAGATTCCTGATGAAATATAGAGGTTCAGATGGTCAAGAAGTATTTTCCCCTCAAGACTGGAGATATGCCCTGCAGAAAAATCCTGCATGATATTATCCTGAACTGTAACCAGATTGCACCGATAGGCAATATCGTCAGGGGTGAGGTTAATACCCATACTCATCGCTTCAAGAGCACCCCTGCCGGTATAATAAAGTGCGGGATCATATCCCAGGACTGAAAGATTTGCAATGTCACTTCCTGGCAAACATCCGGGAGGAATTGTCTGTACCATTCCACATGCTCCATCTGATGCGATACGATCCATATATGGTGTATCAGCTACAGCAAGTGGAGTTTTTCCATTCAGCTCAGGAAGTGGTTCATCAGCCATCCCGTCCCCAAGAACAACCAGATATGTCATGATATTATCTCTCTTAACAATTGATTAGGCATCAGTAAGAAGTGATTGTACTGCAACTCTGATGCTCTCTTCAGAACTAATATCAGGAGTCCATCCAAGTGACTTCATCGTCTCAATACTGAGTTGCATCTTTGGAACATCCCCTATCCATCCTCTTGTCCCGCCGGTATACTTATATGTAACCTCAGATAGTCCCATCTCTTCAACAATAATATTTGCAATGGTAGTCACATCAATCCAGTCTTCTGATCCGATATTTAAATAATTAACTTTCTTATTAGCATGATGTATACCAAACATCATTGCACAAACACATGCAGTAACATCAAGATATGATTTGGTCTGTCTACCATCACCGAGAATCTCAAGTTCTTTTGGATTAAATGATAGTTTTTTGATGAAATCAGTAATGACTCCATGACCACTTCGGGGACCCACAATATTTGCAAACCGATAAATCCAGCTCTGCATTCCAAAACTATGGCAGTATGCAGAAATGAGTGCTTCACATGCAAGTTTTGCGGCTCCATACACAGAAACCGGTTCCATTGGTGTGTAGGACTCTGGTGTTGGAATTATAGTGGCCTCTCCGTACACTGTTGATGTTGAGGTGAAAATTATCTCTCTGACCTGGTTTGTCCGCATCGCTTCAAGGACCCGGTGTGTAGCAACTATGGTATTATTCAACTGATTATCAGGGTGTAGAGCGCTCTCACGCACATCCGGATCAGCTGCCAGATGATACACCCGGTCAGCTCCCAAAAATTCCTTTTGCCAGGTGTCTGAAAGCAGATTTGCCTGTACAAATGAGATGTTTCCAGCTTGTATATGCCTGTCAATAGCAACAGGAGATGTTGTTTGTAGTGAATCAATCACCACAACTTCATCTCCTTTCTGTACCAGGTGATCTACCAGATGGGAACCGATAAATCCGGCCCCCCCGGTAACGATTGCACGCATCTTTACTAATATGATAGTCATACCTAATGGTAACTGCTATGTACATCGGCATAGATCACGGAACAACTGCCATCAGATTCGCAACTGCACAACGTGAGTTCAAGGTGCCTCGTCAACAGGCAACAGAGTTTGTTCTTGACGATCTAAAACAACTCTGCCCGCTTCATAAGATATCCGGGATAGCTCTTACTTACTCTATGGGAGATAATTTCTCTGTCATTCAACCGATACAACATCTGACGAACCGGGGCATTGTGAGTAGAGAAGGTGCAGGAGAACATACTGGTGGTGGGACCCATGTATTTGATGAGATATTTAAGAGTGGCATTCGGACACTTGCTATTCCGGGTCTTCACCGGGGTTCTCCAACCGATCCCAGGTTTAAGGTATATTCGCATCAGGCAAGTCCGGAAAAGATTGGAATTGCCTATGAAGTCGTCTCCCATATTGGTAAAAATGCTGTTGTCTGTGATGTAAGTTCAAATACTGTCACTATACTCGTCAGGGATGGTATCATTATCGGTGCGCTTGATGCCTGTATCTTTGCACCCGGCAGAGTTCATGGGGCACTTGATCTTGATGCAATACGCAGAATTGATGAAGGTAAGCAGACTGCAAATGAAGCCTTCCTTCACGCCGGAGTCAGAGATACTGTCCCCTCTCATATAATGATTCCCACAATAGCGCTTTTTGCCGCTATGGAGTGTGCAGCACTGCAGATTCTCGCTCCACATGCACCTGTTGCGTTATGCGGTTCACTTGCAGAGGAAATTTCCGGGGACGTTATAGAGTTACTACAAGCGGATGTACATATTTATGATGAATGGACAGCTGCTCGGGGTCTGGCAAAGATTGCAGAAGCAGTCTATTCAGGTGAGAGAAACATTTTGGGATTATCAGCTACCCTGTAATTTTATATGATTAATCGTGTTAAATATAAGTGGGAATATCCTTGAGAGAATTGAGAATTCATGGAAGAGGAGGTCAGGGTTCAGTCACTGCCGCAGAATTGATAGCTGTTGCTGCATTCGAGAGTGGTGTCTTCTCCCAGGCATTCCCTGCCTTTGGGGTAGAGCGAAGAGGCGCACCGGTTCAGGCCTTTGTTCGGTTCAGTGACAAAAAGATACGACTCAGAAGTCAGGTCTATTATCCTGATTATGTCATTGTTCAGGACAGGACTCTCATAAAAGATGTAAATGTCTTTGCCGGTCTCAAAGAGGGAGGTATTGCTATCATAAATTCTGAGAAAGAGACTGGAATTACCATTCCGGATGGGGTACAACTCATTGTTCTAGATGCTACAAAGATTGCACTTAACACTCTTGGTGTTCCGATTACAAATACAACACTAATGGGTGCATTTGCCGCAGCAAGTGGTGAAATTGAGCTGGATGCATTAAAAAAAGCAGTAAATGGGCGGTTTTCCGGTTCACTTGCAGAAAAGAATATCCTTGCAGCAGAGACTGCATATAATCTTATCAAGGGAGGATTCTGATGTCACTCAATATCGGGTGTGCAGCCCGCCCGGGAAGATCACAGGATAATAAAACAGGATCCTGGCGGGTTTTTAAACCTGAATTTCATTACGATCTCTGTACAAACTGTGGAACGTGTCAGTTATTATGTCCTGAAGGATGTATACACAAAATTGATGACAATTATATCCCTGATTATTCATTTTGTAAAGGGTGTGGGATGTGCGCAGAACAATGCCCTGCTGAAGCGATTGTTATGATCCAGGAGGAGAAGTAATCATGTTACGGATTATGGAAGGATCCCATGCAGTTGCTGAGGCAGTAAAACTCTGCAGACCAGATGTGATATCAGCCTATCCAATAACTCCACAGACTCATATTGTTGAACGACTTGCGGAAATGGTGGCTGATGGCGATCTTGAGAGTGAATATATTTGTGTAGAAAGTGAGTTCTCTGCATTATCTGCTTGTCTTGGAGCATCAGCAGCAGGATCACGTGTATACTCAGCTACATCATCACAGGGACTGTTGCTTATGGCAGAAGTCTGTTTCAATGTAGCGGGTATGCGCCAGCCTGTTGTGATGTCGATTGCAAATCGGGCAGTTGGTGCCCCGCTTTCGATATGGAACGATCAACAGGATTCAATTGCGCTTCGTGATGCAGGATGGTTTCAGTTATATGCAGAAGATGCACAGGAAATATCAGATTTTCACTTTCTGGCCTTTAAGGTTGCTGAAGACAACAACATACTTCTCCCCGGATTCATCTGTTTTGATGGGTTTATTCTCTCTCATACCTATGAACCGGTTGATATACCTGATCAGGAGAGTGTTTTAGCCTATCTGCCACCCTATAAGCCGGTTAATATTCTAGATGCAAATGATCCAATGAGTCTTGGTATGTATGCAACCCCTGATTATTACCTGGAATTCAGATATGAACATGACCAGGCGATGAAGCGGGCAGCTGATGCTCTATGCAAAGCAGGGTCAGAATTTGAAGAACACTTTGGCAGAAATTATGGCTCTCTCATCGAAGAGTACCGTATGGATGACGCTGATTTTGCATATGTTGCCATGGGATCTGTTTGTGGAACCGTAAAAGATGCAATTGATGAGATGCGTGACGACGGCAAAAAAGTTGGACTCGTCAGGATTCTATCATATCGTCCTTTCCCCGAGGCTGATATGCATCGGGCACTTTCTGGTATTCCTGTAGTTGCCGTTCTTGAGAAGAACGTCTCCATTGGAAGCAGAATGAAAGGAGCAGTAGGTCCTGAGGTAAAAGATGCTATTGCAGATTCTGGAGTAGCAGTCTATAGTTATGTCGTTGGCCTCGGAGGCAGGGATATCAGAAAAATACATATTCGCGGGATCTATGAGGAAGCGATGAAAGGGAATGGAAATATCTTTTATGGTCTTCGTGAGGAGTTGTTGTAAATGGCTGATAAATCACTTGAGCTTTTTGATGCTGGTCATCGCGCCTGTGGTGGATGCGGACCTGCACTAGCAGCACGTCTTATCCTCAAAGGGAGTGGAGAAAAGACCATCGTAGTAGCATCAACTGGTTGTATGGAAGTATTTTCTACTCCATATCCTGAAACAGCCTGGAAAGTGCCATGGATTCACTCACTTTTTGAGAATGCTGCTGCAGTTGCTTCAGGTATCGAAGCATCCTTAAAAAAGCAGGGTCGTGATGAACATGTCATCTGTATCTGTGGGGATGGGGCTACCTTTGATATTGGAATGCTCTGTATCAGTGGTGCTTTTGAGCGTGGTCATGATATCACATACATCTGCTATGACAATGAAGCATATATGAACACCGGAATTCAGCGATCAGGAGCAACACCTTATGATGCGAGCACAACTACCAGTCCTGCAGGGAAATACTCATTTGGAAACAGCAGACCGAAAAAAGATCTCCCTCAAATTCTCGCGTCTCATGGCGCTCCTTATGTAGCGACCTGTTCAATTGCGTACCCCAATGATATCATTAAAAAGGTAGAACGGGCAGTTAATACCAAGGGTCCCTGCTACATCCAGATTCATACTCCCTGCTGTACAGGATGGGGATTTGATGGCTCTAAAACAATGGAACTTGCGAAACTAGCCATAGCAACTGGTATGTGGGTAAACTTTGAACTTGCAGATGGTAAGATAGATAAAGTAAAGAAGATAAAAAGACGCCCGGTTGAGGATTATCTGAAAGAACAGAAACGATTCCGTCACCTGTTTAAACCAGTACGAAATGACGCAGAAATTACGAAGATTCAAGCGATTGCCGATAGCAATGCTGAAAAATACGGCACTGATATCTGATAGTAACATTTTCATCCCTCTTTTTATTCTGATATTGGTGCAACTCTTTTACATGTAAATTAACTCTAAAATAAGTTATAGGACTTAAATTGTTAACTTTCCTATGAGAAAAATACTATAAAGAAATTAATTTCATTATAAACCATTGCCCACAGATAATGCCCGGCATAACGTCCTGGAATAATAAAGAGAAATAAAGGTTATTTAGAAGTTGTACACGCTTATTGCACTACATAGATTAAGACAGACTTTCTAAAAAGTTATGCTATTAACTTTAAAATGCGTCTATTCCTGCATACCTGGCATCTGATCCCATCATTTCTTCAATTCTCATTAGCTGATTATATTTTTCTACCCGTTCTCCCCTGCATGGTGCTCCTGATTTTATCTGTCCTGTTCCGAGAGCTACTGTCAGGTCTGCAATGAAACTATCTACCGTCTCTCCACTCCTGTGAGAGACCATCGTTTTCCATCCGGCATTCTGTGCCATACTCACCGCATCGGTAGTTTCAGTCACCGTTCCTATCTGATTTAATTTGATAAGAACAGCGTTTGCTGCATGAAGTTCAATACCCTTTTTTATCCGATGTACGTTCGTTACAAAAAGGTCATCTCCGACAAGCTGTACCGTACTCCCAATTTTTTTAGTGAGTTCTTTCCAGCCTTCCCAGTCGTCCTGGCTGAGACCATCTTCAATAGAGAGTATCGGATACCGGATTGCTAAATCAGCATACAAATCAACCATCTCCCCGCTGGATAAGGTTCTCTTTTCTGTTCTGAGCAGATAAGAACCATCATGAAAGAACTCACTTGAAGCAGGATCTAATGCAATTGCGATATCTGAGCGTGGACGGTATCCTGCTTCTTCAATCGCAGTTACGATAAGTTCGAGTGGTTCTTCATTTGAAGAGACAACCGGTGCAAATCCACCCTCATCTCCGACACCAACAGAAGCGTTTTTTTCCTTTAACACACGTTTTAATGTTTGGTATGTTTCACATCCCCATCTGATTGCTTCACGAAAAGAGTCGGCTCCAACAGGGGCTATCATGTACTCCTGAAAATCTGCTCCCTGCCAGTTTGCATGTGCTCCACCATTAAGAATATTCATAGAGGGAACAGGAAGAAGATATGGTCCGTTTCCCAAATAATTCCACAACGGCATCTTCTCTACTTTCGCAGCAGCTCGCGCAACAGCCATTGATACGGTTAAAATTGCATTCGCTCCTAACTGTTGTTTGTTTGGTGTCCCGTCTGCATCCAAAAGAACTTTATCAATTCCTGCCTGATCGGTAACTTCCATGCCTGAAACAAGCTCTTTAATGATGGTATTCACATTATGGACTGCATGTGTAACTCCTTTTCCTAAAAATCTTGTAGGATCATTATCCCTTAGTTCTACTGCTTCATGAGCTCCCGTTGAAGCTCCTGAAGGACAGGCTGCGCGTGCTCTGATTCCACCAAAAGTGCCGATCTCTACTTCAACAGTTGGATTTCCACGGGAATCGATTATTTCTCTTGCATGTATCGTCTGTATGGTACTCCTCATCTCATCACCTGTAATTTTTACATTCTTATGTATGTGTTTCTCATGCGTACCTAATGATGTCCTCGTTTTAATCTGGGATATCGCTATTTTCATAGTGAAGAAAATTTCATGTTCTTAACGAAGATCCATCAATCAATTTGGTTTGAAAAGTGCTGTCTATTCGGGATTATAGATACTACTATCATTGTTAGTACCACACTTCCTTTCTTCCTCTCCAATCCATCTGTCAGCACAGCATTATTATTCTGGATTAATAAGTCTGATTTAATTAATATTGTATACAATTTTAGATCTCTTAATACACAAATACACATTGAAAAAATTAGAGGAACATTTCATTGGCATGAAATAGAAGCATAACTAAGGAAGTAACCTGAAATCTACTATGGAAGCATAAAAAATATTTAATAATCCCTGTTAGTGAAAAATTAGTTCTCATGGATTTTCTTATAGTACCAGATAAACACAATTTACTTATCATTTAGGAGAATAACCAATGAATAAACTCATTATTGAGCCGGCATTACTGTCAGACTGTGCTGATGTTGCTGCACTCTATCAGGAAGGAGGATGGTGGGACTCATCATGGGATATGAGAATGATAGGAGAAATCATCTCTCATAGTTTTCGATTTCTCGTGGTCAGAAACGAAGGTTCTCTGCTTGGAATGGGCAGAATAATTACAGATGGAGTATCTGATGCCTACCTCCAGGATATTTTTGTTACTGAACCTGCACGGGGAAACAGAATAGGAACGATGCTTGTTCAAAACCTTCTCAAAATATGTAAAGAGGCTGGAATCGGATGGATTGGTATCACAGCAGCCCCTGATACTGAATATTTTTATCGTCAGTTTGGATTTGCACGGATGGGAGGATATATTCCGATGAGATATGAAGGTTGTTTCACATCCTACCAAAATCAGGGATCTCATGCAGACAACTCTCTGTGATACCCTTAATCTGAATCGTTCCACTGATACAATCAGAAGAACAGATATTCATCCGGTTATTATCTCAGCAAGCAGGGCAACTGATATCCCTGCGTGGTATATGGACTGGTTCATGGATCGGTTACAGAAAGGATACATAATCTGGGTAAATCCCTATCGTCCGACACATCATCAGATAGTCCGGTTTGATGCTACCCGCATCATTGTTTTCTGGACTAAAAACCCAGCTCCACTTATACCGTATATCTCAGAACTTGAAGAGAACGGATATTATTTTTATGTGCATGTGACTCTGAATGACTATGAACGCGAAGGTATTGAACCAAATCTACCTTCATACAGGGATCGCATAAGGTCATGTATTGAACTGAGTCATCAAATCGGAAGAGATCGGGTTATCTGGAGATATGATCCGATAATCATGATTGATTCACTATCAGTACAGGAACTTATTAACCGTATAGAAAATATTGGTGACCAGATTGCTTTACATGTAAACCGGATGATCTTTAGTTTTGTCCAGATTGCACGATATAAAAATGTCCGATCATCTCTGATGCGGCACATGGATACAGATATCCGGGAACCAACTGTCATAGAGCGTGAGGTTATCTTACAGGCTCTCTTCGCTCTCAGTCAAAAGTGGAATATTCCCATTGAAGCATGTGGGGAAGCATCAGATTATTCTTCATATGGTATTAAAAAGGCACAATGTATCAATCCAAATCTCCTGGTACAGATCTGTGCCGATGACACTGATCTGTGTGGGTATATTATGAAGAATAAAAAGAAGGATCCCGGTCAGCGCGCCACCTGTACCTGTATCCGGGCAAAAGATATCGGTCAGTATTCAACATGCATGCATCTTTGTCATTATTGTTATGCAAACAGAGACGAAAAATTGGTTTATCGTCGGTATCGTGAACACCTTGAAGCATTTAAAAAAGGAATTGATCTTCCCAGTATCGTTTTTGATAGCCATTGAGTCTATATTCAAAGAAATTCATATAAATAAATGAATGGTTACCTGCGATTTTTGTGGTGTAGAAGTATCATCAATCACAGCCTTTACTTGTTCTTATTGTAAAAAAACATTCTGCCCGGATCATCGTCTTCCATTTAATCATGCCTGCACACATATCAATGAATGGAGACATTCTTCCCCTTATACAAAAACCAAAATCAGACCGGTACAGTCACGTCTAAAAGTGAGAAAACATCATTTAATGCAGGATGAAAAAGCCTTATACTTAGGTCTTATTATTGCAATACTAGCCCTTGCAGGACTTTTAATAGTGACATATCTCTTACGGTAACACTATAGTGGAACGTGGAGGAAATGAATCCATATATAAAAGCTCAAAAGATGTTACTGGGAGTGGCTATTGGAGACACTTTCGGTCGTGAATTTGAGAATCATAATCGGGAATGGATAGCAACACATCTGGTCATGGATGCATATCCTTCTAAAGAATGCTATTATACTGATGATACACAGATGACCATTGCGGTAGCTGAACTCATGGTAACTGGTTTACCATTCTGTAAAGAATCTCTTGCTGCCTTTTTTATGAGGGCATATCACCGTGATCCAAGAACCGGATACTCCGCCCTTACTATGAGTCAGCTCACAGCCGGACCCGATTCAGAATCATTTCTTTTATCATTATCAGATGAGATGAGAAATAAAAGACAATCAGATGGAGCTGCCATGCGTGCTCTTCCCATAGGACTCTATCCGGATGTACAGGATGTGATACATTCTTCTTACATTAATGCAGAATCTACCCATGGTCATCCCCATGCAGTTGCTGGATCATTGGGTGTTGCTATTCTTGCACATGGTCTGTATTACAATAAAATACCATATAAACACATTATCCCATATCTATTATCAATAGGAACCAGTCATTTTCCAAAGGATGTAATGAAACATCTGGAAAATCTCGAAAATAAACTTGTTTTTTCTCCTGAAATTATTCTCGGCCATCACAATATCAGCAAAGGTATTCCATACGAAGAATCACTTCCATTTTTAGGTGCAGTTCTCTCTCTAATAAAGCATTTTGGGAATTGTCCAAATGAGGTGTTAAAACAAGCAATATTACTTGGCGGTGACACTGACACCGTTGCAGCAGTTGCTCTTGGTGCTGCACTCATAATTCATCCCTTTACTGTTCTATCATCATTCCTGTCCGATGGGTTGGAATCAGGTGCATATGGGAAAGATTTCATAATAAGACTGGGAACAGATCTTGGCCGGTGTTACCCTGTTGTCTGAATCTATTGTGTCCAACAAGACATATTGAGGGTTATCTCAAAAAATTTTGAATGGTTTATTTCTGCAGACTGATATCCTGAAAAAACCGGGTTCATTTTTTCAATGTATCATAATAAAAAAAGAAATGTATGCATATGCATTACTCTTCGTCGTTTTCAATAATTTCTAATTGAATATCTGTTTCTGCTTCATCTTCCTGTTCTGATGATACAGATGTCAGACCGACAACACGATCTCCTTCTCTCAGACCCATCATTCTCACTCCACGGGTGCTCCTACGTTGGATAGATATCTTTTCAGCCTTCATTCTGACAACATTACCCTCAGCACTCATGATAATTATCTCATTGTCCTGTAAGACTCCCATTGTCGTGATAACACCACCAGTCAAAGGTCCGACATTGATATTGCGGACACCCATTGTTCCCCTGCCATGTCCTCTGAATTCTTCAAAATCGGTTCTCTTTCCATATCCTTTTTCGGTAATTGTAAGGAGCATCTGGTCAGACTGAATTGCAGTAACGCCACGGACAATATCAGTCCCACGCATACGAATACCTATAACACCTAGTGCATTTCTATGCCTGATCGGAATATTTTCTTCGTGGAAACGAAGACTCTGTCCGTCACGTGTTGTAAGGATTATTTCTGTATTCTTATCTGTAACCATTACATTGACTAAAGCGTCTTCTTCCCGAAGCGTGATTGCATTCACACCACTTGAACGTGGACGGGCAAATTCATCCTGTGGGATTTTAATGACCATTCCTTTCTCAGTAGAGAAGAGGAAAAATTTATCCTCTGCAAATTCCCTGACAGGAATAACCGCAGTTATTCGTTCTTCATCCTGTAGGTTGAGAAGGTTTACGATAGCTTTTCCACGACTCTGTCTGGTTCCTTCTGGAATATCCCATACTTTCAGCCAGTATGCCCGGCCAGAAGATGTGAAACAGAGCAGATAATCATGCATATTGGCTACAAAAACCTGTTCAACATAATCACCGTCCCGCATTGTCATTCCAGTAACACCTCGTCCTCCTCTTCCCTGGATTCGGTAGGTTGAAAGATCCATCTGTTTCACATAATTATTATGGGTAATAGATACAAGAACCGGTTTATCTGGGAAGAGATCCGATTTCTCAATAACGTCAAGCGTTCGTGTAATTTGCGTCCTTCGTGGGCTTTTGTACTTTGAAGCGATTTCGGTAAGTTCTTCTGCTATTGTTGCCCTGATATTTAAATCACTTGAGAGGAGTTCTGTTAATCTTTTGATAATCTCTTCCAGGTTATTCTTTTCATCAACAAGTTTCTGCTTCTCAAGAGCTGCCAGACGACGAAGCTGCATCTGTAAAATTGCTTTGGCCTGTTCTACATCAAGAGTGAATTTCTCAATAAGAGCTTCACGTGCATCATCTGCTGTTCTTGAAGCCCGAATGGTTGCGATAATTGCATCAATATTATCCATGGCATGTAACAAGCCATTAAGAATATGGACACGTTCCTCTGCTTTTCGTCGGTCATATTCACTCCGCCTGGTGATAACTTTTACCCGGTGTTTGACGAATTCATCAATAAGCCCGATAATACCAAGGACTTTGGGTTGATTATCAACAATTGCCAGGTTGATGATACCAAATGTACTCTCAAGAGATGTGTGCTTAAAAAGGTGATTGAGTATTAGTTGTCCCTGCGTACCCTTTTTAAGATCAATAACAATTCTGAGACCTTCTTTATCAGATTCATCTCTGATATCTGATATCCCTTCAATTTTCTTCTCCCTGACGAGATCAGCTATGTGTTCAATCAGTCGTGCCTTATTCACCTGATAGGGAATCTCAGTGATGATGATATGATCTCTTTTCCCGGTATTGTCCTCGATTTCAGCGACACCTCTGATGATGACTTTCCCATATCCTGTCATATAGGCGTTTTTAATTCCATCAGTTCCCATGATAATTCCCCCGGTTGGAAAATCAGGTCCTGGGATAATAGACATAAGGTCAGGGACTGTTACATCAGGATAAGAAATATAATGGCAGATTGCCGAGCAAACTTCACCAATATTATGAGGTGGCATTTTGGTAGCCATTCCGACAGCAATACCATCAGATCCATTAATAAGAAGGTTTGGCAGTTTTGCTGGAAGCACTGTTGGTTCTTCCAGTGATTCATCGAAATTGGGAATAAAGGCTACGGTCTCCTTCTCAAGATCCTGCAATAATTCTTCAGTCTGCTCAAAGAGACGTACTTCAGTATATCGCATTGCTGCAGGGGCATCACCATCTATCGAGCCGAAATTTCCCTGTCCTTCTACAAGCATCATCCGGTATGAAAATGGCTGTGCCATCTTGACAATGGTATCATAAATAGCAGAATCTCCATGAGGATGGTATTTACCCATGACATCTCCGACAACACGTGCACTCTTTTTAAAGGCTTTATCATGAGTGTTTCCCATCTCCCACATAGCAAATAATGAGCGGCGATGAACTGGTTTTAATCCATCTCGCACATCAGGGATTGCCCGTCCGATAATAACACTCATTGCATAATTGATGTACGAGGATTTCATCTCCTCTTCAATATTAATAAGTTTAACTTTCGGGGTAAAGAGAGCAATCTGTTCTTCAGATGTCAAGGTTTGTCACCTCCTTGCAATGTCTCTTGATAAATTCCTTTCTTGCACTCACATCGTCTCCCATCAGCTTTTCAAATATCTCATTTGCATAAGTGGCATCCTCTATCCTGACCTGTTTTAGTACCCGGGTTTTTGGATCCATTGTGGTTGACCAGAGCTGAATTGCGTTCATCTCTCCAAGACCCTTATACCGTTGAACAGTGACCCCTTTCTCTCCCATCTCATCTCGTTGGGTTTTCATCTCCTCTTCTGAGAATGCATATACTTCTTGTTTCCCCCGTGCAATCCGGAAGAGTGGAGGTTGAGCGATGTAAATATAGCCCTGTTCAATGAGGGGTGTCATATACCGGTAAAAGAAAGTTAGAAGTAGGGTGCTGATATGAGCACCGTCAATATCTGCATCAGTCATGATGATAATATGGTGGTATCTTGCCTTCTCCACATCAAATGATTCACCAACTCCACTTCCGATGGCTGAAATTAATGCCTGTATTTCGTTATTTTTTAGAATTTTATGAGCTGTTGCTTTCTCAACATTCAGAATCTTTCCTCGTAATGGAAGGATGGCCTGGAATTTTCGGTCTCTGCCCTGTTTTGCACTGCCTCCTGCAGAGTCTCCTTCTACAATATAGATCTCACTTTTTTCTGGTGAGCGTTCAGAACAGTCTGCAAGTTTTCCTGGAAGACCCGATGATTCCAGAGTATTTTTCCTTCGTGCAAGATCTTTTGCTTTTCTTGCCGCTTCCCGAGCCTGAAGAGCAGCAAGTCCCTTCTCGACGATTGCCTGTAATATCTTTGGATTTTCTTCAAAAAATTGACATAAGGATTGATACACAAGAGAGTCAACAACACCTTTAATTTCGCTGTTGCCCAGTTTCATCTTGGTCTGTCCTTCAAACTGGGGGTTCTGCACTTTAAGACTGATGATGGCTGTCAGACCTTCACGTACATCCTCTCCTCGCAATGAGAGGTTCTGGTCTTTTATCACTTTATTTTCTTTTGCCATCTTGTTGATGGCCTTAGTTAAGGCACTACGAAACCCCTCAAGATGAGTGCCTCCCTCTCTGGTATTGACACTGTTGACAAAGGTAAAAACTTTTTCAGAATAACCTGTTGTATATTGAAGAGCAATCTCAACTTCAGTTTTCTGTTCAGGTTCATTCTTTTTTAATGATATGATTGCTTCGTGGGCAGGTGTTGAATCTTTATTAAGAAATGTGATGAAATCGACAATTCCCCCGGCATAATAAAACGTTTCGGAACAGATTTCGGGATCATCACATCGGTTATCAGTTATGGCAATGGTCACACCACTGTTTAAAAAAGCCAGTTCGCGCATTCGATGGGCAAGAATGTCATAATCAAAGTCTATCGTCTCAAAAATAGAATCATCAGGACGAAATGTGATACAGGTGCCTGAAAGAGCATCTCTGTTCCGGGCAAGAAATTGCTCCCGACTGGTATCCTTGTCTATCCGAAGAGCACCATAGCGACGGGTATATCGCTCAAGCATCTCATCAAATGTCTCTTCCTTCTTTGTAATATCCCGAATCACCCCTCCCCGGGAAAATTCCATTGAATATTCATACCCGTCTTTATAGACCTGAGCTAAAAGACGGGTTGAGAGGGCATTTACAACAGATACGCCAACACCATGCAGACCTCCAGAAACCTGATAGGAATCTTTATCAAATTTCCCTCCGGCATGAAGAACAGTCAGAACCGTCTCAAGAGCACTCTTATTGTCATTCTCTTTCATTGCGTCTACTGGAATACCACGTCCGTTATCGTCAATACTAATCTGACCGTCCTGATGGATGGTGATAAAGATTTTTGTGCAGTGTCCTCCCAGTACTTCATCTATGGAATTATCAACAACTTCATAGACCAGATGATGTAGCCCGCGTGTATCAGTAGAGCCGATATACATCGCAGGTCGTTCCCTCACCGGCTCCAGACCTCTGAGAATCTTAATATTCGATGAATTGTATGTTTTCGTCAAAATATACCTCCGGATAAGAAAAAACGTAAAAAAATTGCAGGTACAATATAATAATTATTCGTTGTGATCTGACTTAAAGTGTTGGAGAAAAGAAGAAATTAATGAAATTGACCGATATCCGGGTTTTGTATTCCTAAGTTCGTATCTATTGCAATAAGGAGTCTATCAATAAGTTTCTTGACAATGAAATACATCTCTTTGTCTACTGGTCCACCAGGCTGATGCCACATCACTTTCTGACGAAGTTCTTTTGTTAATATCTCGATTTCTGTTCCCCGAAACATATCAGGTACAATAAGTTCAGTCATGAAATCCTGCGCACCATACCAGGCTTTCTCAGGTGGTTCATGAAACTGTGTTGCAAGATGCGAGAGGTTGATAATAAATCCCCTGCCAAATGAACTGCTCATGAAGAAATATTTTATGATGATATGTTTTAATCATTGTTATTGAGGCGAAAAGAGCTGTCCCTGATTTTTTTTATGAGTATATGACCTGCAGATCTGGCCATTACCGGGGAAAACATTATTCTTTTAAGAAGTCTTGAGGGTCTGTCCATATCTCCTTTATCTTCTATGAGGCGTAAGAAAGCAGGATCCTGTGCGTTTTTAATAAAGTACTCAATGTCAGATGGATGAAGATTATTCCGTAATTTGAATAACAAGTATCCAAGTGCCAATTCTCTGCCAAAGTCCGATTTCCATCGTTTTTCATATACAGATAATGAAGATGCATCAAAATGTTCCTGCTCACATGCTTCAATTGCGGTTGCAGCAGCATGACGGGCTGACCGAACACCTGTATATACCCCTCCTCCTGAGGTTGGTTTGGCAAATCCTGCAGCGTCACCGGTAATAAGTGTATGGTCTGCATATGTCTGGGGGATAACACCAAGGGGAATAGTCCCGGCAACAAAATGAATACATGATTGCTCAAATGGCTTGATAAATGTTAAAAACCGATTTTTCACATCATGAGTACCAGCAAGTCCGGCACGTGCACGACCATTTCCTATAGGAATTATCCAGGCAAAAAAATCCTCTGAACCATTTGGAAAGATCTCAACATGAGAAGGGTCCATATTATATCTGATATCACACTGTAGTCCACTAAGAACGGTCTTTGGTCCGGTAAGCCCTTTCATCCTGGCGATGGAACTTTTTGGGCCGTCAGCTGCTATAATAACCTTGCCTGATACCGTATAGGAGCCCATTGCACCAGTAAGAAAAACCGTGTTCTTCTTGATATGTTTTGCATATGTTTTAATGAGGATATCAGATCCTGCAGCAGCAGCATGCATCGCTATCTCCCTGTCAAGATGAGCCCGGTCAACAACATATGCCTTGGTCTCCTTTGCCTGAAAGGTAATTGCTGCGTTATTCGTAATAATCCGTGCACCTGATATAGTGTTTAAAACAGAATCTTCACTAACACGACATTCATGAAATGCCTGAACTGATAAAAGACCTGCACATTGAACAGGATAACCAATGGTTGCATGTTCTTCCACAAGCAGGGTAGAGAGTCCTTCATCTGCACACAAGGTAGCTGCTGTACAACCTACCGGTCCGGCTCCTATAACAATAACATCATATGTCTTCTGTATTCCCACAATTAAAGACGTATGGGAATTTTAAACCAATAAACGTTTTCTTCATCGTTTCTATTTTTTTGATCTGTGTTATATCATATCAGACTGATATGATCTGTATTATGCCGGAAGAACCAGAGTTTCGCTATAAACAATGTTTGATTATTAGAAATGATATTAAAATGAGTTGTGGTAAAAAATGTGCACAGATAGCTCACGCTTCTGTAAGTGCATTTGATAAAAGTGGTACACAGGTAAAAAAGGCATGGCATGCAGAGGGTCAGAAAAAAGTTGTATTAAAAGTACAGAATGAACGTGATCTATACGAATTGAAATCCATTGCTGAAGCAGCTGACATTGCAGCAGTTCTCATTAGAGATGCAGGGATGACCGAAATTCCTCCCGGTACCGTTACAGCTCTTGGTCTTGGACCTGCATTATCTGAAGAACTTGATCGTATCACAAGCAACCTGTCACTTTTATGAAACAAACTTTGTATCCTCTTGAGAATGATATCGGCATCTCCTGGTATATATCTGAAACTGAAGGAACTGGAGGTATTATAAGGAAATATCCTGAAGATTTTTTTGTAGAGGAGATGAGTACATGGAGTTCCGGTTCCGGGAAATACACTATCTGCCGTTTAACCAAAATTAACTGGGACCAGCAACGAATTATTAAAGAAATATCACACCGTCTTGGAATTAGTCATAAACGGATAGGATTTGCAGGAACAAAAGACAAACGTGCAAAAACGATTCAATATATATCGTTGTATGATGTTCCAGCACAATATATTGAATCTCTCTCAATTAAAGATGTAGAATTGCAGGTAATAGGGCAGGCTAATCAGCAATTATCATTAGGCTTTCTTTCTGGTAACAAATTCTCAATCATAATTCGCGAATGCAACTCAGCTTATGACATCAATAAATTACAGACTATTTCTGCTGAGATTGCACAAGGTGTTCCTAATTATTATGGATTACAGAGATTTGGAGTGAAACGGCCAAATACTCATCTCATTGGTTTGGCAATTTTAAAACAGGATTTTGAGGAAGCAGTAAGAATTTTTATTGGAATGCCTGGAAATCTTGAAGATCCACAGGCAAAAATAGCCCGGGAAACATATATGGCAACAGGAGACTCAAAAGAAACACTGCGTCTTATGCCACTGTATCTCTCACTAGAACGGACAATCCTTCATCATCTTATCGAACATCCACAAGATTTCAAGGGTTCTTTTCTTCGGTTTCCAAAGACACTTCGAAGTTTATTTGTCAGTGCAGCACAGTCATATTTCTTTAATCTGACACTTAGTAATCGAATTTTTCAGGGATATAGTCTGGTAGAACCTGAAGTTGGAGACACGCTGCTCTTTTATGATGGCAAATCTGATATTGTTACAGAACAAAACCAAAAAATGGCTGTAATCCAGATAAAACGTAAACGTTGTTGTGTTGGAATCTACATCCCTGGGAGTGTTCCTACTATGAGATCAGGTCCCAGTGATATATTTATGCAGGAAATAATGGAGAAAGAAGGAATTAATGCTGATATGTATTCCCATGCATCGCAATATCTTGGCATTTCATTTGATGGCACTATCAGGCCAGCAGCGATACATAGTGACATTACCTTGACAACTCATGAAGATGGATATCAGATGGACTTTTTTTTAGGTCCAGGACAGTATGCAACAACAATCTGCCGTGAATTTATGAAAAGTCCACCTGAGAATATGATATAACAATAATACATCGAATACTTTAAGCAAGATAAGAATAGATTGTAAACTAAGAGGTAAAAAATGGAAATGACAGTACCTGTTATACCTAAATCTGCTCTGTTGGCATTACGAATTATCGCAATTCTCTTTGGTATTGCCGCTATTTTGTGGCCGTTCTTTATGACTGAAATTTTGATTCTGCTTTTTGGCATTTTTGTCCTGATATCTTCTATTGGTTCACTTGCCGCTGTATTTTCAAAAGAATTACAGACAGGAGTACCAAGATGGCTGGTTATTCTAATGGGTATCATAGGCATTATTGTGGGAATCCTTGCAATTACCGATCCCTTTGTAATGGGAGCTGCTATCTTTTTATTCATTGGTGCCTGGGCCTTTGTGAGTGGCATCTTTGATATTGTATTTGCATTCACCGGAGGCATTGATGGATCTGGAAAAATGCTTCTCATTTTATCAGGAATTATAGGAATACTCTTTGGTATGCTCGTTTTAATGACACCTGCACTATTTGGTCTTCCAATTCTCGTTCAGGTAGCTGGTATCTTTGCAATTATCTATGGTATAATTGGGTTTGGATATACATCTGAATGGTCATGCAAACCTGCAGAAAAAATAGCAGAATAATCAGAAAAGAGGATAATCTGATACTATCTTGTATCAGAAAATGCATTTTTTCTCTTTCATCTTCAATTTATTGAGACTTACCTTACGATTTGTATTCCCTTATAATACTTTGATTTTTGGCACTCACTTTTTTCCTTTGATGTTAATTATTTTTTATAGGTGTTATGCAGATAGGATTTTAATATAATGTTTGTAATGATAGTCTGATACATGACTTTCGGAGATTGCTAATTTGTTACCATCCTAATTGAGACAAATTAG
>CAYRYR010000046.1:0-21060 GCA_964428385.1 uncultured Methanoregulaceae archaeon
TGTATTCTGATATTACCATCCAGTGACCTGAATATAATGTATGTCCCACAATTTTTTCCCTTTATTTGCCCCTGGATTCCTAAAATAACTAACACATCAAAAATTGCGAGCAAAAAAAGCCTGATAAAACCCCTATATTGAGGTGACATCTAAATCCCCAGCCTGCCGATTAAAAATAATTGTTTTACTGGACTGGTGCTCGTTGTAAACGATATACCATCAGAGACTCTCCCCCTTCCACCGCCTCACAAGCAACCATTGCATAGGAATAACCATATAAGCAAAAAAGTTTTTCACAGGCTGCCACTCCGGTAAGTGATGAGATAAGAAGGAAGATTTTCCCTGTATCTACCAGATATGAAGATATATTGGCTAGAAATCTTTCGATAAAGACACGTCCATTCTCTCCCCCGTCAAGAGCATACTCAAACCAGTCATCAATCCGCTCATCAGGGAGCGTTGGAAGATAAGGAGGATTGCATATGATAATATCAAAACGGCATGAGAAACATTGACAGATATCAGTTCTCACAACATCAACCCCACGTTTTCTTGCAGCCCGTACAGCATGTGGATTGATATCAGTTGCAATAACCATACCTGATGATACTTCACCAATACCGGCAGCAATCTCACCACTGCCAGTGCCTACCTCTAAAATCATATCGGCACCGCAAATCTCCTCACTGACTGCAGCTGCCAAAAGCCAGGTGTCAGCTTCCGGCTGATAGACCTGCTCTGATATCATAGATGCTGTTTGCAATTGTTGCATAATCCTCTAAATATAATTCTTCCGGACGGAGATTGAGGATCTCATCATTCAGATTCTCTACGAGTTCTGTCACCACACATTCATCAAAGGAACTCTGTGCATGCCGAATGATTGACCGTATCGTCTTTCTGCGTTTTGAAAATAGTGTTCGAACCAGTTCATCATAGATATCATAATCATGAATGAAAAAGAGTGGTGGGCGAGGCTGTAACCAGACAACCGAGGAGCGAACCTGCGGAGGAGGTGTAAAACATCCGGGAGGGAGAGAGAAACAATGACTTACTCGTGCAAAAGTCTGTACCATCACTGAAAGACGCCCGCAGGAACGGCTGCCAACCGGTGCCATCATCCGATCAGCAAACTCTTTCTGGTACATCAGGATGGCGTCAGTAAACGTAGTCTCCAGCAGCCTGAATGTTATCTTTGAGGAGGCAGAATACGGTAAGTTTGCAATCACATACTCAGAAACAGGAAGATCCATCTTTGCGGCATCCCCTGCGATAATCGTGCATCTTCCTTCTGCTATCTCATCCTTAAACGTGTTATGTAAGACACTAACCAGATAATTATCCAGTTCAATTGCAGTAACCCTAGCTCCCCGTTCCAATAATGCCCGGGTTAAAAGACCTGTACCAGGTCCGATCTCAAGAACATCACGATCAGAGAGATCAAGAATATCTGCAATACGGGAAACTGCTCGTTTATCCGTTAAAAAATGTTGATCCAGCCGTGCCTTCATTTTGATGTGAAGACATGATACTTGATCTCCGGATCCTTAATCTCCTCGAGGATCCGGTTGGTTATCATCTTATCAGGATGAGGTATCGCCTTAATTCTTGCAGATATTTCTTCAAAGCTCTCAAATGGCTTTTTTTCCCGCTCTTCAAGAATTTCCCACATAAGTTTCTTACCAATTCCCGGAAGGAGATGTAACATATGAAGTTTTGGAGTAATAGAATGGGATTTATTATAATAATCCACATACTCAGGTTCTCTATCCTTTACAATCCGTTCCACCACAAAGGGAAGTTCCTGAACAGAACCATGTGTCAGTTCATCATATCGCAGCCGTCGTTTCACCCGTTCAATCTTCTCTCTCTGTTCACTGCCAATATAGACCAGCTCTCCGATATCTATGTTAACAGTCTTTGGAATCAGTTCCAGAAGTTTAAACTGTTCTATCCCTACTGCCTGAATGATGGGATCCCGTTTGTATATCGGACGGCGATCATTGGAATAACCGTTCGGTAATACATCCAGTACGATAGCATTTACTTCCTTCTTCTCCGAACGCATCTTTCCTCTCCTTTCTGAATATTAGTAGTGGGTGATTATAAGCTCAATGATGGCTTCAATCTCTTCTGCTGTATGAGCATACTTATCTTTGGTAAATATCGCCCGTACCTCATCTTTGGTTCGTGGCATCGTATTAACCAGCCTGAATGCAACTTCAGGAGAGACTTTTTCAAGTTTCTGAAGTATCTCCACCAATTCTTTTGATTTTTCCCGTGATGAATGAGCCATCTGATTCGCATGCTCAATACTCCTGCGAAACTCATACGACATCTCTTTCTCCTTCTCAAGGCGGGAAGACTCGATAGTGAGTAACTCTTCTCGAAGCTCAGGGAGCGTAATTAAATCTTCACGAATAACGCCTTTTATCTTCATACGGGTATCTCACTCGTGTATTTAGTACTGTTGAGGTCTTAAATGCTGGGGTCTGGATATAACAACCTTTGTTGCATTCCCATCAGGAACCTCAACAATCCACGCGCGCCCACGTTTACCAATAACAGTTCCTGTTTTCCCATGAAAACGTCGGCCAGGCATTCCTTTCTGAATGCTGGGTTCTAATACAATATGTACCTTCTGACCCATCTCGAATTTCTGAATTACCCGTGTTACAGGTAGAACACCGCGTTCCCTTAAGCTTTTTTTGAGTTTATATCGTGTCTTTTTACGTGGACCATTGTGATGTGCCATAGTTCATTCCTCCTCGTTCATTCCTTCTACCTGTACAACATCAAGTTGTATTACTCGTGCCGGACAGCCAAGGATATCGGAAAGATTGGGTGTAGTCCTGCCCCCGTCTCCGGAAATCAGTTCTTTGATGTACAATCCTGCTTCACCAAGGACTTCAATCTCAAGGAGATTGCCTTCCACCCTGTTACAGGTAACATCAAGAACCATTCTCTTCCGGATTTTATCTGCCCTGCGGTGCGCTACCCTGGTTGGGGTGCGCTGCTGTATTTCAGTGCCTTTTAGTTGATCTGTCGCCTGAATAAGGGCATCCTGGGGCACAGACCCATCTATATCGACCAGAATCCTGTATCTTTTATGCCCCTTGCTGGCTTTAAGGGTTTCCACCTCTCTTCGTGCGCTCCACCGTAAACCAGTAACTGCCACACGACCTTGTGCATCAGTATTAATCGCCTTCTCTAAATCATCTAAAGAAATATTCCTGATATAAGGAGTGGATATTTCCATGATAAAGGGTCTTCCTGAACCAATCATCACCGCATCTATATCCTCCCGACCAGCCCCATGGAGGATAGCATCTGACCCATTACATAGTCTCATAACAGGCCGACCAATCAGTTCTTCTACTGAATCTGCATACTGTTTGCCTGTCCCGTTACAGATCTCGCATCCGGCGCCCCGGCAATGCCTGCAATCCCAGTGTGTCTGTGGAATACCACGTTCATACTTGAGATACCGTCCATAGAAAAATAGCGGCCTTATCTGAACTTCAACCTGATCTCCGGGAATATCAAGTAATACAACAACATCAGGATCAGTAAAATTAACTTCCAGACCGGTAAGCAGGCTTACCTGTTTGCCAATCTCCCGATTCACCTCTGATTTAAGCGGTTCAGGATCGACAAGACTAAAATCACTCCATATCATCTCCTCACTCTCACTGATAAGAGGAGGAATGCGGCATCCCATCAGAAACGTTTTACAATCTATTCCTATAAGAGACGTTTTGACACGTTCTGCCCATGTAGCGGAAGTATCAAAAAAATTCCCACATATCCAGCATGGATCCTCTGGTTGAACATATGGTATATTATCTTGTAAAGCAGCACTAATCCGGATGGCTTTGCCACGTTCGTCATTTGATAAACCAAAACTTCGTTTCGCAAAGAACCTGCCAAGGCAGTGATCACAGATATCTCCATACTCTTCTATTCCCCGATAGAGGTCGGTCATTGTCACTGCTGAACCGTCGGGCGTGTTTTCATTCTTTTCATCACTCATACCGTCTTACCACCGTTTCATTGACCGGCCTGTCTTCATCAATAAACTCCCGTAACCATAATTCAAGCGATACCAGTTTAAAGATACTCTTTGCATTGTCTTTCCCTGCCATATGATCTGCTACCAGACTCTCTACCCGGTCCGCTCGCCAGTATGGCCTGCTCTGAAATGATGGAGATAACATGATCTCCGTGATAAAAGAAGCTATGGTTTCACGTCTGAAAAAATCGGCGCCTGAAGTACAAAAGCCAATTTTATCACGTCTTTTTTGTACATCATCAGGAATAACTCCTTCCATACTCTTTCTAAACATTACTTTCGTTCTGCCATCCTTAAGCTTCTGATAGGATGGTATAGCCTGTGCCTGTTCAACAACGTGTACATCAAGAAATGGAAGTCGTGACTCAATGCTCCATCGCATTGAACTCTTGTCACTCCATCTGAGAAGATGAGGAATCGCCGTAGCATGCAGAGTTAATGAAAGGCCATCCCGAAGAGATAAACGTCTCCATCGTGGATCTTTTTGGCATGTATCTGTTACAAGCTGATGATTAAGCCAGGGGAGTGAATATAACCGGAAAATTCGTGCGAGCAGAAAGGTCGGAATAAAAAAACCGATTAACATCTGTACCACTAAAATACTCTTAAAATGTTTCAGACAAAGAACCAATTCTGAAACAAATCGTATAATATTTCCTTTTATAATGAGTTCATAGAGATACCATGCAAAATAATATTCATATCCTGCATAGATCTCATCGCCTCCCTGACCGTTTAACAGAACCTTTGCACCATGTTCATGTGCAACCTTCATAACCCTGTACTCAGCATAAGGCCCAAATCCAGTGACCGGTTCTTCCTGGGCACGAATAAACTCTATAAAGTCATCAATAAAAGTATCACTGCCAAATCCAGTAAAAATCTGTTCAGCCGTTATTACCTCACTGACAGCCCTGATAAAACGAGTCTCATCTGATGCATGCCCGGGTACTGCAAAAGAATACGTTGTAAATGGATATGGGAGAATGGTATGTAATATACATGCTATGGCTGATGAATCCACTCCCCCGGAGAGACAAACACCTACAGGAACGTCAGAAACTGTCCGGAGTCTGACCGCCTCTTTAAAAGTCTCTTTAACCTCATCATGTGTTGGTGCAGGTTTCTTTTTTGGCTGATACCACACCCTGACAGTGGAGTTTCGATTCTGTATATCATATATCAGAGTATGTCCGGGAGGTACTTTTCTTATACCGGCATAAAACGTAGTCTCATCATGATCTTCCAGACTGAATGCAAGATAGTTCATAACCGCAGAGGTATCTGCTTCTCTTTTTATGTCATGCACAAAAAGCGCTGATATCATCGAAGAAAAGATGAACCGGTTACCATCAGTATAATAGTACAGAGGTTTGACACCGAACCGGTCACGAGAGAGGATAAACTGCTTTTTTTGTGTATCGTAGAGACAAAAAGCCCACATTCCATTGAACATATCAAGACATGAGAGTCCATATTCCTCATATGCATGAAGGATAACCTCTGAATCGGTATTGCTCTTAAACTTATGACCTTGCTTAACCAATTCAGTGCGTATCTCCATAAAATTATAGATCTCACCATTGTATACCAGAATAAGAGAGCCATCCTCATTCTTCATTGGCTGAAGACCCCGGTCACTGAGATCAATGATGGAAAGACGGGTGTGACCTAGAGATACGGTATCATCACAGAACCGGTTCTCTGCATCTGGTCCCCTGAACCGATTAACTCTGTTCATCTCGTCAATGAGACCTGTATCATTCCAAGAAAAACCACTTATTCCACACATATCTTGTATTCGGGTGTATATTCAAAGATTAGGAGATATCATATTATTTCCGGTATAAAGAAAGAGACCCTGATTATCCCAAAAGACCAGGTTTTGTCATCCTTTTAATACACATACTGCACGATCACGTTCATTATGTAAAAGGACGATAGCATGATCTGCATGCACTACACAGGGACCCAGTGATATCCTAAAAAGGTCTTTTACCTTTTCTTCTTCTTCAGATGTAAAATTGCCATGATCGCTAAGGAGATAACTATCATATCTCATTGCATTATCGTCCATGCGAACATCTTCACCTCCCTCATCAAGAATAACAAACTGATGCTCAGACAGTAATTCAATAAGTCCTCCTCGTCTGACTGCGATACCAGGAGAGGATTCACGAAAGAGTGAACCACATGGCATTGAGAGCGCCTTTTGGATATGTGATGCAATATTGCGTTCATCCGGACTGAGATACTTCACACAAGAACCATCAAACCGAATCGTCTTTGGTGCATCGGGTTTTCCTAATAACAGAAGATAACAGATTACATCCTTTCTGATACCATGAGAAAGAAAGAGAGAGGCTGAAACACACCGGCAGAGAAGATCCATTCTACCCGCTCCACCGGGAAGATCAGTCAGACGAAAGTCACCGTTTGTACAGGCATTATGACCTATTACGGCAAAGTAAATCATAATCAGGATACGCGGGAAAAGCGCTTCATCAGACGCTGGATGTTTTTATCTCCGCCTTTCAATCCTTTAAATGCACGTTTCATTGTCTTATAATATTTGAGAAGTTCTCTGACTTCTTCAGGGGTACCACCAGCACCCCTCGCAATCCGGTGGACCCGTGGCCCGCTTATCACCGATGGATCATCAAGCTCTTCTGAAGTCATTGAATCCATAATGATACGATAACGCCCCATCTTATTTGCAGTGACATCCAGTGCTTCAGCAGGTACATCCATCCCTCCAAGAGGCAACATACTCATCACCTGCTTTAAGGGACCCATTTTATTGACTGCTTCCAGTTGCTTATACATATCACGGAGACTGAATTTGCCAGACATCATGGCATTTGGATCAAATTCATCTTCTTTGATACTTTCCTGTACACGCTCAACCAGGGCCTTAATATCACCCATGCCTAAAAGCCGGGAGATGAATCCATCAGGATCAAACCATTCCAGATCTTCAATGGTCTCACCCATCCCGACAAATACAATTCCACTCCCGGTCTCCCCCACTGCAGATAGTGCTCCGCCACCCTTTGCAGTTCCATCCATCTTCGTGATGATGACGCCATCTATTCCAATAGCTTCATGAAACCGGCGAGCCTGATCCCGGGCCTGTTGCCCGAGAGCAGCATCAATCACCAGCCAACGGTGAGTTGCATGGGTAATTGCATTCAGGTCTATTATCTCCTGAATCAGTTCATCCTCTAGTGCATGTCTGCCCTGAGTATCAATAAGGAGTATTTCTATTCCTTTTAATTGTTCAAGTCCTGCCTTTACAATAACCCGGGCATCAGACTCATCAGGATCGCCAAAACAGGGAACATGAACCTTATCACAGAGCGTTTTTATTTGTTTATATGCACCGGGACGAAATGTATCTGCACAGATAACACCAGTCTTTATCCCCTTTCTCTGAAAATATCTGGCGATCTTGGCAACTGAGGTTGTCTTTCCACTCCCCTGTAACCCGGCCATCAATATTATCTGATGGGAAAGATTGATCTCAACTGGCATTCCTACCAGTTTTACCAGTTCCTCATAGACAATGCGTAACACATGCTCCCTGACTGTTGTCCCTCTTGGTGGTTCTTCATCCAGAGAACGTTTTTTAATCGCCTGAGAGAGCTGCATCACCTGTTTTACATTGACATCAGCCTGAATAAGAGCACGTTGAAGATCTTTTACCAGTTCATCAACTGCTACTTTGTCTATGACTGTCTTTCCAGCCAGCTTTTTTAGAGCATCCTTAAGGTTGCTTCCAAGACCCTCAAGCATCAGACATCACCAGAAAGAAGTTCCTGTACAACAGAATCTGGATCAAACAACATGATATCATCATATCCCTGTCCCGTCCCAATAAAGACAAGTGGTTTTTTAACTGCATACGCAATCGATATTGCAGCTCCTCCCTTGGGATCCATATCAACTTTCGTAAGCACTATTCCATCAATACCAACTGTCTCTGCAAAATCCTTAGCTCTGATAACCGCATCATTCCCTGCAACTGCTTCATCTACATATAATATCAGGTCCGGATTGATAACCCTCCGAATCTTTGCAAGCTGGTTCATCAAATTTGCTTTATTATGAAACCTTCCGGCTGTATCTCCTAAAACAACATCAATACCATGTGCTTTTGCATATGCAACAGTATCAAAAAGTACTGCTGATGGATCTGATCCTTCCAGATGTTGAATTACTTTCAGACCCAGCCTTTCACCATGGACATCAATCTGCTCAATAGCTCCCGCACGAAAGGTATCACCTGCACCAAGGACAACTGAAAACCCTTCTTTTAAAAGAAAATTAGCAACTTTAGCAATTGAAGTTGTTTTTCCAGTTCCATTTACTCCGGTGAAGAGAATTTTTATCGGATGTTCATGGGTAGTAATGTATCCGATGAGATCAAAACCATCACCAAGAACACTGAGTAAAGCATCTGAAAGTGATGTCGTAACAACGTCGTCGATAGAATGTCCTATCTTTCTTTTGGAACCCTGGAGATCTTTCCTGACATGAGCAATTATCGCATCAGTTGCCAGAAGAGCTACATCACTCTCCAAAAGAACCATTTCCAGTTCAAAAAGTGGTTCATCAAGATTCTTTGCAGAGATGATAAATTCCCGATCTTTGACCAGAGTAGAAACCTTCTCTAAAAAAGACGGTTTTTCCCGACTAACTGATGAAGATTGTTCATCGACAGTATCTGATATCGGTCCATCATCAGCAGTACTGATACCATGGACATGATTCTCGCCTGATAAGTAATCATCACAACCTGGCCCAGGGGAATCAATCTCCTCAATATTTTTTCCTATTGTCTTTCTGACTGAAGAGAACTTTTTTTTTAGTCCCTGAAACATCAGAACTCCTTCATTAGCGGGGTGGACGGACCTTTGCCGCGTTTCCAGGGACACCCTGTCGACGTCCCTGTTCTTCTTGTGACTGCTGATATAAATATTCAAGTCGGTTTGAGATGTCACGAATTTGTGACTGAAGCCGGCTCAATGCTTCTGATACCTTCTTGTATGAGGCATTCATCTCAGTTATTCGTTCCTGTAAGAAACTCACAGATTCTTCTGATGATTTAGAAACAACAACTTCTGCACCGATATTTACCAGAAAACGATCAGAATCAACAATCCTGACCCTGGCATTAACTCCACCTCCAAGTGGAAGCAGCACGATCCCCCTATCTGTTTCCTTTATCGCTGTAAGAGATTCAATAGCGCCATTCCCTTCACGTACACCTTCTTCCAGTAATGAGAGCTGACGGGTCAGTAACTCTGCCTGTTGTGAATATTCATTCAGATAAACCTGAAGAGACTGGACCTCTCGGGGATCGACCGGTGACATAATCTTACTCACCTGATAATTCTTTAACAGATGTGATAGTGATATAGGGTCGTTTTAACCGATGCTTGCTTCCAATTTGAGTAAAGATACGCTCTTTAGCCTGGTTCTCATTTGGTGCAGTTACAATCTTTGTATAGGGCTTCCAGGTATCTTTTTCCTGGAATGTTCCAATAATCTCATATTCTTTATATTCCATAGTAATTCACTCATAAAATCGAAAAATATCCTCAATTCTCCCAAGTTCATACCCGCTCGTCTCATTACCAGCAATATATCCATGTGAATTGGCGATGAGACCGGTTCCTACTAGCGCATTGCCCATATTAATCGACCCAACCCCAATAGGAAGATCAGTTACCTTCTCTATCGCTGCTATCTCTCCTGGGGTTGCCCGTGGATTTATGATAACACCATTATTGGTTGCAACACCAGCCATACCAACCGTTTTTATTCCACCAAGAGTTAGTCTGATAACCGGGACATCGAGAAATGAACCAATCTCCTGTACTAGAGCGGAATCCATCTCAGGGTGAACTGCAGCAAAGCTATCATTTGCAAGAATGATATTCCCAGCTGCATTCATTCCCTCCTCAAGGAGAAGCAGATCACGCCATTCTTCAAGGGCCTCTAACTCTTCATCTCTAATAAGACCGGTAACAACAAATCCATTGCTGTTTCCGGCAATGAGAGAACCGACAATCGGACTTCCCTGAATCGTTATCTGAATAACTTCCACTGAAAGGTTTTTACGTACCTTTTCTGTGTATTCTTCACCTGCTTCCGGAGGTACAATTGCTACATCTTCAAATACACGTGTGAAAACGCCAATGTGTGGATCGCCTGTAAATGAGACCGTTTGGTCCATCTTACTCCTCAGCAAGTTCCGCCTGAACCTGCCCGTCTTCAAACTTCATTGCACGGATACGAATCCGTGACGGAGGCCTCTGGCCACCTCGCTTCCAGACGTGCTCATTTATTCCCATATCAAGTTTGACATCTTCACTCTTCATATGACGAGCCAGAAATTTCCTGATATCAATCATGGCAGTCTTACTTCGTTTCCAGCGTGGAGCACGTTTTGCAGTGCTGAGAGGGATGACATAAACCTGTTCTTTTAATTTATTTGTCATATTACACCTTTAACGTGTTTCGGCGCCAGTTTCTTCGTTTCGGATGGGTTGAAACCTTCCGGTTTGTTTTAATCATGACCCACTGGGGAACACGTCGGTTCTGCTGAGTCTTCTTTGATAGGCGGATTTTTCTGCCTTTGGTTAATTTACTCATGAAAATCCCTGTTACTGTTTTCCAATGACCAGTGACTGCTGATGAGCAGGAGGAAAGAGATCACCTACAGAGAAACCCTGTTTATGCAAAGCATACCGTATCTCACCCTCATAATCACCATTCATAATTTCACCAGTCTCACCGTACATTACAACAAGATACTTATCTGCAAGTCGTTGTACTTCACGTTTTCCAAATCCAAGAAGAGGACGAACATAGGAACATCCATAGGTGTCTGCAAGTGATTGTGTTTCAGATCTTGTAAGCATCGGTACCCGATCCTGTAATCGTGTTCCGTCACCAATAACGTCATAGATCTCTGCCATTACACGTAGAGCTGACCGATGTACCATATTTATAGCATCATTCACAAATCCACATCTAATTATCATAGCAATAACCTCATCCATCAGACCATCAATAAATACCCGTTTGATAAGGGGGAGACCCAATGCTTCTGCAGCGCATTCAATGGATGAAATCCCATGCTGTGCATCAAAGACAAAAGTATTGAGTTCAACTTCATAATCACGCGAGAGCATGATTGCAGCAAGTGAACTATCTTTGCCTCCACTAAACAGAATACCAGCTTTCATCCTTTTCTTCGAATGTGAAATTCGCGTTTTTGCGGTGTTGCCTGTTGCAACATCGCTTTGAGCTGTTCATCCGTTATCTTCTTTGATATTCTTCCACTCTGGGCAAGCGATATCAATTGTTGTTCTACAGATGATGCAAAATCAGGACGGGTTAGTTTAATTGCGTTTAAGCGTTCCCGGGCCTCTGGCTCTAATATCTGCATCAGCGCCATCTGAACTTGTGCTTCCTGTTGTTTCTGACGCGCTGCTTCGTCTGCCTGCGTGGATGCCTGATCCTGCATCTCGGCCATCCGTCTTCTGCGTAATTCAGCTAGTTCGTCGTTACCCATCCTGTTTACCTTGTTTTTTATTATTCTGTCGTCTTCTCTTTCTCAATTGAGTAGGCAACACCATCAAGGAACGATGTTCCCTGTGGTGATATTTTCCTGCCGGTCTTATCATGAATTACAAAGCCTGCAGCTTCTAACTGCTGCAGGGCTTTTCTTATGACAGACCCACTGCCTTTCACCCAACGTGATGGTTTGGAACCACAGTCCTTCTTTCCACCATACACTGAGCGTAATCTCTCTACACCTACCGGTCCGTCAACATAGACGCGCCTGAGTACTGCTGCTGTCCGGGTATACCACCAGTCAGGATCTTCTGGTGGCATTTCCTTGTGTGCACCAGTCTTGGCAAAGGTTGCCCACTCAGGTGCCTCAATTTCTGATCTACCTTTCAGTTCCTCTGCTACACGTGAAATAAGTCTGTCAGCAGGGACATCATATACTGTTGTCATCGGTTGTCAACTCACACTTACGAAATGATAGTCTCTATTTATAGGGATGCTGCTTTATTATATATTTCTGGTTCACGCTTTTTTTGCATACATTGACCGATCCCCCAGAATGAATGTATGCCCACGCACCTGTAAAAGCGCAGTTTTGGTTATCTCTGCAATCTCATCAGGATTTACCTCCGCGCTCTGTAACCATTTTACTTTTATTGCCTTACGTAACTTTACCTGGTTTTTGATCTCATTGACAATATTTTCAGAGATACCAGATCTCCCAATCCATATTGTCGGTTTAAGATCCTGAAACCCGGATTTGGTAGGAGAAATCTTATTTTTTTTCATTTTTATCACCTTTCTTTTGTACATGATATCTTCTCTGAAAACCACATTGAAGACATGTTATTGTCACTTTCCCCCGGTTTATCCGCGTGCGACTTGTCAGTCCTGGAATGAAATAACCATAACACCGCCTGCAGTATCTTCTCGTGTATGCAGGACCAGGGCGTATCCGCTCTTTCATTGCAATCTGTCGTGCACGTTGTACACATTGATTACTAAGAGAGAGATCTTCTTTTGCAAACCTTTCAGCCTGATAAAAAAGAATTTCTATCCGTTCACGGGCAATATTTTTCCGTGTCGGTTTGCGTCCGCGTGACCCCATATGTGGTTATCCTTGACCCTTAATTTTTACAATCCTACCCCTTTTCTCTATTCTGCCTTCACATACAAGTTTTAAAGCTTCTGGAAATGCGATATGCTCCTCAAGGAGAATACGCGCAGAAAGTTGTTCGGAATCGTCATCATCAAGAACCGGTACTACCCTTTGAATGATTACAGGACCGCCATCCATCTCTTCGGTCACATAATGAACTGTACATCCCGCAATCTTCACACCATATGCAATTGCCTGTTCCTGTGCATGTAAACCAGGAAAGGAAGGAAGTAATGCCGGATGAATGTTGAGTATTTTATCATGAAATCTCTGTACAATGGTATCACCCAGAAGTCTCATATATCCGGCAAGAACAATAAAATCAGGAGATAATTCTTTCATCAGGGTTATCAATTCCGCTTCATATACAGTCTTATCCGGAAACGTTGCATAGTCAATAATAAAGACAGGAATATCTGCATTTTTTGCGATATCAATTACAGACGCTTTGGGATTATCAGTAATGAGTCCGACACATCGCGCAGGAATGTACCTGTCTTGTATCTTTTTTACGATAGCCTGAAAATTTGAACCTCTTCCTGATGCAAGAACAATAATCTTTTTCATCTGATTACCCATACACTTCAGAACTGATCCTGATTGGATATTTTGCGTTCAATCAATAATTTTATTCGTAAAATGCGTTTTCCTTTCATATGAAGCACATTGAGCCGTATCCCATGATCAACGAGTTTAATACTCTCTCCCACTTTTGGAATATGTCCCAGATTATCAATTAGAAGACCTGCAATCGTTTCATAGCCTTCAGATATGGGAAGGTGAAGATCCAGTTCCTTATTTAAATCATCAACCCACATTCTGGCATCTACTGAGTATACCCCTTCATGAATTAAAAGTAGTTCTGGTTCTTCAGTATCAAATTCGTCCAGTATATCGCCTACAAGTTCTTCTAACACATTTTCAATCGATGCAATGCCCACAAAGCTGCCATACTCATCAAGGACGATGACCAGGTGTACCTTTTTTCGCTGCATTTCACGCAGAAGATCATCAATTTTTTTGGTATCAGGAGCAAAGAACGGTTCTGAAGTCAGAGAAGTAATCGGAAGATCCTTAGAAGGATCTAATACGCTATGGAATACATCCTTGATATTTAGCACACCAACAATTGCATCAATCGACTCATGATAGACTGGCAAACGAGAAAATCCGGTCTCATGAAAGATGGTAAGTACATCTTCAGGTGATTTTGTATCTTCTATCATGACGACATCAATTCGGGGTGTCATCACCTCTCTAACCGTGGTATCACCAAATTCAAGAACGCTGTAAAGCATCTCCTGTTCATCCTGCTCAATTGTACCTTCTTCCTTCCCAACATCAATCCATTCCCGGATTTCTTCTTCTGTCACCAAATGATGAGAAAATGGATTTCCCCCGGATACTGAGTATGCTACCCGGTTAAAAAGCCATATAACAGGAGAAAATATCCTTGAAAGAAAGAGAATTGAAGGAGAAACAGCAAGACCCAGTTGATTCGTATACCGTGTTGCATACATCTTAGGCCCAATCTCTCCAAAAACCAACATTAGAATAACAACTACAAATGTAGCTATCGTTATTGCAAGACCGGTAGCACCAAAGATTCCAATTGCTATCGCCGTTGCCATTGATGCTGCTGCTACATTGGCAATATTATTGCCAATCAATATTGTTATGAGAAACCGATCAGGATCTGCTTTTAATGTAGCAAGAGCTTGAGCTCCTTTTCTGCCTTCATTTACCAGTGTTCGTACCCTTGCACGTGTAATCGAGAAAAGAGCAACTTCTGAACTTGAAAAAAATGCTGATAATACAAAGCAGATGATTGAAAGAACAATCAGAATATAGTTTTCTATCATCAGAATATCACACAGGCACTACATATCTATGAATATTATTCAAAGTATGCACTAACGTGTACCTTTATCTGGTAATAATTATTCTCCAGAAAATATAGTTCTGATAAATTGTACTTCCTTTTGTAAAATATTCAATTTTTGAGAGGCATCAAGAGTAATCCCTGCAGTCAGGTCATTAATTTCAGAGGTTATTAATCCATTATAGCCGGTATCACTGAGATAAAAAAGCAGGTTTTTAATGACCGGATCACCTGCGACCGGCTGATGTAGGCCGTATGTTCCAGGACGCGACAGATGAATGTTTGCAATTCTTCCCTTGCACTGATCAATAAAATCTTTCACGTCATTAGGATTTCCATTTGAAAGGGCATGACAGATGTCAATGGTGCAATATAACCAGGGGTGTAAATCAAGGCATTCTACCATCTGTTCAGGCGTATGCAAGAGAGCATTAATCTTTGGTTCCATATTCTCAATGGCAACCTTACATGAGCTACTGACTGATACCGGTTCTATTGATTCCAAAAGATAAGAAAGACGTTGATAATCAGCGGTTCCAGCCCGACGATGAGCAGTTCTTCTTCCAGGATGAATCGTACATACAGAAGCACCAATGGAATCGGCAAATGATATTGCATGCCTGGTCCATTTTATCGAGATCTCTGCAACATCCGGATTGATTGAACAGGGGTTAAGATCCAGTACAGGAGCATGAACTGACAGAGGAGAGAGATACTGATATGCATTAAAACATGTTGAAAAATAAGACTCTGACAGACCACGCAACCAGAAATCTGGAGTTTCTAGCCAGAACTCTACAGAATCCAGCCCTGCACGAGAAATAAGTACAAAAATATCTTCAAGGTTCATCTCATGAAGAAACATGCTTGATGCTGCAATGTAAACCATATCATTATTTTTTATGTGCAGAGTAACATTAGTGTGATGCAAAAATCCCACAGTACAACCCTTGATGCGTGGACAACTGCAAAACAGCCTAATTCAGGTGAGAGCAGGATTTGTACTGTCGGTGAAGTAACTACCTTAATTTCCAGGCTGTTGGATGTTCCGGATCTGAACGGAATCTGGGTCAGGGGCGAGATCACAAACTATAATCATCACCGGTCAGGACACCGGTACTTCTCCCTTTCAGATGTAGAATCCGAAAAAACTGCCATTCTTGATTGTAAAATGTGGAAAGGATATGCCCGATATACCAGATTTACACCACAAAACGGTCAGATGGTTGAGGCTTATGGAACAATTGAAAATTATGCTCCTCATGGTGCATACTCACTCATTGTTACCCAGATGCGCCCTACTGGTATCGGTGAGAAATTCATCCTCATTGAAAAATGGAAGAGAGAATTACAGGAAGAAGGCTTGTTTTCAGAAGAGAGAAAAAAAGATCTGCCACTGTATCCGGAGCGGGTGGGAGTAATAACATCCAGTACAGGAGCTGTCCTGCATGACATTAAAAACGTTATTGCATGCAGATATCCTGTGGAAATAATCCTATCACCGACTGCGGTTCAGGGTGAGGGAGTACATACTGAAATCATACAGGCACTCCATAATCTCGATAAACGTGTCGATGTCATTATTATTGCACGCGGTGGCGGTAGTTTTGAAGATCTCTTCCCATTTAATCATCCCGATCTCATCAGAGCTGTAGCTGGCTGTGTAACTCCTATTGTAAGTGCAATCGGACATGAGGTAGATATCACACTTACTGATCTTGTTGCAGACCGACGCGCATCAACTCCATCTCATGCAGCTGAGATCTGTGTTCCGGATAGAAAACAGGAATTACACACTCTGAAAATGCAAAAAAGAATCCTGAACCATCATCTGATGAAACAGTATGAAGATGCATATTACCACTTAAACACCCTGAGAGAACGATTGACCCTGCATGGTATGAAACAGATGCTCAACGAGAAACAACAGGAGCTTGTTGATATCAGTGACAGGATGGACAGATCTCAAAATATGCAAATAACCGGGAGACGTATGGCAGTCAGAGAGATACATGCACAGATACTTGCAAAGAGTCCGGTCAGAATCCTTATGTATAAAATCCCTGAACGCAGGAATTATCTCTATGCACAGAGCGAACGCCTGATTATGAGTCAGAACAGGCGTATAAAAGAGAGAGAAACCGAACTTGCATCTATTAGCAACCTTCTATTCCATATGAATCCAAAGGCCCTCTTTTCCCGGGGCTATAGCATCGTGCAGAAAGGAGAAGAAATTATCAGAAGTATATCTGCTATTGAAAAGAAAGATTCAGTCAGACTTTATTTTGCTGACGGCACTGCAGATGCCACAATCCAGATGGTGAGACCTCATGAAAAAATATGAAGAACTAATTTCAGAGTTGAAAGAAATTGTACGCCAAATCGAAGATAGTGAGACAACACTTGAGGCAAGTATTGCTCTGTATGAACAGGGAACTACCCTCATTAAATTGTGTGAACAGCGCCTTCTTGATGCTGAAGTCAGGATATCCCAATTATCAGGAGAGGGGGATAGCACCATAACAATAGATTCCACGCAATGAGACTGAGATTTTTTCCTCATCTTATACGTGTACTATGTGCATCGTACAGGATAAAAGCCAGATCTGTCACGATTCCATAAAACATCTCATAATATAACGCTTTTTAGCTTCATTATCGGAATATCAAATAATTACAGAATTATTGTACACCGATACAAGGATATTACATTCAGATGCACTTAGTAAATACCAAGAACCAGGAATGTTTCCAGATGAAATCCATGAAAAGAAACCGATTTTTCCTTTATTATTATCTTATTTTAATCTGCATAATTCTAATACTGACAACTGGCTGTTTTTCATATGGCGAGCCAAATATCGAGATGAATGCAGTTACAGAACTGGTATCTGCAGATAAAACTGAACAGATTATTACCTATGACAGTATCATTACTATCACAAATACCGGGACAAATAACGCCTATGATCTCTCTCTCCTAACCCTCCTGAGCACTCCTCCTGATCAACCAGAATATAGGATGACTACAGGTAACATCGATATAGGGACTCTGAAAAAAGGTGAAACAACTACCAAAAAAATAACATTACCACTACAGGTAACAAATCTTCACTATCAGAAGATGGCATCAGGAGAGGAACTGCCAAATATAGAGACTAAAGTTCTTCGAGTAAGCTCTAATATTATGGGATAAAAACCCAGTCACAGTCCATATACCTAGCCATTCCATCTGATGAACAATAGTACATGTATCCAGTATCGTACATGCAATCACAGTGAATGTGACCATTATTCACTTTTTCCATATTGTACATCGTAAATGTACATGACAATAACAATGTATGTAATCTAAAATCTGTTATTATCAACATGTGAAAGCCAGAAAAAAAAATTATGTAAATATTTGTAATGAATCCTTTGTTATCCTTTATCACACCTAAATCATCAAGAAAACAGAGGCGGGAACTGATTCGTATACCATCATCCAATATATTTGATATAAAAGAGAAACAGATATGTCTCGATATCTTTGCTTGAAGAGGAACAATCAGGTATGAAAACCTGTAAATTTCGCTCTTTTACCATATAACCGATACAGATGTAACATATGATTATCAGGGCAATAAAAACGGTTTCTGCCATTATTACTACTGAATGGCATGAGGTTATCAGGTTTCAGAAAGAAAAAGGTTTCAGATATCTTCTACGGGTGCTATTCTTACCGGTCTGTATCCCAATACTTCTGATAACAATTCATTATGCGGTATTAAGAGGTATAAAATCTCAATATACTATTTTTCAGTATGTGTATCTGAATTATTCCTCACCAAATATGGTCAGTGTATTCTTTTCAAATTACGCGCATAATCTGCAGAATGTATCTCATCTTATGTTCAACATCATCTATTTTGAGATTATCATCATACCGATACTCATTCTAAATTATTACCTGTTTCCCATCCATGCCATACGGTTTTCCAAAAAGTTTTTTAAATATAGTTGCTTTCTAACATTCATCCTCGGTCCATTTATCATATCAGGATTAAGCCTGTATTTCGGGCGTATGTTAAACTATGAAATCGGTGTCGGGTTCTCAGGAATTAACTGGGCTTTTGCCGGTCTGCTCTTTTTTTTAATAATCAGTGTCATGTTCAGGTACTTAAAAAAGAATACAATCTGTGGTGATGCTCTTATCACCATTCATGCCGGTATTGTTGTTATCTCATTTGTTATGTTCTTCCCGGTCTGTGTGATACTCTCTTCCATTAAATATGGTGGGACAAATGTTTTCGCACATATGAGCGGATACCTGTTTGGATGGCTTACATTTCCCATGCTGGCATTTTTTCTGGAGGTGTCTGAACGGAAAAAACCGTGTATCAGGCCTTCACCTATAAAAACATCGGATAGTTCTGAGTTGAGAAGAAATATAAGACATAATCTTCACTTAACAGGCATCAGACAAGGACATGTGCTTCTCTTTCGAAATTCACTATATAAAAGAATTCACCACCGTATTACATCACGGATTTTAAGAAATAATAATGAAAAATCTTATATTTCACTTAGTAAAGAAACAAGACCATTAAGAAAAAGACTTTCGTTTCTATCCGATCCAAAAAAACAAAAACAAACCGATTCTAATCTGCCTTCCGGTAATAATACCGTTGATATAACAAAGAAAAAACAGTATTTAAAAACTATACCTTCTGTATTTCTTTTCAGTTATAAAAAGAAAACAGAAACAGACATCCCGGAATTTTCATTTAACATTGAAAAAGAGATTAAAACACATAGAAAGTTACATTTTCTAAAAAAAGATATTCTCAGTGTACGAAAAAGAAAAAATCGGTCACAATATGTTCACATATTATCAAAAAATAGGTTTCGAAAAAATTCAATATTATCTGTATTAAAACGAAATAAACAAGAAAATAGTAATTTGCTGATAGACAGTAATTGTTTCTCTTCTTCTGTTCCAGTTTCAAGAAGAATATATCGTTTTTTTAGAAAAAGAAAATCTGAATCTGGTAATTCTCTAGTGAAACAAGCATCAGAATCAGAACTTGTCTCAAAAAAATGTATAATTTCCAGATTAAAAAATAAAATTAAGAGAAAACCTAAAACATCAATAAATTCAGATCAATTCTCTCATAAAGATACACGTTTTTCTCTACATACTCGATTAAAATGCCGTATTTATGTTTTATTACGACAATTATTCAGGATAATATATCATATTTTCATTAGTTTTACAGGTGTTATACGCGTCATCATATCCTTACCTCATCAGAAAATTAAGCAAGAAGAGACAAATACAATTGATACATTTCAGGAACTCTCAAATGTCTCCATTTTTAGGAAAAATAATAAAATACAGAGCAAACTTCAAAAAATAATACCCCAGAAAGTACCAATAATAGCCTTCGTTTTACAACGAATGACTGCAGCACTACAACTATTCAGACGAAATAAATCAGATCCTCATGTAGACAAAATTTCATCAGAAATTCTACCCCTTCCAGAAGAGAAAGAAATAATACTTCAACATGGTCTTGAAAATATTAATGCTGCACTATCAAGTGACAATAACGAGACTATTTTCTTTGATACCGATCCCAGGACAAACTCATCTCATTTTAAAATACAATCGGTTTTACTCTCACCCATCATCAAAGTAAGGTATTTCATACAACAAATTTTCAGCAGGATATCCCATAGGACCAGTTATATTGCTTATTTTCTTCATGGTAACAGAAAAAATAAAGATACAACTACTTTAAACATAAATGAAACGATTGTTGATTCTTCTGATTTTTTACATAATACTTCAGAACAGCAAACGATTAAAAATGCTGATAAACCATGGTTTCGAAAGATATCATCATTTCATGGTACCATTGTAACAGTAGTTCAAAAAATTAAAAATAACAGGAGTAAAAAGAATTAATATATCATATAATAATTGATATATAGATTCTACCGATCAGATTCTGGAAAAAAAAATGATTCAAGTAATTCTTTTATCTCAACAATTGGAAAATCAACAGAATTCAGCTTCACTGAAGCAATACCTTTCCGACATGACGTTTCAGTGACATACCTCAAGTTCTGACCAATAACTTCACAATTGCCTGACTTTTAAAAATCTAAATTTTTCTCCTTTGTCCTGATGCACATCATAACGTAAATCATCAACTGAGTTCTCTACTATTGATTCTATCCCGTTAGTACACCAAGCTTCCTTTTGTATCCCTCTATGGTAAGGATGACCTACAAATTAATTGCTTTAAGTCTGAACCGAAATTCACTCCTTCTTTATCCAGTACACTTCAAATTTGCCAGTCATGATTCCAAC
Source organism: uncultured Methanoregulaceae archaeon (assembly GCA_964428385.1). Taxonomy (GTDB): domain Archaea; phylum Halobacteriota; class Methanomicrobia; order Methanomicrobiales; family Methanospirillaceae; genus JAFGOM01. The sequence goes on from CAYRYR010000046.1 coordinate 21,059, forward strand.
TA